>CALUVB010000004.1 GCA_944324115.1 uncultured Elusimicrobiales bacterium
TTCAAGATGTAAAAAAACCTGTAAAACGCGAATTTAGCGGTTTTACGCTGATTGAACTGTTGGTAGTGGTTCTGATTATCGGAATTTTGGCCGCCATTGCATTGCCGCACTATGAAAGAGCGGTAGAGAAAAGCCGTATGGCAGAGGCAAAAAGTAATTTGCGCAGTTTGGTTAATGCCGCTATAGTGTATGGCTTGGAGACGGGAGAATATCCTTGTAAAATATCTGATTTGAGTGTCAATTTAGCAGGCACTCCTTTTTCTCTGGGGGCTCCGTGCCAGAATAGTGAAGGGGTGCGTACTGATAATTTCGAATATTGGCTTGATGAAGCTGCTTGTGCAGCGGGAAAAGGAGCAAATCCGGGCGCATGTGTAATGTATTGTGCCACTCGTATTGGCAAAGAATATGAGATATGTGCTGGCGGACCAAATTATAATTATATAGAGTTGGCCGAGGGAAAATTTTGGTGTTTTTCCAGCGCTGAAGTATGTATAGAAGCCGGTGCGGTACAAGGCGAAGATGGAGAATATTTTTTCTAAAACGCAAAAGATAGTATTTCAGTTGTTGTATGAAACCCCGCTCTTTGGAGCGGGGTTTCTTCTTACTAAACACAGAAACGGAATTATTTTTCTTCCTGCGCTTTGAGCGTGGGGAAGAAAATAATTTCGCGTATGGAATCTTGTCCGGTCAGCAGCATAATCGTGCGGTCAATGCCGATGCCCATGCCGCCTGTCGGGGGCATGCCGGACTCCAGCGCTTCAATATAATCGCCGTCTAAAATATCCGCATTTTCTGCATCTTCGCCTTGGGCTTTGGCTTTTTCAATGGCTTGGTCTTTGAGGCGTTGCAGCTGGTCGGCCGGGTCGTTGAGCTCCGTATAGGCGTTGGCTATTTCACTGCCGTTCACGAACGCTTCAAAACGCTCCACAATCTCAGGATCGCCTGGTTTTGTTTTACTGAACGGGCTGACCGCGGTGGGGTAATCCAGCGCGATGACGGGGCAGTTGTATCCGGCGAGCAGTTTGGTTTCAAACAGTTCGTCAAAAAGTTTGCTGTCGGGGTCGTTGGCGGAGAAAGAAATCCCCTGCTCTTTGGCCAATTTTGCCAATGGTTCGCGCTTGAATTGGCGGCCGTCTAACACGTCATGAATGTCCTGGCCGAATTTTTCTTTCCACGCTTCGGGGATATAGAGACGTTTGTACGGGGGGACTAAATTGATTTCCTGCCCGCGATACATCACTTTTTCCACACCGATGGTTTTGGCGGCATTGCCCAGAATTTCTTCAAACAAATCTGCCATGGTGTTTACATCGCCATAAGCTTGATAGAGTTCCATCATGGTAAATTCCGGGTTATGTGTTGTATCTATGCCTTCATTGCGGAACATATGGCCGATTTCGTAAATGCGGTCAAATCCTCCCACGATTAGGCGTTTGTGGTACAGTTCCAAGGCAATGCGCAAGCGCAAGGGCATTTTCAGCGCGTTGTGGTAGGTTTGGAACGGACGGGCGACTGCACCGCCGCTGTCGGGCGTCAGTACGGGAGTTTCTACTTCCAAAAATCCTTTTTCGTCTAAAGTCTTGCGAATGGAAGAAATGATTTTGGCGCGTTTGACAAAAATGTCTTTTACTTCTTCATTGGCAATTAAATCCAAATGGCGTTTGCGAAAACGCACCTCCGTATCTTGCAATCCGTGGAATTTTTCCGGCATGGGGCGAATGGCTTTGGAAATTAAGTTCAGTTTGGTTGCTTTAATAGTACGTTCACCGGTTTTTGTTACAAACATATGACCGGTGACGGATACAAAGTCGCCCACTGCCATATGCTTTTTAAAGAAAGCGTAAGGTTCATCTCCTAAGTTGTCTTTAGCGATATATAACTGCACTTTGCCGGAAAAATCGCGCAGGTGGGCAAAAGCGGCTTTGCCCATTAAGCGCAGCTGCACCAACCGCCCGGCTGTGCAGACTTCTGCGTCGTCGGGGGAGTTTTTAGCCTCAGAGCAGGTCTGTTTTTTCTCACAGCGGTTGGGATAGGGGTTTATGCCGGCGGCTTTTAGTTCGTTGGCTTCGGCGTAGCGCTGGGCGATGATTTCGTCTAACGCGTTGTTGTGTTTTTCTGCGGATTTGGCGGTATTTTCCATAATAGCCTCTAAAAGAAACAGCCGCCGCCTTATGCCGGCGGCGGCCTGAATAAATCTGGTTCCGGGACTAGGACTCGAACCTAGAATTAATGCTCCAGAGGCATCCGTGTTACCATTACACCATCCCGGATCAATATTTATATTTTAGCATTTGCGCGTGCGCGGCGCAAGAGCGCCCTGTATGGCGGCCGGCGAAGCGTTGTAAAGCTAGCGGGCTTGAGACGCAAGCCATATCATGGCCCGCTGCGCGCCGTTTGGATATGTGCAGATGCGTATGAATGCTCTAGACGCCTTTTCCTTGCTAAGAAATGCGTGTTTGTGCTGCACGGGGAAACTGGAGCATATATGTCATTTCTCCGTTTAGTAATTGCGCTCAAGTCCGGCCGCGGGCCAAGCAGTTGGCCCGCTTGGGCATAAAAAATGCGCCCACCAGGACTTGAACCTGGAACCCACCGATTATGAGTCGGTTGCTCTAACCAATTGAGCTATAGGCGCTAAACTACTTCTTTATTATAACAAATTCGCGCCCGTTGCGTCAGACTCGTTTGTTATGTTAATGCTGTTAAACAAAGCCCTAAATTGCTACAATAAAAATACGGGGCATGGCCCAATGGTAGGGCGTCCGCTTTGGGAGCGGAAGGTTCCCGGTTCGAGTCCGGGTGCCCCGATTTTTTTATGGAATCTGCACAATCTAAACTGCCTTATTTAACCTTTTTCCATCGCCCGTGCCGGGGATATGCATTTGACGGAGATGGAGAAACGCATACCATCGTTTCGCCTGTTTTTGAAACGTCGGTGGATTTTTCTTCTCTTGTTTTGTCAGTTGTTTGCCGCGCCGCCGCTACAGGCTGGCTGATGACGGAAGTGCAAATACGCCAAAACGGCACTTGGACTGATTTTTTGAAACTGGCTTTATATTCGCCGAAAACAAATCATAGTTTTGAGCCATATGAAGACGCTTCGGTATCTGTATCGGTAGATGTTCTGCAGGCGAAAATACCCGCCCAAGCGTATCGTTTTCGGTTGACGCTGCAGGGAGAAATGAACATGCCTGATGTGTTCATTACACTGACCGACGCGGCGGCTGTCTATGACGAATGTGCCGCCATATTGCCCGCCGGCCGGCGCAAGATTGCGGTTTCTGCCATTTCCCAAATGCGTTTAGATGTATCGCCCACCGATCAATTAAGGCTGTGCAGCCCCACTTCTCTTACAATGGCTCTCAACGCGTTGGGATATGCGGCCCAGCCGCTTCAAACGGCAGCAGCGGTATATGATGACCGGGCGCGTATTTACGGGAATTGGACATTTAACACAGCCTATGCGGCGCGCTGCGGGTTTGAGGCTTTTGTGGCGCGGTTTCATCGGTTGGCTCAGTTGGAAGAATTTCTAACGCCGCACAGTCTGGTGTTGGCAACGCTTGCCTATGAACGCGGGGAATTGACGGGGGCGGCAGTAGCGCATACGCCAGGACATTTGGTGCTGCTGTGCGGCTGGGAAAATGGTAAAATACGAGTGGCCGATCCGGCCGCCGATACCAAGGGGGAGGTAGTGCGGCTATATGATGCGGCTGAATTTGCCCGCGCTTGGCTTAGAAATAAACGAGGGGCTGCTTATTTAGTGAGGAAATTATGAAAAAGATTATGGTTTTGTTGACAGGGTTGCTATTCTTGGCGGCAGGTTGCGCCAAAAAGCAGGATAATACTACTTTGGTAGTGGCGCATGGCGGAGAAATGCAGTCGTTGGACCCGGTTTATTCTTATGACGGGGTAACGCAGGGCATGATGATTAATGTCTATGATACATTGCTCAAGTTTAATGGCCAATCCATGACGGAGTTTTTGCCTTCTATTTCCACTCAGGTCCCCAGCCGGCAGAATGGGTTGGTGTCCAAAGACGGCTTGACGTATACGTTTCCCATTCGCAAAGGAGTGAAATTTCATGACGGTACGGAACTGACGCCGGAAGATGTACGTTATTCCTTATTGCGTTTTATGCTTTCCGATGTATCCGGAGGGCCTTCTTCTTTGTTGTTGGAACCGATTTTGGGTTATACGTCTACCCGAGATGACCAGGGAAATATTGTTGTGGATTTTAAACAAGCCGCCCAAGCTATTGAAGTAAAAGGCGACAATGTGGTGATTCATCTCAAAAAATCCTTTGCTCCTTTTTTGTCCGTATTGGCCCGGTGGGGTTATATCGTGCCTAAGGATTGGGTAGCCGGGCATGGCGGCTGGGACGGCACCGAAGAAACGTGGAAACAATATAATAATTTTGAGAAACAATCTTCCTATCTGTTTAATCATATGAATGGTACCGGGCCGTTTAAGCTGGTCCGCTGGGACATCTCCGGCCGGCGGTTGCAGCTGGCGGCTAATGAAGATTATTTTGAAGGAGCGCCGATTATTAAAAATATTCATATGATGACGGTGACCGAGCAGAGCACGCTGCGTTTGTTGTTGGAAGGGGGAGATGCGGATATCGTAGAAATTTCTTCCCAATATGCGGACCAATTGCGGGGGAATGACAATGTGGTTGTGTATGATAATTTGCCCCGTTTGCGTACAGATCCGGTTATTTTCTTCACTTTAGATATTAATGCACAAGGCAACCCGGATATCGGGTCTGGCAAATTAGACGGCAAAGGAATTCCTCCGAATTTCTTTTCCGATCCCGATGTGCGAAAAGGATTTGCCTATGCGTTTGATTATGAGGCTTTTTTAAAGGAGTCTTTGGGCGGGCGTGGTACGTTGGCTTATGGTCCCGCGCCGGAAGGCTTGGTTTTTTATGAAAAAGATGATCCTCATTATACGTTTGATTTAAAGAAAGCGGAGGAGCACTTCAAAAAAGCGTGGAATGGAGAAGTGTGGGAAAAAGGCTTTACGTTAACTATGACATATAATACGGGCGGATTTCCCCGCCAGATGGCGGCGGAAATGCTTAAACGCAATGTGGAGAGCCTAAATCCCAAGTTTAAGGTAGAAGTGCGTGGCGTTATGTGGTCTTCGTTCTTGGAAAAAACGGCAGCCCGTCAAATGCCGTTGTGGGTGCGCGGTTGGGTGGCGGATTATGCAGATGCGCATAATTTTTATTTTAATTTCATGCATAGTGATGGCCGTTATGCCTTATCCCAAGGATATAAAAATCCGAAAGCGGATAAGTTGATTATGAAAGCGGTGGCGGAAAGTAGCCCGGCCAAACGCGCTAAATATTATAAAGAGTTGCAAAAAATTGCTTATGAAGATGCTATGCAGATTTATACGGTACACCCTTCTGGCGTATGGGCCATGCGCAGCCGGGTAAAAGGTTTTTATGATAATCCTGTGTTTATGGGATTGTATTTTTACCCCATGTATAAAGTTCCCGAAAAGAAGTAAACAGCGAAAAAAGAGGCCTTTTTAAAACGCGCAGCCGTTGCAGCTGCGCGTTTGTTGTTATAGGCAGAAACCTGCAGAAAGTGTTAGGGAAAGCGTTTTTGTGTTATCGTGCTGTACATTTGTTGTGGGCAGACCCCTTGGCTGCGGCGGGATATTTATTGTATAGAAAGCTACGATTCTGCC
Source organism: uncultured Elusimicrobiales bacterium (assembly GCA_944324115.1). GTDB lineage: Bacteria > Elusimicrobiota > Elusimicrobia > Elusimicrobiales > Elusimicrobiaceae > Avelusimicrobium. Next base: position 5,701 of record CALUVB010000004.1, read on the forward strand.
AATGCCGGCTGGTACGGAAAAATAGATAGGGCGGTGGCCTGTTTCAAACAACCCGCAGGTGTAGGAGTGCCTTGGCGGAACAAGTTGGGCGTGCGTTATCCCCGGGAGCGTTTGAAGGGAACAAATTGCCGCAGGAGACAGGACAGCATTACGGCTGTGTTTTAAGAAATAAATAATCGCTGTGGCTGTGGCGTTCATTTGCAAGGCGGTTGAAGTAATGCCATGCGCGGGGATACCATGCCGCGGGTGCGCCCGTTTGTAATTTGCAAGTCGGCTTGGTTTTCTTTGTTCTCCGGTGGGGAATGGAAATATTTTTAAGCTGGGTATGGGGTGGATTTTGCCTATTTCCCTTAGAAATGGCGGGCGTAGCTGTTTGCGCTTAGGACCTAAATTTGCTATACTTATATTGCGGGGTAGAGAAGCCTGGTATCTCGCAAGGCCCATAACCTTGAGATCACTGGTTCAAATCCAGTCCCCGCAATAGATTTTGCAAACCGCCCGCTAGGGGCGGTTTTTTTGTGTTATGATTCCAGGCTGAGCCGGGGAAAATAGCCATTGCACTGGCAGAGACTGGCAGTAAAAGATAGGGCGGGACCCTTGCCGTCAAGAAATAAATAAACGCTATATCAGTGCACCCGCTTGCCGGATAAGGTGCGGCCCCATATAGGTGGGGATTGGCCCGGCACGAGGTATCTGGGCGGAAGGAGCGCCTGTTATTTTGAGGTCCTGTTCGTTTTATGCTGGCCCAGACACAGCCTGCCGGCAATAGAAAAAAGAAGATGAACTTCCGTCAAGAAATGGCCGAGGCCTCTTTCATTTGAAATAGAATAGGCAAAAACAGGAGCAAAAACAAACAGAATACCGCCGGCCGCAGCGCTATATCCCATTTGCCGGCGTTGTGTTTGGGCGCAGCCTTGCACAGCAGTACGGCTGTCGCGGTGAGCAGAGCCAGCAGCACAGCAAAAAGTAATAGTACAAACAGCGGAGTGGTAAGAGCAATTACCTATTCCATAGAAACGTTATATAAAAACCCATAGAGCGTCTATATTATGTACAATTTAAAAAACAAGTTAATATAAACAGGGTTGGGTCTTTCGGGCCCAAAGAAGGTGAGGTATATGAAAAGTATTGTATTTGTGGGTAATCATAAACATTTTTCCGGGTTGCGTTTGGGCGCCCGGCTGGCTCAGGTGATAACAGAAAATGGAGCTGAGGCGGTATTGGCCGGGCTAAAAGGCAAACTGCCTAAAAACAGCGGATTGAAAACATTGGAATTTTCCGCCGCCGCCAAGCCCAAAAGTTTGGCCGAAGCGTTTAAGAAAGAAGGAGCGGAACGGGTGATTGCGTTGGCCAGTCTGCCGGCCTGCGAAGCAGCTGCATTGGCGGGTATGCCGTATATCTATTGCGAGCCGGAAAACTTTAAAGAAGAAAAAGCAGTTAAAAACAAAAAAGCGCTCCTTAAAAAAGCCCAGAAAGTGGTTGTTATCGGCGTTTCGGATAAGCCGTTGGATAAAAAGATTTATTCTTCCAATGCAGTGCGTGTCGCCAATCCGGCGGTTTGGGTGGAACATTATAATTATGACAAACCGGCTTGCTTTAAAAAAGAAAACAATATTGTGGCTGCCGGCAAATTAACCAAAAACGGCGGTTTTGATGTTTTGCTGAAAACTTGGGCGCGCTTGGCCCCGGCGCATACCACTTGGCATTTGACTATTGTGGGAGACGGAATAAATAAAGCCGCTCTCAAAAAATTCATTACAAAGAATCATTTGGCAGACAGTACGGAAATCGTACCTGCCGAGAGCGACTTGTACAGTCTGCTGCGTAATGCTGATATTTATGTAAGTCCTGCCCGCGATGCGGAAGCCTTAGATGAGCTGCTTGACGCTATGGCCAGCAAGCTGCCGGTGGTGGCCACCGACGTGCCTGGAGCCGATGAACTGGTGGCCAATGCACTAAGCGGCCTGTTAGTCAATGCCGGGGAAGAAGAACCGCTGACAGTAGCCTTAGATGAACTAATGGTCAACTGGGGCAAACGCGTGGCAATGGCCATAGAAGCTTCCCGCATGAAGGAGCGGTTCCCGTTTGAAGCCTTCGCCGCTCTGTTTGAGGAAAAATAAAGCATTTCATGAAATTAGACGACGATAAGACGCGGCTTTTGCTGGCTGCTTTGGCTAATCTGCCTCAAATGTATGGGCGGGATTGCCGCGTCGTTCGTTGGGCCTTTGCCTACCGACGTTTGCGCAATAAGCTTTGGTGGCAGAGCCGGCGTCGTTTCCTCTCTTACTTCAAAAAAGGCCCTCCCCGCGATAACCGCTTGCATGTGTTTTGGCATTTGCGCGGCGGGCTGGGGGACTGTGCCGTGGCCCGTTTGGCGGTATTGGCTATGCGCCAGCATCTGCCCCGGGCAGTTTTTTATCTGCATACGGACTCCCCTTATGCTGCTACGGCTCTGTTTGAACCGAATGAACAGACGGTTTTGCTGCCCCCAGGCCAGCCGCTTTGGTATAAATATGACGTGGCTTTTGAAACGTGCCAGTCTTTTAAAACCGTACACGCCAACCGCCGCCGTATTGCAGAAATAGAGCCCGATTTTTTGCCTCTTCTGGATAAAATGGCCCACCGGCAACAAGAGGTGGCCTGTTTCCTGCAAGATAATTACTTGCTGGAAGATTTGATGGGCCTTTTTTTGGTGCAGAAAGGTTTTGCGCGGGCGGATTGGTTGTCTTATTTGAGCGGGTTGGATTTTGATCCATCGCAAGCCCCCGCTTTGCCGGCCGGGCTGACTTCTTCGGTCCGTTTGGAGCGTTTTGGGCTGGCTGGCAAGAAATACATTACTTTACATGATGGCATTGACGCGACTTTTTCCTTGCACGGCTTGCGTCCGTTGAAATGTTGGCCTGTGGCGCAGTGGCGCAAGCTGGCCGCTTTGCTCAAAGCCCGTTATCCGGACATTTTATTGGTGCAAGTAGGCGGCAAAAACAGCGTCGTTTTTGATTTTGCAGATATCAGTCTGATAGGTAAAACACAGGTGGCGGATTTACCGGCATTGTTGCAGTCTTCTTTACTGCATATTGATGGAGAGAGCGGCTTGGTGCAGCTTTCGCGCGGACTAAAAACCCGTTGCGTTGTGTTATTCGGCCCGACGGATAAACGCTTTTTTGGATTGGAGAAAAATATCAATTTAAAGCAAGATGTCTGCGGCAGCTGTATGTGGCTGTTGGGTACGTCTTGGCATGTTCGCTGCGCTTTAGGATATCCTTCCTGCCGCAATTTAGACGCGTTGCATGCTGCGCAGGTATTGGCGGCGGCCGAAGAAGCGCTCAGCGAGCGCTTAAAATAACTTCTTTACAATGCGGGACACTTCCGTAGATTTCAGAAACAGCTGCAAATCCCGGCTTTTGTACGAAATAATCAGTAAGGCGGCTACATAAACCGACCCGCCGAATAATAGATTTAAAAAGCAGTCTTCTTCTGCCATAAACATACGCACCGCCGCTGCCGGCAATAAAGCAATAATATTGATGGCCAGCAGCCGCAGCAGCTCCCAAAAAGAACGGAAATAATTGACAAACGGGAAGTGCCTGCGGAACAGTAACGCGTTGACGCCAAAGCTGAAGATGAATCCGCCCAATACGATATAAGGATACCCATGCGCTCCCAAATAAGGCAGCAGCAGCCAGGCCGCCATACTGGTCAGCGAGGAAAGCAGCATATAAGGGAAGGCTTCTTTGACTTTTAGCCATGCTACGACGGTATTCCCCTGCAGATTGGAAGGTACAATGAGGATAATGGAAAAAATCAGCGGCCTCAAAAATCCCACCGTATCCGCCGCGGCCTGTGCAGTAAATTTGCCTCTCTCAAAAAACAACCCCACAATATCTGCTGCAAAGTAGGAGGTGAACACCGCCACCGGCGTCAGAATAAACAGCAGCAAATGGTTGGTGGATAGGAAGTTTTTATTAAATACGTTTGTTTGTCCTCGCGCCGCATTTTCCGTTAATTCTATTTTGGAAATATTGGTCACGCGGTTGGTAATAATTTCAGTGGGTGAATCTGTCAGCTGCCGGCAGTAATTCAAGGCGCTGACGATGCCCGCCCCCATACCGCTGAGCAAATATAAGGGCAAAAGATTGTTTACAATGTCCAAAGCGGCCAGCGTCTGCCCGGTCAGCATATTTTGGCGGGCGCCGGTGCGTATATTACAGGGGCGCGGCGTGAAATCCCAATGCAACTTGGTCTTTAACAGTATTATCAGCAGAATAATCTGAATGAAGTTGGCGCTCAGAAATCCGTATACCATGCTGATGATACCGATTTGTTTCCCCAAAAACAACAGAAATAAGAGCGGACAGAGCGCGTTAAGAATGCCCAGCAGCGCTACTGAAAAAAATTTATGCATTTCCGCCATAGCAGTCAGATAGTAAGTGACTAAATGGGTGGCAAAAAGAAAAAATGCGGCGCAGAGCAGCACTTGATTGTTTTTTAAAAGGGTAATGTCAAAACGGGAGACCGCCGCAATAATGCCGGCCGGGAAAGTTAACCCTAATACGCACAAAGCAAGGCCCAGCAGTACATAAAAATAAAATCCCATGGTCAGGAAGCGGCGGCTGTGGGCCGCATCTTGTTCCGCCAGGAACATGGCTTCCGGTATTAATACGGTGCTGTTGAGCCGCTGCATGAAAGTAATTCCAAAACCCATCAGCATAATTAAATAAAAATAAACGTCTGTGCCAGCACCCGCGCCGAAATATAACGCGATTAAAATGCCGTTTAGAAAGGAAGTCAGTTTCCAAACAGCCGTGGCGGAAATAGCCAATGCGGCGCCGGTTTTGTAAGAAGTGGTCTTAAAAAGAGAAAACATATTTGATATTATAATATTTTAGGAGAGAATAAAAAGTGACTACTCAATTTGAACCTGTTATCGGATTAGAAATCCATGTACAGCTGGCCAGCAAAACCAAAATGTTCTGTACCTGCCCCAACGGTATGGACGAGAGCGCCGGGCCTAATACGGAAATTTGCCCCCGCTGCAGCGGCCAGCCCGGCACTTTGCCCGTGATGAATGAAGGTGCTGTCCGTTTGGCGGTGCGCGCCGGATTGGCGTTGGGTTGCAAGACGAATGAAGTGTCTTCTTTTGAGCGCAAACATTATTTTTATCCGGATTTGCCTAAAGGATATCAGATTACGCAAAATGCCCACCCGGTGAACGGACGCGGAGAAATAGAAATTATCTTCGGGTCCAAAGACCATTTGCAAAAGAAAAAAATAGGCATTCATCACGCCCACTTGGAAGAAGACGCGGCGAAATCTTCTCACTTTACGGATTATTCTTTGGTGGATTTTAACCGTTCCGGCTGTCCGCTGTTGGAAATCGTATCTATGCCGGATATGCGTTCGGCTGATGAAGCCTATGCGTATTTGACCGAAATAAAACGCTTGATGCAATGGGTAGGCGCTTCCAATTGCGATATGGAAAAGGGAGAGCTGCGCGTAGATGTAAATGTATCGTTGCGCCCGGTGGGCCAGGAAGCGTTCGGCACTCGTACGGAAATCAAAAATTTAAACTCTTTTAAAGCTGTAAGAGACGCTATCAATTATGAAATAGACCGCCAAAGCAAACTGCTGAATGCCGGGGAAAAAGTAGTACAGCAGACCTTGCTTTGGGATAAAGAACAAAATTGCACCAAGGCTATGCGTTCTAAAGAAGATGCATTGGATTACCGCTATTTCCCGGAGCCGGATTTGCCGCCTTTGGTATTGCGTAAAGACCGATTGGAAGAAATCAAAGCGCATATGCCTCAGCTTCCGTCAGAGAAAGAAGCTAAATTTGTCGCATTGGGATTGTCTGATTATGACGCGGGCGTGCTGACCATTACGCGCCAAACAGCGGAGTATTTTGAAGCCGTGTTGTCTTGTGGCGTGCCCGCCAAAGCGGCTGCTAATTGGATTACCACCGATTTGATGGGGCTTTTGAATGCCGATAAGAAAGAAATTTCTGCCAGTCCAGTGGCGGCGGAGGATTTGGCGGAACTGATTAAACTGGTAGAGGGCGGCAAAATCTCCCGCAATCAAGCCAAAACCGTTTTTGAACAAATGTACAAAACGGGGCAGAAAGCTGCTGCGCTGGTGGAAAAGCTGGGTCTTTCCCAAGTCAGTGATGAAGGACAGCTGGTGGCCTGGGCGCAGGAGGCGGTCAATGAAAATCCCAAAGCGGTGGCCGACTTTAAGAAAGGCAACCGGGCTGCCGTGGGTGCACTGGTGGGAGCCGTTATGAAAAAGAGCAAAGGCAAGGCCAACCCACGCCGCATGAATGAGATTTTGGTGGAGATTATGAGTAAATAACCCTAATCTCAACAGGTTAATCTTGCAGGCGGAGCAATCAGCAGATTGCTCCGCTTTTTTAAGACTTATTGACTGGGCCGGGGATTTGTTCCGTTTTAAAGAGCAAGCGCAGAGACAATCTTTTGACTCTTCCTCCAGCTGAAGCGGGAGTTTGTTCCGCGTGCTAAGCAGCAGCCGGGAGCGGAAAGATATGAGTTGTTTGGGGTCTTTGGGTTGCTCAGCTTAAACGCCTAAGGCTCTACGCGGGAACCTTTTGGGTTTTTATGTAAAAGCATAAAACCCTGTGGAGGCTATTTTCAGGTATTTAGATTATTATCATGGAGCTTAGGAGATGGCTTCTGCGCGGGGGCTGCGATTGTGTGGGGATTGACGGACCGACTTATATGGGATTTTCTGTTAGGAGAATTTTAACTAAGAGGGAAAAGGAGAAAAGAACGAGTCGTTCCCGTCTTCGTGTAGCAATTGCTTTCTGCTTTGGCATTTGCCAGCTGATGGCGCCTGGCTGCTTTACTGCGGAGTGATGGTCCACTAAAAAACAACTTGGCTTGAACCCCCAAACACTATCTAATATAATAATCAAGTTGGCAGCCCACCGGCCAATGTCTTATAAATAAAGTAACACATAAATAAAGGGGGAGCCGTGACAGAAGGGATTCTGTGCTGTAAAGCGGTTGACCGGAGCCCAAAAAGTCTGCTATTATTTATGTGTAGAATTAAATATATGTAACACGGAGACATACACATGAAGAACTTATTGAAAGTAACGCTCGTGATTGCTTTGGCTGCTGGTTTGACGGCTTGCAAAAAGAACGTCAAAGATGATGCCAATGCCGATATGACCATGGCCGGTACCACCACGGAAATGGTGCTGCAAGAAACCACAGTGACGGAAGAAGAAGTGGAAACGGTCCAAGCTTCTTTGGGCGTAGTTCACTTCGCGCTGGACAAATATAATTTGTCCGCTGAAGCCCGCAAAATTGTGGAAGCCAACGCTAAAGCCATTAAGGCGCAGACCGCTGGCGCTCCTTACACTGTAGTGGTGGAAGGAAACTGTGACTCCAGAGGCACCATCGCTTACAATATTGCCTTGGGCGAAAAGAGAGCCAATGAAGTGAAAGCTTATTATGTGCGCTTGGGTATCCCGGCCGCCAACATCAGCACCGTGTCTTACGGTAAAGAAAAACCCATCTGCTATGAAAATACGCAGTCTTGCTGGGCTAAAAACCGCCGCGCTGACACGATCTTGACCATCAACTAATTGTTTTAGGCAAGGAGGCCCGAACCGTTATGAACAGGAAACTACAACTATTTTGTTTAGGCGGTTTGGGCCTTTTGTTGTCCGGCTGCTTAGCCAGCGAGCGTGATATGGGCACGCTCAAGCTGCAGCTTAGAGAGCTTAATGACACCATCGCCCTAATGCAGACCAATCAAGCGGAATTGGCCAGCAAAATGGAAGAGCTGAATCAAAATTTAGCTGTTTCCAATGAAAATCTTTCTCAATTAGACGCGCAAATTTTCAATCTTTCTTCCAAATTAGATGATATTAATGCCGCCGTACAGGGGGGGCAAGGCGCAGACGGACAAAGCGGCGCCGTGATGCTGCCGTCTGAGATTTTTAATGAAGCTAAAAATCATTTAAACAAACAATCTTATGACTTGGCGGTAACCGGATTTAAGCTCTATATTGATAAATATCCAGACGGGGAAAATATTCAACAGGCGTACATCTTCTTAGGAGATGCGTACAGCGCCATGAATCAGTCTCGTCCGGCCGCCATCGCTTACGCGACTGTACTGCAAAAATTTCCAGACAGCAAAGTCATTCCTACCGCACGTTTAAAATATGCCCGCAGCATTATTCCGTTGGGCAAGACGGAAGAAGCCAAACGTTATCTTAATTCCGTCGTGCAGGATTTTGCTCGGACTCCGGAAGCCCAACTGGCCAAAGAAGAATTGGCTAATTTAAAATAAATACCATGAAGAAAATAGTAAAAATAGTGCCTGCCTTTTTGGCTATTATATGTTGCGCGGGGGCGGTGTTTGCGGCCCCCAAAACAGATGTATATATCGGTATTACGTCTGCCGGGGCTAAACGTTTGCCTGTGATAGCCATGCCGGCCTTTGCCGCCGGAGCAGATGCTGCCCAGGCGGCCCAGCAAGTGCATGATACGCTGCGGGCGGATATTTTATATGGCCGGTATTTTGAAGTTTCTGAAGACGGCCCGGCTTATGACAGTAAAAACTTGCAGGCAACTCTTTCCGGTTGGGCCAAACAGCGGGCAGCTTATATGATTGGGGGGGATATTTCTTACCAAGCCCCTCATTATACGATTAAGATTTATGTGTATGATGTAAGTACGCAGGCGCCTGTCTTTGCCAAAGCATTTAAAGGGAATCAAGCCAGTCTGCGCCGTTTGGCGCATATAGCGGCAGACCAGATTATACAAACGCTTACCGGTCGGCGCGGTATTGCGGATACGAAGATTGCTTTTTCCAATAATGCCACCCGACATAAAGAAATTTATGTGGTGGATTATGACGGACAAAATCTCAAAAAACTGACCAATGACCGCAGCATTTCTTTATTGCCGCGTTGGAGCAAAGACGGCCGGATTTACTATACGACCTATCGTTATAAAAACCCGGACATTTTTGCCATTGATTTGAAAGCAGGTAAAATAGCGCCGGTTGTTATCCGCAACGGTCTGTCTTTGATAGGGGGAGTATCTCCAGATGGGAAGGCCTTGGTGTTTACCAGCTCCAAAGGTCCCAACCCCAGTATTTATATTTACAATTTAGAAAGCGGAGAGAAAAAACAAATTACCAACCGCCAGTCTGTAGACGGTTCTCCATCTTATTCTCCCGATGGCAAATATATTACTTTCGTATCTAACCGGGCCGGCAATCCTCAGATTTATGTAATGGAACTGGCCACCGGCCAAACCCGCCCGCTGACCAAAACCTTCAACTGGTCTGACAGCCCCCAGTGGTCCCCCACCGGGGAATGGATTGTGTTTGCCGGGCGTGAGTCCCCGTATCACCCGTTTGATATTTTCCTAGTGGATTTGACGGGAACCCAGCTGCGCCGTCTGACGACGGACGCCGGCAGTAATGAGGACCCCACTTGGTCTGCTGACGGGAGGTTTATTGCTTTTACCAGTACGCGTGACGGCGGCAAGCGGAAGCTGTATGTAATGGACGCTGACGGGAGCGCTCCGCATTTGGTGGCGGATTTGCCGGGGGAGAGTTTTACCCCGCATTGGTCTTTTTAATTCCACATTCCGTGCAATGTGTTTTATATAAGCGGAGTCTCAAACCGGGGCTCCGCTTCTTTTATGCCAAGTCCCCGGGTGATGCCGAGGACTTGGCTTTTCAAGAAAGACTATTTGTTATTTTTTACTACACGCGTGCCGGCAATAAAATCATGCAGAGCGCATTTTTCCTTTGTCCAGCCCGCCATCATAAAGCCGATATATAAAATGACATAGGAAATGATTTTGGCAAAAGTCCGCCCCGTTGCCCGGCCAAACGAGATGCGTTGCCCATATTCATCTGTCACATGCAGCTCCAGGAGCTGTTTGCCCCAAGAAGCTTGTTTGGCGGAGCTTTCCAGTATTGCATAATAGAGCCAGAACAGAAGCAAAGAAAATATTTGTACCAACAAAATGATGAACCCAAACAGAGACATGGCCGCCGCCATTTCCGGAGAGACGGTTTGTGTCCTGTTAAATTCGTCTATATAAGGCATAAGGTGGAAAAAACCGTATCCAAACAAAGGAATAGATAAAAGGGTGGCGGGAATAGATATAATAACAGAATCTATTATAAATGCCACCGCCCGAATCCAAAATCCGGCGTAAACAGGGGGCGTGTCAGTAACGGCTACTGTCTTTTTTTCTATATCGGTAAATGCTTGGCTCATTTTGTTTTCTCCTTGGGTTTGCGGTAACAGCGGCGGCACCGTGCTTGATAAGCGTCAGTGGTGCCTACCACAATACGTCTGGTGTCTTTGGTCATGCGTTGGGTAAAACTGGCCGGATTGCCGCATTTTGTGCAAACAGCCAAATTTTTTGTTACATACTCAGCCTTCGCCAACAGGGCGGCCGTCACTTCAAAGGGCTCGGCGCGATAATCCGTATCCAGCCCGGCCACAATGACGCGTTTGCCCATATTGGCTAATTTCTCACAAACTTCCACAATGCCTTTATCAAAAAAATTCACTTCATCTATAGCAATTACCTGGGTATCTTTTTCCACTAAAGGCAAGATTTCCGACGAGTTTTTGACGCAGGCGGCATCTACTTTGTTTTGATTGTGGCTTATAATGCTGCCAATGCCGTAACGGGTATCTAATTTGGAATTAAACAACTGCACTTTTTGTTTGGCAATCAGCGCGGTGCGTACGCGGCGGATCAGTTCTTCCGTTTTGCCGGAAAACATACAGCCGCAGATTACTTCTATCCAACCCTGCTTTTTGAACATCAAGTTCGGAGTCATAATTTTTTCCTCTCTTTGCGATCCTCAAAATCTTTTTACATCTTGTGTTTACATGTCACGCAAATCATTGCCGCTGCGCCATGGGTACCAATATTGGTCTTGGTTTTGCATGTGGGCCTGTTTTTCTTTGGCGTCATTGCCGCACAAAATATTAATGCGGAAGGCAAACGATAAGTTTTCGTTGCGGTCGCGTACAGTTAATTCTACTATAGCGTCGTGGAATCGTTTGGAAAAACGTGCCAATTTGTTAAACGCCCACCAACTGCCGCTTTGCAGCTGAATATCCGTTCCTAAATCTAGGCTCCAAGTCGCATCGGGCAGGCGCAGCCCAAAATAGGTGGTAAAGGTGTAGCGGTTGGAATAGGTGCGGTAAAGTGAATAGGGGTCTTGGTCTGTATCATAATTGGTTACCCCAATGCCCAGCTGTTGGCCTTTAATCGTAAAATTGGTTTGGGCGACCAAAGCTTGGTTTTTGTCAATCAAATCGTACAAATTTTGCACAAACAAATTGACTTTCCCGTCAGAAGATGTATAACCGGCTTCTATCAAAATAGGATCTATGCGGTATTTTAAATGGTCCCAAGAGCCGGCTATGCCGTCATAATTGACTAAACTAAATCCTGTGCCCAAGCGTACATAGGTGTTGAAGGAAGGGCGGAAATAATTTTCCAAATAGAGCCGGTTGCGTTCTTCGCCATGATCCCAAGAAGAAGTGTCGGTGGAGAGCGTGCCGGTGGAAAGGCGTTTGGTGTATTGGTAGCCAAAATCCAGCGTGCCCAGCGGGGTGTCGGTCTGCAAATTTAAATCGGTACCAATGCGGCCCACCCAAGCGGTCTTGCCGTTGTAATCTTCGTCTTCCAGCGTGACGTGCTGATCGTAGAATACGCTGGGCAGAAAGGTCAAATTGCGTGCCAAGCGGATAGATTTTTCTGTGGTCCAGCGGGCATTCCCTTCTTTTTTCCACTCTTCTTCCATTAAGGAAGTATTGTTGAAACTGACTTCCATGTGGTGGCTTAATCCCAAAAGAGGATCCGTAAACGGCATCAGCGTATATTCCAGCTGGGGCAGGTTGCGCTCTTTGGCGATGAATTCCCCGCGCTGCCAGGCAAAAATATCCTGCTGCAAATAGCTTAGGCGCAGTGTGGAACGGCGGCTCTGGCGGGAGAGCGAAAAATTGGTCTCTTGGTCAGGAGTAAAAATGTACGGATTTCCACGGAAGAAAGAATCGTTAAAATACGGGTCTGACACCATGCGGAACTGAGTTTGAAACTGGTACAGAGCGCCGGTAGGGTTGTTAAAATGGTCAGAACTGTCGTACATCTCCCACCAATATCCGCCGCGTATGCCCCAGCGTTTGGTATCTTGGAGTTGGAAGGGGTGTCCGTCAACTGTATAATCTTCGTCTTTGTCGGAATGGTCATTAATATAGTAAGCCTCTGCCGTACCGCGCAGCGTTTCCGTTTCTACCGCCATCAGCTCCAACCCCATGCCTATGCCGGATTCTGTATAAAAATCTAAATTTACTTTAGGGCGAAATCCCAGCACTTCGTCAAAAACAGTGGAAGTCAGCAGGCCAAAACCGGTATCGTTGCTTTGAGTGAAGTCAACATAGGTGGTCCACGGTTTTTGGCTTTGCAGCGAACGCCAATAAATAGGCAGCCATAATATGGGCACACCTTCTAAGCGAAAGAGAGCATTGGTGCCAAAAAGCCGTTTTTGGGGAGACACTTTTAAGCTTCCTAACGTGATGGTGTAATGCGGGGGTTCCAGATTGCAGCATGTCAATACGGCTTTTTTTAGACGTTGCGTGCCGTCTTGGGAAGAAAGCTGCTGCGCGGAAATGACCCGCAGCGGCGGATATACGGTGGAAGTGTTTTCCGCATAGAAATCTTGGGTTTGATAATTGACGGATAAATTCTCTCCGTGCAATTCTCCTCCTTCCGCCCGTACAGTCATGGGGCCGCTGGAGGAAACGGTGGTATTCTGTTGGTCTAGGGTGATATCCTCTCCGCTGGCTACCCGGGTCTGCCCGTCTTGGGTTTGCTGCGTGATGGTAACATCTCCCTGCAAGTTGACTTTCTTTGCAGCCGGATCAGCCGAGGCTTCCTGCGCAGAGAAATAAATAGTTCCTTCTTCACTTTGAGGCGGCGGAAGTACATTATCGGCCGCGCGTGCGGGCACGATGGCTATACTAAACAGCAAAGGAAGAAGCAATCGTTTGATCATTTCGTTTTAGACTCTTGGTGTATGGCATACATAGCGGCGCCCACGCCGCCAATATTGGGATTTTGCGATACCAGCAATTTCAATTTTTTAAAGGGTGTTTGTATCTGTTGGTGGTGCAGAATGTTTTCCACCGCAGGCAAGAAATATTTAGCCGCACCGGATACGCCGCCAGTTAATACGACGGTATCTACATCTAATACTAAGCATACGTTCGCTATGCCGATGCCCAGGAAAAATCCGGTATCTTCCCAAATCTTTAATGCCAGCGGACAGCCTTGTTCCGCTGCGCGCGAAACGAGCTCTATCTTAAAATCCTGTTCTTTTTGCACCATTTTAGCCAAGATAGATTGCGGGTGTTCCAAAATGCCTTCCATTACGCGCCGGCGTATGCCGATAGTGCCTACAAAAGATTCCAAGCAGCCGCGCGCCCCACAACCGCATTGGGGGCCGGTCTTGGTGCTGGCTATTTTGGCATGGCCGATTTCACCCGAAGTGCCATTGGAGCCCTGATAGAGTTCCCGGTTTAAAATTAATCCGCCGCCTACGCCGGTGCCCAGCGTAATGACCAGCACGTTGGTTCCTTGACGTTTCAATACGCTCTCATATACACCCCAAGCGGCCAGCGTAGCGTCATTGGCTACATAAGGCCGTATGCCGGTATGTTTTTCTAAAATATCTGCCAGCGGCCAGTCATCAACATCTTTAAATTTTAAGTTGGGATTGTAACGCAGCACACCCCGCTGGTTATCTACGTCTCCGGGGGCGCCTACGCCGACGGTGATTTTTTGGTCCGGAAATTGATTTTTTATTTGGTTTATAAAATCGGCTATTTGCTTTAAAAACGCTTCCGGCCCGTTTTCATAATTGGTTTCCGCTTTTTCTTTGCGGAGAATCTCTGCGCGTTCATTCATGACGTAGAGTTTTACAAATGTTCCGCCAATATCCACCCCGATTCCAATCATACTTCCGGCTCCTTATTTTTCGGATGAGCGTGCTGATACACGCTTTTGAGTTTTTCCAGCGACACATGGGTATATACTTGTGTGGCTGCCAGACTTTTATGCCCCAGCATTTCCTGCAGGCTGCGCAAATCGCACCCGTTGTTGAGCAAGTGCGTGGCAAATGAATGGCGCAGGCTATGGGGGCTGATTTTGCGCGCGATACCCGATTGTATAGCTAAATTCTTAAAAATATAAGCCAAACCGTCTCCGCTCAGCGGGGTACCGTTTTTGTTTAAAAACAAAGCATCTTGTCCTTGTGGGTGTGGACGCGTGGCCAAATAGTCTTTGATTGCTTTTAGTGCTGTGTCCGTTACGGGGACAAAGCGTTCTTTGTTGCCTTTGCCCAATACTTTTACTACTCCGTTAAAGAAATCCACATCGGCTATTTTCAGTCCAGTTACTTCGCTGCGGCGCAGCCCGCTGGAATAAATCAACTCAAACAGAGCCCGGTTGCGCGCGGCGTAGCGGCCTTTTTCTGCGGCAGTATCTATCAGCCGGTCTGCTTCGTCGGCAGTTAAAAATTTGGGCAGCAGCCGTTCCCGTTTGGGTGCAGGAAGCAGTTTAAACGGATCTTGGGTAATATGGCCCTGTTCTACTAAATAATGCGTAAAACTGCGCAACGCCGCTATTTTGCGCAATATGGTGTTGCGTGCCGGATGTTTGGCGGAGAGCGATGCTAAAAAAGAACGTACCAAAGCCGGACTAAATCCGGCGGATATATCGGCTTTGCGTTGAGCACAGAAAGCGGCGAACTCATGTAAATCTTCCCCGTATCCTTGCCATGTATGGGGGGAGAAATTTTTATTCTGCAAATGCAACAAGAACGCCTCTGTCCATTTTTCCACGTCTGGACTCCATTTAGCCTGCTTTTTGTTCGTGCTGGGCTTTTATTTTGGCTATTTCGTCATCAGAAATAGTGACGATATTGCGGCATTTGGGATATCCCGAACACCCCAGGAAATAACCCCGCTTAGAGCTGCGCAGCACCATCTTTTTGCCGCATTTGTCACATATATGTTCTGTCAGTATCGGCCCGGCAGAAACAATTTTATTCCCTTCTGCGTCTATGGAATAAGTGTTTTTGCAATTCGGATAGGCGGAGCATGCCATAAATTTACCGCGCCGACCCGTGCGGATTACCATGGGCGCCCCGCATTTGTCGCAAATTTCGTTGGTGGTTTGCGGCGCTATTTTTTCGCCTTCTTTGTCTAAATTGATTTTGCCTTTGCAGGCCGGCGCGTCAGAACAGACTAAATATTGCCCAAAGCGGCTGGTTTTAAGCAGCATGGGTTTGCCGCAAAGCGGACATTTTTCTTCAGTTTGTTTGGCGGCGGGGCGATGCATTTGTTTGTCTGCTTGTTCCAGTTCCCGCTGGAATGGAATATAAAAATCACGCAGCAAATCCACCCATTGTTGGGCTCCTTCAGCCACTTCGTCTAATTTTTCTTCTACACCGGCTGTGTAGGAAAGATCCATAATTTCCTTAAAAAATTCTTTTAAGCTTTCTGTTACCGTAATGCCCAGCTCCGTAGCTACCAATTTGTTGCTTTTGGGCTGGCGGGCAATATATTTTCGGTCCAGAATCGTTTTTATGGTAGGAGCATAGGTGGAAGGGCGCCCAATGCCATGTTTTTCCAAGGTTTTAATCAAGCTGGCCTCGTTATAATACGGTGGAGGCGTGGTTTTATGGTCTTTTGTAGCTATTTCTTTTAAAGTCAGCACGTCGGCTTCCGCCAGCTCGGGCAGCAGGGCCGTATCTTCATTTTCTTCTTCATCGTCATCTTTATAAACTGACAAATATCCCGGGAATTTTACAGTTCTGCCGCCTGCGCGCAGCAGGCAGTCGGCGTTCTGACCGGCTTGAATATCCACAGTTACGGTATTAAACACCGCCTCCGCCATCTGACTGGCCACAAAGCGCAGCCAAATGAGTTCATACAGTTTATACTGGTCTGCGGTCAAATATTGTTTTATACTTTGGGGGGTGCGGCGCACGTCAGTGGGGTGGATAGACTCGTGCGCTTCTTGTGCGCCTTTTACTTTGCTCTTGTATACCGGAGCATGCGCGGGTGCAAATTCAGCCCCGTATTTCTCCGTGATAAATTGGTGAGTCTGCTCCTGCAACAGCTTAGAGACGTTGAACGAGTCCGTTCTCATATAGGTAATCAACCCCACCGTTTGCCCGGAGATCTCTATACCTTCGTAGAGGTGTTGGGCCGTCATCATTGTTTTTTGGGAAGGGAAACCCAGCTTGTTATATGCATCTTGCTGCATAGAACTGGTGATAAAAGGCGGTTTGGGTTTTTGTTTAACGGCTTTTCTCTCCACTTTTACTACAGTGCACGGGCCTTGGCGCAGCAGGGCGCTGACTGGGGCCAATGTCTCCGGTTTGTCAAAAACAGTGTTTTTTACTTTATAATCTTCCGCAAACAGGTGATAAGTTTTTGTCTGTTCTACGTTTTTCCCCTGCCATTTTAAAAGCCGCGCCCAAAACAGCGGCTGGGCGCCCGGTTTTTCAAATTGGGCCTTGAGCGACCAATAGGGTTGTTCTTTAAATTGGGCAATTTCTTTGGCGCGTTCGCTCAGCAGGCGTACTGCGACGGACTGCACCCGTCCGGCAGAAAGGCCGGAGGTAATTTTTTTCCACAGCAGCGGAGAAAGTTTGTACCCTACAATACGGTCCAAGATGCGCCGCGCCTGCTGCGCATTGACCAAATTGTCATCAATTTTACGCGCATGGGAAAAAGACTCTTTAATAGCAGCCGGCGTGATTTCATGGAAATAGATGCGCTGGTAGCGCTCTTTGGGCAGCTTTAACAGCTCTACCAAATGCCAGGCAATCGCTTCTCCTTCGCGGTCAGGGTCTGTAGCCAGGTAAATTTCCGGTGCGTTTTTTGCGGCGGCTTCCAACTCTTTGATGAGTTTTTTGGCCCGTTCTACAGGCTGGTAGGTGGGTTTAAATCCGTTGGCAATATCCACGCCCATATCATGAGAGGGCAAATCCCGCACATGGCCAAAAGAACTGCGCACCAAATAGTCTGCGCCTAAGATTTTGCTAATGGTCTTTTGTTTCGTGGGGGATTCTACGATAACGAGTTTTTTGCCTTTAATGTTATTGGTAGCCATAAGTATCCTTCAGATAAAATTAAAATTTATTTTTGCTGTATAATCCTGCCCGGCTGGTCAAAAATCCCTGTACTTCCAGCTCAAATAATACGCTTGCTGCTTCCGGTACGCTCAATCCCAGTGCTTCTACCAACTGGTCAGCGCTGACTTCTTGGGAGCCAATATACTCCAGTACGCGTTTTTGCGTATCCGGCAAGTCTTGCGCCGTCTGTTGAACCTCTTTGTCTGTGCTGGGGGTCTGTAAATCAAACAGTTCCGGCTCCGGTATATAGTCTATTATATCTTTTACGCATGTGACAACGCCTGCCCCATCTCGTATCAGATTATTTGGCCCGGCGCTTTGGGGACTGTCTATCGGCCCCGGTACGGCTAATACGTCTTTGCCCATTTCCAGAGCCAGCTTGGCTGTAATCAATGCACCGGATTTTGCTTCTCCTTCCACGACCACTACTAGCTCCGAAAGCGCCGCAATAATGCGGTTCCTGCGTGGGAAATGGAAGGCGTTGGGCGGTTTATTAAATGGCAATTCCGATATGATTGCGCCGCCATGCTGCAAGATGGCGCGGGCTAATTCGCGGTTTTCTGCTGGATAGCAACGGCCAATACCCGTGCCGATAACCGCTAGGGTGGGCTTTGCCTTTCTTACCGCCGCCGCATGGCAGTAACTGTCCACTCCGCGCGCCAGCCCGCTGACGATAACTGCTCCGGCCTCCGCCAATCCTTCTGCCAGCGTGGTGGCGGCCCGTCTGCCGTAAGGGGTAATTTTGCGTGTGCCTACCATGCCAATACAGGCCTGGTGTTTGCTGGGCAGCTGCCCCAGCACATACAAAGCCACAGGGGCTTCTTTAATACTGCGCAGTGCTTGCGGATAAGCTTCATCTTCCGGGATTAAAATCCGCCCGCCGTATTTTTCCGTTTTTTCCAATTCTTCCTGCGGATCTATGGCAAACGCATCACGCAAAAAATGGGCGGCGGTGGAAGGATTCATCTGGGCTTGTTGGGCCAAAGTTTCCGCATTTTGTTTGAGAATTTCTTCAGCGGAACCAAAAATATCAATCAACCGGGCCAACCAGTCCGCCCGTAAATATAGAAAAGCATTGATGCGTATGCGCGCCAAACGCTCCTGCATGGAAACGCTCATAAATCCGGCACCCCCTTGCGGTCCAGCGGGCGGTATTGCAATACTTCCATAAGATGCGTATTTTCTATTTGTTCTTTGCCCTCCAAATCGGCAATTGTGCGGGCTGTTTTAAGCACTTTATCCAAGCTGCGCGCGCTAAGCCCGAATTTACGCATCGCCGCCTCTAAAATGGCATCGGCTCCTGCCGGCAGAGGGCAGAATTGTTTAATTTGCTGGGTCGTCATGAACGCATTTGCCGTGGTGTCCGTACCTTTAAAGCGTTTCTGCTGCCGCTGCCGCGCCGCCAAAACGCGCGCGGCAATTTGGGCGGAAGTATCCCCTTCAGCGGCCTTATTCCAGTCGCTGTAAGCTACGGGGTTTAGATTGACCGTTAAATCAATGCGGTCCAGCAACGGGCCGGATATTTTAGATTGGTAGCGGCTGATTTGTACCGGGGAACAAGTACAGGTTTTATGTGGGTGGCCCAAATTGCCGCACGGGCAGGGGTTCATGGCCGCAATCAGTGTAAAGCGGGCCGGATAGGTGACTGTTTCTTTGGCGCGGGAGATTGTGACGCTGCCGTTTTCCAGCGGCTGGCGCAGAACTTCCAGCGTGGAGCGGGAAAATTCCGCAAATTCATCTAGAAACAGCACGCCGTTATGTGCCAAAGACACTTCTCCTGGGCGCGGATTGCTTCCGCCGCCTATTAAAGCCGCCTCCGAAATAGTATGGTGCGGATCCCGAAAGGGACGTTCATGCAGGCGCCGGGTCATTTTACCCAATAAATTGCAGACAGAATAAATTTTTGTTATTTCCAGGCTTTCTTCTTCAGAAAGAGGCGGCAATATGCCGGCAAAACGTTTCGCCAGCATGCTTTTGCCTGTGCCAGGCAGCCCAATCAGCAGTACATTGTGTCCGCCTGCGGCGGCAATTTCCAGCGCGCGCTTGGCTACGGCTTGGCCTTTTACATCGGAAAAATCCAATTTGTTTTCCGGAGTGGGGTCTGTTTCCGGCATATAGGCGATTTGTACGCTTTCCGTAGGAAGTTTTCCTTCCAGCCAATCAGCCAAGTCACGCAGCGTACGCGGTGTAATGAACGCGTTGCCGGCGCTTTGTCCTTCCATAAAGTTGCCTGGCGGAATGACGGCCATGCCTCCTTGGGGTTTGACGGAAATCAGCATAGGCAATACCCCTGCGCAAGGCCGCAAGGAGCCGTCTAGAGCCAATTCGCCCAGCAAGAGGAGAGAGCCCAGTTTTGCCACGGCCTCTTTGGATAATGCTCCCGACGCCGCCAAAATGCCGGCTGCAATAGGCAAGTCAAACTGGGTGCCGCTTTTGCGCCGTTCGGCCGGGCTTAAATTGACGGTAATGCGTTTGAGGGGAAAGTCAAAACCGCTGTTGCGTATGGCGGCAATGACGCGTTCCTTGCTTTCTTTGACTTCCGCATCTGGTAATCCTACGACGGAGAAGGTGGGCATTCCCGAAGAAATGTCCACCTCTGTCTGTACTTCAAAACCGTCTATTCCGCGCAGGGCGCAGCTACGGACACTGGCAAGCATATCAAATAAAGTTTAATACAATTTGCTGGGGTGAAATACCCATTACCGTAAAGTTCACATTATAACTGCGGATAATTTTGGCCGTCAATTCCTCTCCGGAGGAGATATTGGCCTCAATTTCAAAGTATGCGTCTGAATTCGTGTATTTTACCAAGTTGAAATCTTCTATTTCACGCATTTCTTTGAAGATATCCTGTATTTGTTTTAGCCGTTCAATGCTTTTTACATTTTGTACCACCACGTTGAATTTATTGGCGGAATTAATGGCGGCATTGATAGGCTCGATGAGCTGCTTGGCGGCGGATTCACAGGCGGCAGAAATAGATTTCTGCGCGGCGATGTCTTCCATCGGGTCTAAACCGCTGACTTGGTCGGCTCCTTCGGCAACGATTTGATAATTTTTTGTGGAAGCCACTTTTAAATTGGCCCGGGCGCGGTATGTTTTAAACGGAGAAGAAATGCCCGGCAAGGCTTGCAGTGGAGCCGTGCTGACGTCTGCCATGATAATAAAACGCGCCCCGTCTAAACGGGCTTGGTCTATAACCGGGGTGGAATTTTCTAAGTTATTTTGGCTTAAATTATCTCCGTTTACCAGAGCGTAAGGCTGGTCTTTCAGCGCCCGGTAAATGGCTTGTTTACAGTCCTGTTTTAAGGAAACGTCTTCTCCCACAGTTTCACGGGAAGTAATTAAAATGGTAGTGCGTTTGGCAAAGGCATCGGCGTCAGATTCTTTAATAATGTCGCTGATATCTTTGACCAATACCATGACGCGTACGCGGGTGTACCATTGGTCGCCTTTGCGGTATGCTTTTTGCACATATCCGCGGCGGATAAATCCGGCGGATTTGGAAGTGATTTTATCTTCTATCAGCTGGGCCTGTTCCACAGTGGTGGAAGAAGATATAAAGATGCCGGCCACTTTTTCCACTGCGGCGCGCTGGGCGGCCAGTTCCCCTTCTTTTTTCATGGCGGAAATATTGTTTTCATCATAAGGAACCAGGGACTCCGCCACCACATATTCACCTTCTCCTTTTGGGCCGATATGCAGGCCGCGGCAGGCAGATAGTGCCAGTATGCCAATACAGGCGATAAATAAAAGCTTCTTCATTAGTTTGTCTCCTGCGCAGAGGGATTATACCCGGCTGCCTGCAGTTTTTCCCGCGAAATACGCATAATTACCGTGCAGCCGCCGTCGTCTAAATATTCCGTAGACACCAATTCCATATCATTTAAAACGCCGCTGGCGGAAGTATGTATGGTAGAGCCTTCCGATACGGCATCTACAATTTGCACATTACTTTCCAAATTGGCCCCATAAATAACTTCCGTGGCCCGTTGATAAGCATGGGCGATGGCCGCTTCCCGCGATAAAATGCGCCGCTGGGAATCGCTTTGATGTGCCGGGTTAGCTGCGCCAAAACCGCGCACCCACAGGTATTCATCGTCAGTCAGCGTGTCGGCAAACTGGGGGGCAATAGTGCCATTTTTTACTGCACTTTTCATATGGGCTGAACAAGCCCCTAAACAAAAAAGTCCAATTAATAAAACAGCTATTTTTCTCATCTTAAAAGCTCCGATAATATCTTAACATAGGTGCTGGGGGCGCTGACGTCTTCATAATTAATCACGCCGCAGCGGATTAACATGATTTCCAGCATATGAGTCAGAATATCATAAAAATTCTCTCTGACTGAAGGCTCGCAGTTTTCCGTTTCCGGGCCCAATATGACGGCCCCTTTCAGCTTTTTATTGTCGCACAAGTTGGCAATTTTAAAAGCAGAGGAGATGATGTTTTCCGTAGAATACGAAGAACGCACCGCCAGTTCCGGCCCGCCGGGAATACCCAGCTCTTTGGCCCGCTGCTGCAAGGCAAACACCAGCCAGTTCATCATATTGGAATGATTCTGCGGGTAAAAGAACCCGATGCGGCCCCATTCCCCGTTGCCAGATACCGGGGCAGAGTTTACTTCGTCTGGATATTTTTGGGCAATTAAGCTGTGTTGGTCTTCCCCCGTGGTGGCCAGCAACTGCTCAAAAATAGCCGTGGTGGAACGCTGCTCTTGGGCTTCATTGGGGAAAATCAATTTTTCCAATACACGCACCCGGCGTATTGCGCGCGACACGGTGCCTAAGGACATGTTCGGGTGGCCAAAAAAGCGGGCAATATCTTCGTTCGTGATATCAATGCCGTTGCTGGTAAGCATTTTTTGAATAATGCGTGTACGGGCCGGCCCGGAGGCGGGCTTTAAGTCCGATATCCACCCTGAATCCAACTTGAAGTTTAATAATTCTTCCAGCTTTGCCAAACTTTCCGGCGGATATTTGGACGTAATTACAATTTGCTTCTGTTGTTTGCGGAAGTCGTTGAGCAATTTAGAAAGATGTGCCCGGTTCTGCTCGTTAATGGCAATCAAATGAATGTCGTCAATAAGCAAAGCTTTGACCGAATTGACAAAACTTTCAAATTTATCTATGTTGCCTTCCATGACGTAGCGCTGGATTCCGCGTGAAAGGCGTACTCCGTTGGTAATGAAAATATTTTCTTGGCCATATTTGTTGGACAAAGCATAACCGATGGCATGCAGGAAATGGGTCTTGCCTGTGCCGCTGGCGCCATGCAATACAAGCGGATTGTAGAGCTTGCCCGGATTGTCAATTACAGAGATAGCTGTAGCGTGGGCGAAGCGGTTGACGGAAATCGTCATATTTTCCAAGGTATAGGTGGGCACCAAGGGCACTTCCAACGGCCAATTATGTTTTTTCAACTCGGACAAGGGCAATTCAATGGAGTGGTCTATTGTCCGGGTTTTTTCCAAAAAAGTACCACTGGGCCGTGTGCGGCGGCGCAGAATAGTAGTGCCATGTTTTTCTTCTTGTGGTTGGGGCACGCTTTCTGCTGCAGTCTGCGGCGTTTGAGGCGCGGCAGCCTGCGGCGCTATGGGCTGATGGGCTGTATCCGGAGCTGCCGGTTGCGGCGGTTGCGGAGCCTGGGGTGCCGCGGGCGCCTGAGGTTGAGGTTTACGTTTTATACGGAAAATTGGCTTTTTCTCCCCATTGTTTTCTGACATTTTCTTCTCCATTATCGGTGTTGGCGGCGGGACAACCCTGTTTTCCCGTTGCTCTTGAGGTTTTGATGTGGCCGAAGCCTCCGGTACGGACTCTTCGGCGGGGGCCGCTGACAAGCGGTCTTTTGTTTTGTTCGGCTGCTGCAGAGGTGCTTGTTGTAAAATGGGTTGGTTGTCCTGTGCAGGCTGCGGTATTTCTTGTTCAGCAGATACCGGTTGCGCCACCGCCGCCGCAGGCGGCATAGGTGTACTGGTCTGAGAGGGGGAAGCGGCTTCTTCCGTTTGATTAGATACTGTGCCGGCGGGGGCTGCGTCTTTAATAAATACGGAAGAAGATTTTGCTTGCTCTTCAGACGGCAAAGAGGATTGCGTTACGGCAGATTCCGTTTGCGGTTCAACTGGTATATGCTGGGGGGCCGCTTTCGCTTTCCCTTCTTTGATATGAGAAGCGGCCAGCATTTGTTCAAAAGGATCCATTACATCTTGGTCTTCTTCGTTTGTTTTTTCAAACCGCCCCACACTTGACGGAAGCGGCATATAGGCCCGGGTTTTATCTATTTCTTCCGTCGGCTGCGCGGCGGCTGGCTGAGACGTTTGCTTTTCCTCGGCGGCGGCCGGCATTTGGGCATGTTTAAGAAAACTTAAATCTTTTTGTGTGATGCGTTCTGTAATATTTTTAACATCTTCTAAATCAATAAAATTTGTCTGATCTTTAATCTTTTGGTCAAAAATATTAAAAGACGCATCTTCTTTTTCAGTTTCGCCAGTATCGGCCGGCTCCTCTTGCGAAGCGAAACGAAGCGGTTCTTCTGTTTTTGTTTCTGGTATGTTGCCTTCGGGTGCCGGCGCCTGCGCAGCGGCTGTTTGGACCTTGTTTTTGGAGGTGGGTATTTTCTCCAAATCTACAAACATATCATATTTCGTCTCCGCATCTAAAATATTATCAAGAGACTGGTCCAGCAAGGTTCCTTCCATATCCTTAATAAGCATATCTTTATCGCTTAAAGGCAAATCAGAAGAAGGGGCAGCTTGATGGGGCGTTTGTTGTTCAGCCGGAGACTGATTTTCCGGGTCAGAAATATCTGGAGCGGCTATAGCCTGCACCTGCATGTCTATATCAGGCCCCGTGGATTCCGAAGCTCCCATTTCACCGGGATAAATAGTATGGGTAATTTCCGAAACGGGCGGTTTATCCGACCAAAATTCATCTGATTCCACGGATGTCAATACATCTGCCTGTTCGGGTTCCGTTTCTGGTAAAGGAGCGTGCTCAGCCTGCGGCTGTACAGTCCCCGTCTGCAACGAGGGAGAGGTGCGCAACGAATGCTCTATTTCTCTCTCAATAGAGAAAGCATCTTTTACCATCTGCTCGGCATCTTCCGTTTCCGAGTGGGCAGGCTTTTTGCGGAAAGAAATAAAATTGCTCTTTGTCTTATGGAAAGAGTCTGACGGTATATCCGGCTTTGCCGGCGGGGTGGGCTCTCCTACCGGGTCTGAACGGTAGCCGGCGTTATCTATTTCTTCTAATGTTTTGGCGATTTGCGGTATTTCTTCTTCCGGTTCCGGATCTGTTAAATCAATTTGTTTTTGTTCAAAATCACTTATCTCTATAGAAGCCGGTGCGGCGGCAGGTTCCTCCGTATGCCGGCCCGCACGAAAAAAACTTTCCGACGGATCTAACGTAATAAAGGTAGGAAAATTTTTATCTTCTTGTGTTACATCGGTATGAAACAGCGGACTGCCCAATGAGCCGCCGGGAATGAATTCGTTTACTTTTTTGGCTTGTTCAATCCCTTCCCGTACAGCCACGCGGATTTGCTCCAGTGTATCTTCATCTAAATCTTCCGGCAAAGGAAAACGATAGACATATGGGGCCAGTGCAGGCTGAGGGGCCTGCACATAGCCTTGTAATTTTTTGGCAATAAGACGCGCATCATGCTCCGTTCCGTCAATAAGCAAGGAATAGAGAATGGCATTGTCTTTGGAGCGAATACTGGAGATAATGTCCCAATGGGTAATCATTTGGCCTCTATAATTTTTACTCCGGCGCTGGCACCAATACGGGTGGCTCCCGCAGCGACCATCGCGTCAAAATCTTCCCGGGTGCGAACACCGCCGGAAGCTTTTACCTGAACATGCGGCGGCACATGAGCCCGCATAAGGCGCACGTCTTGCGCCGTGGCACCGCCTCCGGTAAAACCGGTAGAGGTTTTTACAAAATCGGCTCCGGCTTGCGCGGCAAGCTGGCAAGCTTTTATTTTTTCGGCTTCAGTCAGCACGGAAGTCTCAATAATGACTTTTAAAGTAAAGTTTGTTCCAGCCTGGCGTACGGCTTCGATATCTTTAAGCACTGTGTCATAATCGGCACTTTTTAACGCACCGATATTGATCACCATATCCAACTCATCGGCGCCATTTTGCAAGGCGTCTTTGGCTTCAAAAACCTTGCTGGCAGTAGTGTTTGCTCCCAAAGGAAAACCGATTACGGTGCACACTTTAACGTCGCTGCCTTTAAGTTGTTCTTTGCATAAAGCCACCCAGTAAGGGTTTACGCATACGCTGAAGAACCCGTATTGGCGGGCTTCTGCGCATAATGTTTTAATGGAGGCTTCATCAGCCTGGGGTTTCAGTAGGGTATGATCAATATATTTGGCCAGTTCCATAGATATTTCCTTAATTGAAATTAATAATCCGGGTGAACTTTTCAGCGATTAAAGCCTGTCCGCCCACCAAGGCCCCATCTACATCAGGCTGGGCCATGATTTCATCAACATTGCTGTCTTTTACGCTGCCGCCGTAAAGAATGCGGGTGGCATTGGCAAAATCTGCACCGTATTTATTGGCCAAGAATTTGCGAATGGCGGCATGCACTTCTTGGGCTTGGTCCGGCGTGGCTGTTTTGCCCGTGCCGATAGCCCATACCGGTTCGTAAGCAATAATCAAACCGGTTAATTGTTCTGCCGTAAAACCCTTCAATCCGTTTTCCAATTGGCCGTCAATGATAGAAATCGTTTCATTGGCTTCCCGCTGGGCCAAAGTTTCCCCTACGCAAAAAATAATAGTTAAGTGGTGGCGTAAAGCGGCGGCTACTTTTTTATTCAAAATTTCATCTGTATCTCCGAATACGCTGCGGCGTTCGCTGTGGCCCAAAATCGTGTGGGTGGCGCCGGCGTCTTTGGCCTGTACGGGGGAAACCGCGCTGGTAAAGGCGCCTTTGTCTTCCCAATGTATGTCTTGGGCTGCCACTTCCAAGAAGGAACCCTTGGCCAGTTTTGCCACTTCAGCCAAGGAGGTAAAAGAGGGGGCTACAATTACTTCAGCCTGGTTTTTATTGTCTGCTTTTTTTAATGCTTCAACAAGTGCGGCTGATTCCGCCAATGTGTTATTCATTTTCCAGTTTCCGGCAATGATAGGAGTTCTTTTGGTCATGACTTTTTCCTCTTAATATAAAATGAAATATGTTTGTCGTCTTTCACCAAGACGGCCTATATAGATACTATCATAAAAAATTAGGTTTTTAAAGAGGGAAACGGGCTTTTCTCTTTTTCGGGGCTGCGGCTTCTGCTTGGCTTATGGGACTTAGTTAAAAAACATTCCGGCTGGATTTTATTGCAACGGGTTGGAAAAGGCTGCGTATTTTGGGTATGTGTCGTACTTTTAGGACATGAGCGCATGGACTCAGGTTGGAGGGGAAAATCTGTATAAATAAAAAACCCCGCTCGGAGCGGGGTTTTTAAGTCAAATTAGGCTTATTGTATGCCGTTCATCCATTTAATGACAAACTTCTTAATGGACAGCAAGAGGAGTCCTCCACACATCGGCATAACCACCAGCCAGGTGAAGAACTGAATATTGCTGATTTGGCCAAAGTAACCGGAGTAGAAACCGGCCGTGAAGTTAGCCAAGGCGTTTGCCAAGAACCACGTACCCATCAGCAGAGACGCAAAGCGCAGAGGCGCCAGTTTGGTCACCAAAGATAAGCCGACTGGCGATAAACATAACTCACCGGTCGTGTGGAACATGTATGCAAAGATCAGCCAGAAAATACCCACTTTCATGCCAGTCGTTTGCAATACATAAGAAGCGGCCACTAAAATCAAGAAACCAAAGGCCAGGGACATAAAGGCCCATACGAATTTGGCCGGGGTGGAAGGTTCCAGCCCCTTTTTGGCTAATTGCAGCCATAACTTGGAAAAAAGCGGTGCAAACAAGATGATGAACATCGGGTTGACGCTTTGGAACCAAGAAGTAGGCATTTCCCAACCGAAGATGACGCGGTTGGTAAATTTTTCCGCAAATATGGTCAAAGAAGCACCCGCCTGTTCAAAAGCCGACCAGAAGAAAATGCTGAAGAAGGCCATAATAAAGATAACTGCAATACGCTGTTTTTCTTCCGTTGTCAGCGGGGTGTTGGGGTGCTGCAATTTTTCTTCTTTGGTCAATTTTTTGGGTTTTTTGCCCTGTCCTTGCAGGTGCTTGTCTTTTCCCCAAATAAAAATAGCCAAACCGAGAATCATACCAAATCCAGCGGCAGCAAACCCCCAGCTGAAACCTACTTTTTCCGCTAAGGTGCCCGCTACGAAGTTGCAGATAAACGCACCCAGGTTGATGCCCATATAGAAAATGGTAAAGCCAGCATCGCGGCGGGGATCGTTCTTTTCATACAATTCGCCGACGATAGTGGAAATGTTTGGTTTAAATAGACCATTTCCCAGCACCAGCAGGAATAATCCTGCATATAAGAAAGAAAGCGTCGGGTTAGCTGCGATGGCAAACTGTCCCAAGGCGATCAAAATGCCGCCTACGATAATGGCGCGTCTTTGGCCCCAAAAACGATCGGCGATATAACCGCCAATTAAAGGGCTGAGGTATATTAAGCTGGTTACTGCGCCATACAGTTTGCTGGCATTGGTGTCGGAGAACTGCATTACTTTGATTAAATACAGTACCAGAATACCGCGCATGGCGTAGTAACTGAAGCGTTCCCACATTTCAGTCAAAAATAAAACATACAGACCGGTGGGTTGCTTTTCGGTTTTCACAGTTACTGCTTCTGATGTCATTTTTTATTACTCCTTGCGAGTTTCAATCAAATTACTCTTTATTGTACAAAATATGACGGAGATAAGGGGAAAAATCAAAATCCGCCGCCCAGCATTAGGCTGGCGGCATCTTGTATGGAGAGATAAAGATGATAACAAACAACTACAAAATAAATGCCTACCGCTAATAATAAAATAGTATAAATCCACTTGGCCAAAGGGCTGATGATTTTGGATATCCATACCAGCGGCAGCGCAAAGGGCCCCAACACCAAAGCCAGCAGAATAATGCCTGTGTGGGAAAACAAAAAACCTCTGCCGGGCTGCAACGCCTTTCCGCAACGGCGGCAGTAACAATCCGTTTGTTCTATGGGCTGGCCGCAGCGCGGGCAAGAAAGCATTAGATGTCCTCCCCTTTGCTGCGCAGCGCCCGTTTGATGCGGCTGCGGGCGTTGGCGGTTTTAGCAAACTCCAACCAGTCGCGTTTTGGGGCGGCATTTTTTTTGGTAATTACTTCACAGACGTCGCCGGTTTTAAATACATAATCCATGCTTACCATGCGGTTGTTTACTTTTGCTCCCATATAATGATCGCCGATGTCTGTGTGAATGGCGTAAGCAAAGTCAATGGGGGTGGAACCTTCCGGCAGGGGTTTTACGTCGGCTTGCGGAGTAAATACAAATACTTGCTGGAGGTTGATGTCGGTTTTGAACCCCTCCAAAAATTCCCGTGGGGCCGTTAAGTCGCGCTGCCATTCAATCCATTGGCGTATCCAGTTTATCTTCTCATCAAAATTTTTGTCTTTTTTTCCGGCGCCCAATTTATATCTCCAGTGGGCAGCGATGCCGTATTCACAGGTGCGGTGCATTTCTTCGGTGCGGATTTGTATCTCCACAATATCTCCCGTAGGCACCAACACGGTGGTGTGTATGCTTTGATACATATTAGATTTGGGAGTAGCAATATAATCGGTAAATGTGCCCGCCAGCGGCTTAAAACGGGAGTGCACCACTCCCAGCGCTTTATAACAGTCGGATAAATTTTTGGTAATAATCCGCACACCTAAAGAATCTTGTATTTCGGCAAAAGTCAAATGCTGTTTTTGCATTTTGCGGTAAATGGAGTAATAGTTTTTTGCACGGGAGAGCAGGCGGTAATCAATGCCTTCTTCTTTTAAGGCCGGTTCCAGCAGATTTTTGAAGGCGGTTAATGTGGCCTCCCGGTCGGCGGTGCGTTTTTCTACTTGTTTTACCAAGTCGGCATATTCTTCCGGGTGAAGGTATTTGAATGCCAAATCTTCCAATTCTGTTTTGATGGTAAACATGCCCAGCCGTTGGGCCAAGGGCGCATACAATGTGATGGTTTCGTAAGATTTAAACTGTTGTTTTTCCGGTGGCATGACGTCCATTGTGCGCATATTATGGGTGCGGTCTGCCAATTTGATTAAAATTACGCGCACATCTTCTGCCACCGCCACCAGCATTTTGCGCCAATTTTCCACCGTTTCTTCATCTGTAGAAGAAAACTTCAAATCACTGATTTTGGTGACTCCCTGCACCATATGGGCAATGTCTTTGTTGAAATCTCTTTTTAACTCTTCTGCGGTAACGCCCGTATCTTCCACTGTGTCATGCAAAAGGCCGGCGCAAATCGTTTCTTCGTCCATTTTAAAGTCCAGCAAAATTTGTGCCACGGCACAGCAATGGTTGAAATAGGGTTCGTCGGTTTCGCGCTTCTGGTCTTTGTGTGCGTTTTGGGCAAAGCGGTAGGCCTTCTCCAACATCGTGGTATCGGCGTTGGGGTTATATTCTTTAAATTGGGCTACCAGTTCGCTCAGTTGCATAGACGTTTATG
Organism: uncultured Elusimicrobiales bacterium; assembly: GCA_944324115.1. Taxonomy (GTDB): domain Bacteria; phylum Elusimicrobiota; class Elusimicrobia; order Elusimicrobiales; family Elusimicrobiaceae; genus Avelusimicrobium. The sequence goes on from CALUVB010000004.1 coordinate 35,536, forward strand.
TTATTTTTTAACAATATCGGCCAAAATTTCTTGTGCGGCACGCGCGGCGACTCCTTTTTCTCCTAAAGAAGAACGCAGCTGCAGCAGTTCGCTGCGTTGCGCAGCCAGGCGCGCCGGGTTTTGAAACATGGCCATTGCTTCCGCCGCTAAAGCACGCGCTGTGGCATCACCCTGTATCAATTCTTTGACCAAGGGCTTTCCCGCCAGTAAATTGACCAAAGAAATGTAAGGTACTTTAATGACCATTTTTGCAATTTGATATGTAGGCCAGAATAATTTGTAAGCCACCACCATAGGTATCCCTAACAGCGCATTTTCTAAGGTGGCCGTGCCGGAACAAGCCAACAAAAAGTCCATTTGGCTTCTTATCTCATAATTTTTATCTTTGACGATGTGAAAATGCGGGTGGGGAGGCTCTCCTAACAGGTCCAAAATCATTTTCTCGTCTCGGTCCGGCAGCAGAAACAAATAAGCCTGCGTGTTCGGAAATTCTTTGAGAACTTGTTTGAATGCCTGGTAGAATACCGGCGTTAGGCGTTTGATTTCCCCCATGCGGCTGCCAGGCAGCAGGCCCAATTTCCATGTTTTATTTTTATCCGCCTTTGTGTCTTCTTCATGCGGGCGCGGGGCAGGCATAATGTCCAAAAGAGGATTACCCAGAAAAACGGCGTTTCCTCCGAATTGTTTGTGAAATTGCGTTTCAAAAGGATAGATGACAAACATTTTTCTGGTCAGGCGCGCCAGCTGTTTGGCTCGGTATTGGCGGCTGGCCCATACTTGAGGCGTTACATAATAATACGCCGGAATACCCCGGTGCGCCGCCATGCCTAATACTTGATGATTGAATCCATAAAAATCCACCACAATCAGTGCGGAAGGATTTTGTGTTTCCATATAAGCGCGGATTTTTTTCATCAGTTCCAGCCACAGCGGCATCTTTTTAAGCGGTTCAATAAATCCGCTGGCCCCTTGGGAAGCCAGATCATATAAAAATACGTCTGCTTCTTTTTCCATCAGTTTTCCGCCCACGGCGGTTACACGCACGTCAGGATCTGCCTTTTTGAGTTCGCGGATTAATCCGGAAGCGTGCAAATCGCCCGAGACGTCTCCGGCGACGATGAGGATATTTTTAATAAGGGGGGTAATAGTCGGCATGATTATTTGTCCTGTTTGAATTGCCCCAGCGTTTCATCTAACATGATTTGGGCCGCTTTGGCTACGTCATGCACCACTTGAAACGGCTTAGGCGTATGCAAATGACCGGTTTTGGGGATATCATAGCGGTTGATTTTATCCGTAATTTTTAATGCCAGCTCCAACGCTTTGCTTCCTTTCTCTCCGCTGGGAGCCGGGGTTTTGTTTGTTTTGATGCAGTCAATAAAATGCAGAATTTCAGCCGTGATGGGCAGCTGCTTCTGTACGGGGGGGTAGATGACCGTCAAATCCTGCATGGATTCAATAACCGGTTTCTCTTTTTTATAAATTTTTACCCGCGCATTCATAAAATCTACAGAGATGTATGCGTCTTGCTGAAACAAGTGCATAAAACGGGCCCGTTCAAAGCTGGCACGGCTGGCGGTCAAATCGGCCAAAGCGCCGTTGGCAAAGCGAATGCGTACATTGGCGATATCTTCATGGGCGGAAAATACACTCAGCCCGGTGGCGTCAATGCTTTCCACTTCACTGTCAACAAGCGTCAGCAATAAATCAATGTCGTGTATCATCAAGTCCAATACAACCCCAATATTAGACATGCGCGCATCGTAGGGCCCCAGGCGGTTCATGGTTAGAAATTTAGGGTTTTCAATATATTTAACAGCTTCTACTACGGCGGGATTGAAGCGTTCCACATGTCCCACTTGCAGCACTAAGTTATGCAATTTGGCGGTGCGTATTAAATCGCGCGCTTGGTCTAGGGTAGTGGCAATCGGTTTTTCCACCAGGGTGTGTACGCCGTGTTCCAGGCAATACATGCCGATTTGATGATGCAAATGGGTGGGCGCCGCTACAATGACTGCATCTACCTGCCCGACTAATTCTTCCATTTTGGAATAGGGTGTGGCATTATATTGCCAAGCCAGTTTTTGTGCACGCATTAAGTCCGGATCACAGACGCCAATCAAGGATACGCCTTTCATCTTGGACAAGGTACGCGTGTGAAATGTGCCAATTTTGCCAGCGCCGATTACGCCGAATTTTAGGGTATTTTGCTCTGCCATAGTAGGGTACCTCTCTATATATGTTTTATTATATCATATAGGCGCGGCCGCATACGCGGCGGTTTGGGCGGTTTTTAAGGTATAATATCCCTATACGTTTGCATAAAGGAAAAAATATGGAACGAACTCTCATTTTAATTAAGCCAGATGCTATTGAAAAACGCTTGACGGGTTTAGTGCTGTCCCGCTTTGAGGCGTTGGGGTTGGAAATTGCGGGCGCCAAAGTGGTGCGTGCTACGGAAGAATTGTTGCGCCAGCATTACGATAATTTAAAGGGGACCCCCTTTGTAGACGAAGTGGTGAAATTTATGATGGGCGATTATAATAATTTGCCGGATCACCGTATTTATGCTTTTGTGTTGCGCGGAGAAAATGCCGTGGCGCGCGTACGCGCCGCCTTAGGCGCCACTAACCCGGAAAAGGCGGAACCTTGGACTTTGCGCGGTCAATTCGGCTGCATTAAAAACGGCGTCATGCAAAACGCGGTGCATGCTTCCGGCACGCCGCAGGAAGCGGAACGGGAAATTGCTTTGTGGTTTAAAACGGAAGAAGTGTTGCCATGAAAAAAGTTATTTTGTGCGGAGCAGTGATGTGGGGGCTGCTGCAGGCGCTGCCTGCACAGGCCAAGGCGAGTGCCGTGTCTTTCCAGACCCAAGACGGCTGGAATATCGCGGCGTTGTATCAGCCGGCCCAAGCAGATAAAAAGACGGTGATTTTGCTGCATGATATCGGCAAAAATAAAGAAGAATTTACTACGTTTTGTAGCAAGCTGGAAGATGATGAAATAGGTTTTTTGGCTTTAGATTTGCGCGGACATGGGCAAAGCCAAAATAAAGGAATCTACGAGGACTTTGCAAAAGAAGGGGTAGATAATGATTACAATAAAATGGCGCGCGATGTGGAGGCTGCCGTCAACTTTTTGCAGAAGAAAGGTGTAGCGGAAGAGGACATGGTGTTGGTCGGGGCGGGCTTGGGAGCGAATGTGGCTGCCAAGGCTGCCAGTATGTATCCGGGGGTGGGAGGCATCGCCTTAATTACGCCTGTAACCAACTTCCGCGATGTACTGTCCATTCCGGCGTTGCGCGTATATAAAGGCCAAGTGTTTATTGCGGCGGCGGCAGACGATAAGAAAACGTTTTTGGAAGCCAGCTTGTTGCGTAATGTGGCGTTCTTGAGCTCTGGGGAAGGGCAGGTGGTGTTTGCCACGGCCTATGACCAATCCGGACATGACTTGCTGGACCGGTGGGTAACGCCGGAGCTGATTCAGTGGTTGCTTACGCCGCAGCGGCCGGAAATTAAACCTGATATTGTCCTGGAGCAGACGGCTATGGATCCCTATGGCGCATATGACCCGGTGCCTCCGTCGGCTACAGAAGACGCATTAGTTCCTTCAGTACTTTATTAGCCAGTTTATTGGCTGGTGCGTTAGGAGCAAATATGAAACCTTCGCGTATAGTTTTCCCAGGTTTTTGGTTTGGTACCAGTGAGCTTTCTGCCGCCAAAGCCGCTGCCGCGCGCGGCGTAGGCGGCTTTTGTGTTTATGGTGGAACGGCGGAGCAAATTACGCATTTCACGGAAGTTGTGAGAGAGGCTTCCCCATATGACCATTTGCTCATTTGCGCGGATATAGAAGAAGATTTAGCGGAAGTAATCCAAGATGCGCCTGCCCTGCCTTCCAATGCGGAGCTAGGCGCTTGCAATAATACAGAAGGCGCCTACCGCAAAGGATTAATCAGCGCGCGTATGGCCCGCAGCGTGGGGATTGACTGGTTGCTGTGCCCTGTGGTGGATATCGGTTATCAAAGCCCGGCTTTCTGCGAAGGCCCCATGGCAGTGGCGCGGCTGGCGGGGGATTATGTGGCCGGCGTGTCCAACGGGGGGGCTTTAAACTGCGTCAAATATTTCCCCGGTGTAAGCGGTATTCTAAAGACTTTGGCTCAAATGGAAGATGCGGAATTTGTACCCTATAAACATATGTTCCGCCGCTGTGACGCCATTATGCCATCAGATATGGTGTTTGCCAATATAGACCCGGCCAACCGGGCGATGATGTCTGAAAACATAGTAAAGGGGTTGCTGAAAAAGCGGCTTAATTATAAGGGGTGCGTCATTGGGGCCCCTTTATTTAAGAGCCATATTAAAAATGAAGCTTCCGCGGCTTTAAAAATGATAAACTGCGGCGTAGAAATGATTTTGGCTCCGCAAGATACGCAAGCGGTATTAGATGCGGTGGAAAAAGAATTTGACAAGGGAAATATTACCGAAGAAGTAATACACAGTATTTCCAACCATGAGTTATTTACCAGTAAAGTGATTACTGCCACGGCACCGCTTTTTAAGACGGAAGAAGTTTTTGCTATGGCCAAAGATTTTCAAAAATCCCGGGTATAACAGGCCCCATGACTCCGGCCCCCGTATTAGAGTGCCAGCAGGCAGATGTTTTGTTTGTCAACCAAAGAAACCACTTCTTCCAAATCCAATACCAGCGTTTTCCCCGCTTCAAAAGCCAATACATTTAAACCGGCGTCTTGTAAGGCTTGTATGGTGCCTTTGCCAATAACCGGCAAATCAAAGCGGTCGTCTTGATTGGGGCGGGCCACTTTCACTACGGCTACGCAATGTTGTTTCTCAGCTGATTTTTTATACAATTCTCCTGCTCTGCGTATGCAGGCATCGGTTCCTTCCATACCTTCTACAGCTATGACGGCGTTTTGCCCTACTACGCAGGTAAGGCCTATGTCCAAGGCTGCAATGGATTTGGCTATTTTGAAGCCATAGTCAATGGTACGCTGTTCTTCTTCCGTGGGGTGCCGGCGGCTGAGCACGCCGGCTGGCGGCATAAAATGTTCCAAATACATGGCGGAGTGGACAAATTCTATGCCTTCTTTTTTGAATTCTTCAATAACGCGTGATAAAATGTACTTGGTCTGCATGGATTTGAGCGAGGCCAAAAATTTGGCCCCGCACAAATCCGGCATTAAATTGGAAAACACAGACGTATGCTGTACGCGCCCCGCCATCAGCAGGCGGGTGACGCCGTGTTCTTTAAAGAAATGTATTCCTTTGCCCATTTGGCCCAGGCGCATTTCTTTATAAACACAAGCCACGCCGCGGAAATCTTCTTCCCGCGCGTTTCCTTTTAGCCCGGCCACAACCACTTCTACACCTTTTTGGGCGGCCTGCCGGGCAATATAGACGGGCATTTTGCCTTCGCCGGCAATAATGCCCAGTTTCTCACTCGTCATCGGCTTGATTGATTTTGCGTTTGGCTGCGGTGACGCCGCGTTTCGTATTTTTGCAGAAATCTAACATTTCCTGCACGGCGGCAATCGGGTGTTCCGCTTCCAGCTGGGCAATGGCGTCATTGAGCAGCATTTTAGAACGGAACAACACCTTAAACGCGCGTTTTACGGCCATGATTTCATCGCGTTTCATTCCCGCCCGACGCATGCCTACCACATTTAGGCCTACCAGCCGGGCACGTTCTCCTTGGGCGGTGCAGAACGGAGGCACGTCTAAGGGTACCATGGCCCCGCCGGAGAGCATAGCCAGCTTGCCAATGCGTACAAACTGATGTACGCCCACCATGCCGGAGGTAATGACGCGGTCGGCCAAATGGACATGCCCCGCAATGCCGGTGCTATTGGCCAAAATAATATGGCTGCCCAAATGGCAATCATGCGCCACATGGGAGTTGGCCATCAGCAGACAGCCGTCACCCAACCGGGTGGGGTTATCTATGCTGGTGGAGCGATGAATGGTCACGCATTCGCGGATTTTGTTTCCGTTTCCCATAATGACCATGCTGGGCACGCCGTCATAGGACAAGTCCTGCGGTTTAACGCCTATAGACGCGTGTGCAATCACTTCATTATCATCACCCATAACCGTATTTTCAATAATGCAGAAAGGCCCGATGTGGTTGTTTTTGCCCATCGTCACGTTGGGTCCGATAACAGTGTAGGGCCCAATAACGGTGGACGGATCAATCTTGGCACTCGGGTCTATGATCGCGGTGGGGTGAATGTGGGTGTCAGACATTAAGGTTCTCTCCTAATATGAACGTCAGGTACGCCTGCGTGCAGAGTTTGCCATTGACATACGCTTCCGCGTAAATGCGTGAAAGCTTGCCAAGGCGCAGAATTTGCACGGGCATTTGCAAAGTGTCCCCCGGTACAACCATTCCTCTGAATTTGGCGCTTTCAATCCCTAAAAAAAGAGGCAGTCCTTTCCCGCCGCTGACGCGGTCCATAATCGCTCCGCCGAATGCTTGGGATATACTTTCCAATATCAGTACTCCCGGCATAATGGGTTTTTGGGGAAAATGCCCCTTGAAAAAATATTCTTCCCCGGTTACTTTTTTTATTCCTACGCAAGTTTTTCCGTCTTCAATAATACGTACTTCATCTACCAACAAAAACGGATCCCGATGGGGAATATTGCGTTTAATTTCTTCTTGGTCCATGACTTTAACAGGCGTTTGTTCCAACAACGCCGCCAAGGACGGGTGCTTCTCGTTCATTTCTCCTCCGAATTTGCCACTAACAGACGCGCGAAAAGCACATTGTGCTTGTGCCCGCCCATGTGACAGGTGATTTTTAGATTACCCAGACGTTTGCCCGTTAAGCTGAAATCACCCACTAAGTCTAAAATCTTATGCCGCACCAATTCGTCGCTGTAGCGCAGCTCGTTTAGAAATTTTTCTTTTCCTACTACGACGGCATTTTCCAAGCTGCCGCCTTTGGCCAAGCCGTGTGCTTTTAAGAACGCCAATTCTTCTTCAAAGCCAAACGTGCGCGCGCGGGAAATTTGTTCCAAATAATTGTCCGTATTGAATTCTACGGTATATTCCTGCCGTCCCACCAGCGGGTGTTTGTGCTCGTAAATGAAGGTAATCGTCGGTTTGGCTGCCGGCTCCGCTTGGTAGGTAATGGAGCCAAAACTGTAGGAAACGGGTTGTTTGAGAGTCAAAAGCGGCAAATCTCCTTCCAATTCACGCAGGCCAGCCTGTTGTAAATGTTGGGCATAAACGGAAGCGGAGCCGTCTGTTACGGGGGGTTCCGGGCCGTTCATTTCCACCATTACATCAGTAATACCTAGGGCGCTTAAAGCGGAGAGCACATGTTCCACAGTCCATACTTCGGCGGTGTCGTTTTTTAGGTTGGTGCCGCGCAGCGTGGAGCCTACATGACTGAGGTCTGCTTTAATAGGCAGCGAACCGGGGATATCCGTGCGGATAAAATGAATGCCGTCTTCGGCCGGTTTAAACGTCATCTCAGACGCTACACCCGTATGCAGGCCTACGCCTTGGACACAAACCGGTTTCTGAATGGTTTTTCGCATATTATTTTTCCACGGCCTTTTTAATCAGTTTCAATTCTTTATAAATCTCCGGCAATTTGCCTTGTACGGCCAAAATGCGCAGCATTTCTTTCATGGGTTTGGCTGGTGTACCAAAATAAGGCACACCATCGGGAATATCGCATGTTACGCCGGATTGGGCAGCTATTTGCACCCCATTCCCGATATGCAAATGCCCGATAATTCCCACCTGTCCGGCGGCAATTACGCCGTTGCCCAGCGTAGTGGTGCCTGCAATGCCGACTTGGGAGCACATAATACAGCCTTGTCCTACTTTTACATTATGCGCAATTTGTACCAAGTTGTCTACTTTGGTATTGGCTCCTACTACGGTATGCGCCAGTTTGGCGCGGTCTACACAGGAGTTGGCTTGTATTTCCACATCGTCTTCAATAATCACATTGCCAATTTGCGGTATTTTATGATGGCGGCCTTCGTGAAAGATAAAGCCAAATCCGTCGTTGCCGATTTTGGCCCCCGGTTGTAAAATTACATGATTCTTAATTACGCAGTCTTCCCGCACAACTACTTGGGGATATAAAATACAATCGTTTCCAATATGGGTGCGCTTGCCGATATAAACTTGCGGGAAGATGACGGTGTTGTCTCCGATAACCGCACCGTCTTCTATGACGCTGTAAGCCCCAACAGACACATTTTTGCCCAGCTGGGCCAACGGGCTAATGACGGCGGTGGGGTGTATACCCGGCGTATGCTTGGGGGTTTGTGCGTCCCAATATTGCACTAAGAGCGTAAAAGCCCACTCGGGGTTTGATGCGTAAAGAAAATTGGTTTTAAGCGGCAGCTGCTGTTTTTTTGCGGCTAAGGGAAGTATCACGGCTCCTGCAGCAAAGCCGGGAGGGACGGTGATGTTTTCTATATGGCTTAAATAACAAATCCCATCTGGCCGTGGTTCAGCCAAATCACAAATATGTTTAATAACAAAATTTTCATCTCCGGCCAATTCTGCGCCGGTAATTTCGGTCACTTTTTTTAGCGTCAGTTCCATAGGTTCCTCCGGTTATTTCTTTTTCCGGTATTTTTTGGATTTCTTGAGCGTGCTCACGAAATCTTTGGTTACGTTGACGGGTTGCTGTCCATATAAAATCTCGTCTTTACGTACCACCGCGCCAATATTGCGTTTTTTTGCGAAGGATTTAATTTCCGTATAAATATCCTGCAAAATATTTTTTACTTCCTCTTTTTCCAGGGTTAGAATTTCTTCCCGGGTCTGATACTTATAATTATCAATAAAAAAGTTGCGTTCTGCAATAATTTTTTTATTTGCTCCTATACGTTCCGTCACATCATCAAGCCGTGCCGGCGAATTGAGCGGCGAGGTGCTGATGATTTCGCAGCCGGAAAAAGTCAGCCGGTTTAACACATTTCCCAGTTCCAGCATGTCGGCGCTTTCCGGTACGCGCGGCAAAAGCTCCTGGTCTGTTACGATACGTTCATAAAACGGTTTAAGCTCTGCCAGCTGGCGGGAGAGCAGTTTGTTCTCTGCTTCCAAGGCGGCAATAATATCTTTGGCGTTTTCCACTTCCCGTTCTTTAGCCTTTATTTTGACGTCTATTTGTTGTTTGACGGCCTGTGTGCGCGGGTGTTCATTAAATGCAATATCTATATCTATAAAAGCTACAGTAAGACATTCTTTCAGTTCTTTTTCTTCCTTTGCCTTTGTTTCCGGCTGTTCGGCCGGGAATACGGGTGCTGCGGTGGCTGCGTTTACTTCTTCTGTTCCTTCCGCCGAAGCTTGCGACAGCGCAGCGGTTTGGGCCGGAGTATCGGAGACGACAGGTGCGTCTTTGGTCTCATGGCCTAATGTTCCATTCGGTTCCTGTTCCGTTTGTTTTTGTGCTTCCCAGGCTTGTTGCTTGGTTTGTTCGGACAGCGTAATATCACCGCTTTCTGCAGCTTTTTCCGCCACCGATGGAGGCGCCTGCATGGGGGCAGCTTGGGAAGAAGGGGCGGCGGCCGCCGCGGTTTCTTCCGCCGTTTGGTTTTGCGCTTTGATGGCTTGTACAACAGCCAACTCTTGTGCCGTCAATTCTTCCACGGCAGCTTCCTGCGCCGCACCCGTAAGGGCGGCGCCAAACAGTAAAGCGGACAAGCAACAAACATAGCGCATAAATATATCCTACATCATATTGGAAACGTTGAAGTAGAAATGCGAGCGGTCCTCATTACTCTTATGGTTCAAGCCGTAGCCCCAGTCAATGCGGATAGGCAGCGACGGCGTGGTTAAACGCAAGCCCACCCCCACGCCGGCCTTGAACTGATTTTCGTCTGGGCCGAGCGAGAAGTTTACATCATCAAAATGATTCCATGAATTCCCTAAGTCAAAGAACAAAGCAAATTGAGCCATCGTGCGCCGCCCTTCGCGCGCCAGCGGGAAGCGCAGCTCCGCATTCATTACATAGTAGGTGGTGCCGCCGTATTCGGGGCCCACTTCTCCGGCGCGGTCATAGCCGCGTACGGTGTCGGCGCCGCCTAAGAAGAATTTTTCATACGGAGGCACTTCATCGGTGCGGCCATAAGCGCGCACGGCGCCTATTTTGTTGGACAGCACAAACACAATAGGGTAATTGCCGCCTACGTTCCACACGGTATAGTTAAAACTGGAGGCGGCATTTAAATACCACAAATCCAAATCTCCGCCAATCGGTCCGCCGGCCAAAGAAAGCCCCAGTGAATTACGCCAGCCGCTGGTCGGGTCCCAAATATTGTCGCGGGTATCTATGGCAAAGTCTGCCCCCAAGGTGGACATATAAGTGTCTCCTTCAGGAATACAGGCATAAGAGGGCACGTCGGGACCGCATTGGAAGCGTTCTTCAATATCGTAAATATCAATATTTTCAAAGGCATAGCTGAAGCTTAACTGGTAGATATCGTCATTAAAACGCGGGCCTACGCGCACACGCCCACCGATACGTTTCTCCGTATAAGCCTGGTTGTCATCGGCAAAAGAACGGTAGCGGCGGGTATTAAACAAATCCACCCCCAAAGAGGTAGGTTTGTCATAGATCCACGGGGTTGTCCAGCTGACGGTATAATCCAAAATTTCTTTACCGAACATGGTGCGTAAAGACAAACGTTGCGCCCGTCCAAAAAGATTCATATGGTTAATAGACACTTCCCCATACAACCCATCTAACGAACTCATTGCCAAGCCGGCCGTAAACATGCCAGGGCGGCCTTCTACAATATTAAAGCCCAAATCCACTTTCTGCGGGTCTGCGGTAGGCTGTATGTCCACTTGTACGTCATTGACGAAGCCTAAATTTAAAATTTTGGACTGGCTGCGCTGTATTTTTTGGGAATCGTATAAGTCTCCGGGTTTAATGGAAATTTCCCGCGTAAAGACATATTTTTTTGTTTTTTCATACCCGGTCACGTCTACATGGTCTATATAGAAGATATTCCCTTCGGAAATATCATAATTTACGTTTAAACGGCCGTCTTCTATAGTAGTTTGTGGGTCTATGCGCACTTGCAGATAGCCCCGGTTGGCATATTGTTGCTGGATAGCGGAAATGGTATCATCAAAATCTTTTTGGTTATATAATTTGCCTTCCCGCAGATAGACATATTTGTCCAGTTCTTGGGTGGAGAAAACATTGTTCCCTTCAAAAGAGACAGTCCCAAAGTCCACTTTTGGGCTTTCCGTGGCGGTGTAAGAAATGGAGACTTCCGTTTTCTCGTCATTTAAGTCAATTTGCGGCTGGCTTAAATTGAACTCGGCATAGCCTTCATTGCGTGCATATAAAATCATTTTTACCCAATCGCGCTGCAGATTTTGGGGTTTGAATACTTTGTCGGGGCGGTTGGAGGCTTTTTTGCGTATTTTTTCCAGCGGCAAGGGAGTATCTTCCGGCAGGCCGTTTAAATTCAGCGCCGCTACGCGCACGCGCGGGCCTTCATTTATAATTATTTTGACGGTAACCGTATTGGTTTTTTCATCGGGGATTACTTCGTAATTTACTTCTGCGCTGATATAGCCTTTTTCGGCGTATTTGGCTTTGATTCGTTCCAAGTCGCTTGCCAGCTTGGCTTCATTGAACGGGTCTTTTACTTTCAATGTCATCGCGGAAGCAATGGCGCTTTTCCCTAATTTTTTGCGGCCTTCATAGATAATGCGGTCAAAAATCGGTTTTTCTTCTACGATATAAGTAATGCGGTGGCAGGGCAACGCTTGGCCGCTTTCATCTTTGCGGGTGCCTTTCATGCGGGACACGTCTACTTGTACACTGTCAAAATTGCCCAGCGCCGATACGTCCATAATGTCTTCATTGACGCTGTAGCGTTCATATAATTTGCCTTTTTCGGCATGGGCCGCTTTGGTGACGGTGCGTTTGCTTATATTTTTCAGCCCGTCAACAGCCACATCACAAACCATCCAGGGGCCGTTGGGATCAATATCGTCGGCTGCGTCTTGAGCGCAGAGCGTAACAGGTAAAATAAGAGCCGCCAGCCAAAAGGCCCATTTAGTAGAAAGAGAAATAACCCACCCCTCTGATTATATTCAATAAAAAGCCCGCGCAGCAGCTGCAGCGCGGGCTGACGTCAGAAAACAAAAACGGCGCGGGACCGAACTTATTTGGCCGGTCTTTTGGCCAGTCCGCTTTTAATGCAGTTGGTGCACACGTAGGCCGTCTGCGTTTTGCCTTCTAAAACCACTTTCTGCTTTTGCAGGTTGGGGCTGAAGGTGCGTTTCGTTCTGAGGTTAGAGTGGCTGTAAGAACCGCCGGATACGGGGCCTTTGCCACAGATTGCACATTTATACGCCATAAATTCCTTCCTTATACAATGAATTAAATTGGGTTCTTATATTCTAGTAAATATTCAAGCTTTTGTCTATCAGCGGGCGGTCTCTTTGGGTGGGAACACCTTACTGGCTAAAATAGACAACGCCAATATCGCCACGATAACACCTAAAGAGAGCGGCACCGGAATTTTGACGTAGTGGGAAACGATCATTTTTACTCCCACAAAGAACAAAATAATGGAAATGCCGTATTTGAGATATGGGAAACGCCCCGCCATGCCGGAGAGCAGAAAGTACAAAGAGCGCAGCCCGATAATGGCGAAAATATTGGACGAATAGACCAAAAACGTATCGCGCGTGATTCCCAGCACGGCAGGAATGGAATCCACCGCAAAAATTACATCGGACATTTCAATCACCAAGAGTGCGGCAAATAGCGGCGTGGCAAACCATTTGGCATTTTCTTTAACGAAGAAGTTTTCGCCATGGTAATCAGTCTTAATAGGCATAATCCTTTTAAATACGCGTAAGATAAACGATTTGCCAGGGTCCATTTGTTCGTCTTCTTTTTGCAGCAGCATTTTGGCTGCGGTAAAGATAAGCAAAGCGCCGAAGACGTAAATCATCCATGCAAAGGCGGAAATGAGCTGTACGCCTACAAAAATAAAGATAAAACGCATGACCACCGCCCCCAAAATACCCCATAAAAGCACTTTGGGTTGCAAGTCGTGCGGTACGGCGAAATACCCAAAAATCATAATGAACACGAACATGTTGTCTATGGAAAGCGAATATTCCAAGATATAGCCCGTGTAAAATTCCAACGCGTGGCGCGGCCCTTCAAAAAGCCAAATCGCTCCGCCGAACAATGCGGCCAAAGACACCCAGGCCGTCACCATAAGAGCGGCTTCTTTTATAGATACATGGCCTTTGTGTTTGTTAAGGACTGCCAAATCAATAAATAAAGCGGCCAATACAACTATCCAAAATGCAACCCACATCGCTACCGATACGGTGGTGGTGACAGGTTCCATAATCTCTCCAAAAATGAAATTAAAACGGAAGGCGAAGAAAGCCGAGAATGGGACTTGAACCCACAACCTTTCGCTTACAAGGCGAGTGCTCTACCAGTTGAGCTATCTCGGCGTTATTCGGCTGTTTTATTTTATCAAATTTGACGCTTGTTCTACAAACGGGGTTTTAAATAATTGTGCTACAATAAACATATATATTTTGAAGAGGGAGCCTAGTATGAAGAAAATTTCTATGCTGCTGGCCTTATTGGCTGTGGGGGTATGGGGTGCGGCGGAACCGTGTGATATGGCGCAGCAGACGCCTTTGCGTTTAATGGAACAGGAATTGAAGCGCAGTTTTAAAGTATTAAAAAAGCAAAAACCGCCTATTTACTATTTGTCTTATACTTATACGCAAGGGCAGCAACAGTCTTTGGGTGTGGCCTATAACGGAGTGGCTTTTCAAGAAGAAAAAGAAGTATCCGTGGCGGAGGTAATGGCTCGGGCCGGCAGCCCGCAGCTGGACAATACCCATGCTTTACGCGCAGAGAGGGAAAACTGGACAATTCCCAATTCACAGACGCCTTTGCCGGATCCTTCGGATACGAAAGGTTTTTTGTCTGAGTGGTGGGCGCTTACGCAGCAAGCGGCGGAAAGAGCCCAGCAGGATTTGAGCCGGGTGGAGTCTAATGTGCGTTCCATGGCCTACACGCGGGACCAATCGGCCGATTTTGTATTTCCTGCAAAGCAAGATTATTGTCATACGCAGCCCTTGCAGCAGGTAGATTTAAAACGTTTTGAGGAACGGTTGTTGGCGGCGTCTAAGTTAACATTAGGCAAGCCATTCGTTTTGTCTGCTTCCTTTATCATGACGGTAAGCCAGGGGCACCGCTATTTCGTAGACAGCCGCGGCACGCGTCTGAAAACGCCTTATTCTTTCCTTCGTCTGATTTATCAGTTGGAAGGGCGCAGCCCAGATGGGTTGGAAATAAGCCGCGACGGTATTTATGATGTGGCATCGCCCGAGCAGTTCCCTTCCCGGGAAAAATTATTGGCAGATGTGGAGAAATCATTGGCAGAGTTGCAAGAGCTTTCCCAAGCGCCGGAAGGCACCCCGTATAATGCGCCGACCATTTTGAAAGGCCGCGCGGCGGCGGTATTTGTGCATGAAGTGATGGGACACCGGCTGGAAGGCTATCGCTTGAAAAATGCCGATGACGGACAAACCTTCTCCGGTAAAGTCGGCCAGCAAGTTATTTCTCCGCTGATTACCATCACGGCAGACCCGACGATGACGGAATTTAACGGAGAGCCCTTGCGCGGACATTATGAATATGATGATGAAGGAGTAAAAGCCCGTTCGGTTACTTTGATAGAAAATGGCGTGCTGAAAAACTTTTTAATGCAGAGCAGTCCTATTGAGGGATTTGCTTTTTCCAATGGGCATGGCCGCAAACAAATCGGCCGCCGGCCGGAGGCGCGTATGAGCGTTATCCGTGCTACCGCTTCCGAAACAGTGCCCTATGAACGTTTGGAAGAAATGCTTATTGAACAAATCAACAAACAGGGCAAACAATACGGATTTATTGTGGAAGATTTGAGCGGCGGATATACATTAACCGGCACCAGCCTGCCGCAAAGTTTTAAATTGCAGACTAAGCGGGTATTTAAAGTGTATCCAGACGGGCATAAAGAAGTCGTGCGCGGCTTAGACGTGGTAGGTACGCCGCTGGTAAGCTTCAATAAAATTATAGCCGCCGCAGATGATGATACCTTATTCAACGGCACCTGTGGGGCTTCTTCGGGTAATGTGCCGCAAAGCAATATTGCTCCCAGCCTTTTGTTTGAAAATCTGGAAATGGAAAAAACCCGCAAAAATGATTTTAAGCTGCCCGTTTTGCCTGCGCCGGATAGGGAAGGGGGAAAGACGAAATGAAGAAATATATTTGGTTGTTGCTGCTTATAGCCTTGTGCCCGTTGAAGGCGGCCCAGCTGCCTGATAATATGTATTTTCGGGCGATGCAAGATGAAATGCACCGTACCCAAAAAGAGCTCCGCTCTCCCGGCAGTCCCCGGCCTTTTTTTACGGCCTATAAAGTGATAGAAAACAGCACCCAAAGTTTTGAGGCTCAATTTGGAACGGCGGTGATTACGGTTCCTCATGTTTTTACGAATGTGACGGCGCAGGTATATGTGTATGCCGGAACGGACAAGAAGAACAGCTCCGGTTTTAGAAATGACGCCTATTCCTATGCTCCGGAAATTTCCACTGCCGTGCCACAAAGTTATGAAGGGTTGCGGCGCGTATTGTGGCGTTTGACGGACAGCGCATATGTCGCGGCGGCCAATACCTATGAGAAAAAAGAAGCTTATAACCGCCAGAAAAATATAACAGATGTCTTGCCGGATTTTACCTCGGCGCCTAAAGCCGCCTATGTGGGGGCAATGGTCCCATTTCCGCAGGTCAATGAGAAAGCGTATCAAGATTTGGTCAATCAGCTGTCCGCTTTGGGCAAAGAGTTGCCTTATTTGGAATCTTTCTCTGTCCTGTTGACCCGGAACAAACGGGATATTTACTTTTTAGACAGCGAGGGAGACTTTTACCAATACAGCCAGCCCTCCGTTACAGTGGATTTGTTTGCTTCTCTGCGCAATAAAGAAGGATACAAAAGGCAATTTACAGAGCAAATCTCCCTGCCGTGGGACCAAAACCCGGACCGCGATGCATTGGAGAAAAAGACGCAGGCATTTTTAGACCAACTGGCCGCCGCCTATCAAGCCCGCAAAGCAGAGCCCTATTTGGGGCCGGTGCTGTTGGAGCCGGAAGCAGCGGGTGGATTTTTTAACCAATTATTTATTCCCAATGCCAATAATCCCAGACCGGTTCCGTCTTCTTTTTGGGAAACAGACCCTATGGCCGGGCAGTTTAAAGATAAGCTGGGTATGCGGGTGGTCAGCCATTTGTTAGACGTCTATGACCGGCCCTATGTGCGGGAATATGAAGGCAAGATGTTGCAAGGCTTTATGCCGGTAGATGACGAAGGCGTGGAAGCGCAGCAGCTGCAGCTGGTACAGAGCGGCAAGCTGCTGGCACTGCCCTTATCGCGCAGTGTTATGAAAGGGCAAAAACACAGTAATGGACATGCGCGCATGAGTAACTGGAGCTATCCCCGGGCTATGTTGACTAATGTGTTTGTGGTGCCTAAAAATCCACTGCCGCGGGAGCAATTGGAACAGCAGCTGCTGCAGCGTTGCCAAGAGCTGGGCTTGGAATATGGTTATATTTTCCCGCGTTTTCCGTCTGTTTATGATGAAGATCAAGAAGTGGCTTTTGCCTGGCGTATTTATGTTTCCGACGGGCACAAAGAGCCCGTATATGGATTGCATTTGCCGGGAATTACCACCCGCAGCCTGCGCGATATTTTAGCCGCTGGGAATGATGCGGAAGTTTCCCATTTTTCCGAAAAAAATGTTTTTGTCCCTTTTTCCGTTATTGTTCCCTCGTTGTTGGTAGATGAAATGGAAATCTTGCCTACCCAGCTTAAACCGGAGCGCAAGCCTTTTGTTCCGTTGCCTTAATTCTCTTTGGCGCGTTGAAATTAAACGGCTAGGATAGGTCTTTCGGTCCAAGGGAAAATGGGCCTTTTGTCTCTAGTAAAAAATAGGGAGTTTTGATAGGCTATAGCTATGAAACACGTAACTGTGTTTTATAAAGCTGTTAGTTGCCTGCTTTCTGTCATGTTAGTAGGCACTTCTGTTATGGCGCAGGATATAAACAGCAAGTTACTGCAAGCCCGTAACCGCCAGCAGGCAGATGTTGATTGTATTCTGTCTCAGATTCAATCAACCTCTTTTGCTGGCCAAGATGGTGAAGAATATGAGGTAGATGTAGCAAAAGCACTGAAGATGCTGGCTTGGACAGCCTCAGCCGGTTTTGCTGCTGTGGCGGCGAAACATATGGTGAAAGCTTGGAAACAGGGCTTTTTTGATACAGGATTTAACTACCATGCTTTAAATGATAAGGCTTGGCAGCAAATAAAAGCCGTCAAGCTTGCGGAAATACGGCAGTTGGAACAGCAGATAAAAGAAGATGCTTTGAAACGGTATCATAGCCGTTTTTCTCTTTCTGAGTTGGGAGAAGATAACCTGCGTTTTCTAAATGAAGTGATGCGCCGCAATGTGGAAGAAGTGGGGATTCCGCTTCCTCAGATTTACTATGAAAAACCACAACTCAGTTTATCCGCATATCTAGAAAATAGAGGGAAAGAAGCAATAAAAATATTTATTGTCAAACCGGAAAAAGAAATGGAGTTTGGACGAAAAGTGCTCAGCCAGTTGAAAAGATATAAAAGATTTTCTTATATAAAGACGCTGCCTCTTGGTGAAAGCGTGCTGGAATACGTAAGTCCGCTTGGCATTAGCAAAAGACTCTCGCAGGAAATATACTATGATATGCTATGTGACAATATTTTTAGAGATTGTATAGAGGAGATTTCCGCTGAACAAGCGTATAAGAAGATGACCTTTAATGGCCGTTATATCGTGGTAGGCAAATATTTTTTGTCTATAAGAAATGTGGTCTCCATTGTGGCGGCGGGGGCTTTGCTGGGGGCTATGTCTTGGACAAACAAATTGTCTGAACAAGAAATCATGGCCCGGGTAGAAGAAAACCCCGCTTTATTTTTTAATCTTTCTGATGAAGATTTGAAGCGCATAGAAAAATCAGAAAAATTGACTAATAAATATATGGAATTCTGCGATCATATTCATGAGATAGCTTCTTTGTCCTCTGACGATTTGCACAATATGTTTCAGCAAAGTCACCATATGCTGCAGCAGGAAAAAGCATTGGCAAAGCAGCATATAATTCGGGAAATAGAAGCAGCCATTGCCCGTTAACATTATTGGCATATAAAAAAGGACCCGTGAAGGGTCCTTTTTTTTGGTATTGGGCCCCATCTAAGCCGGGGTGGGAACGGGACAAGATCTTTGTGTGTTTGGCTGAAACGGTTTAAAAAATAGATTAAGGCTGTTGAAGCAATTTTTGGGCTATACGGTGAGCAAGAGACTCTCTGTCTAGCTCATCGATTTTTTCTAATTGTTCTCGTGCTTGAGAGGTGAGGCCTTGTTTTCGTAAGTTTAAATAATTCATAAATAAGGCCAACTCATTATCTGGATTTTTTTTCAGCAGTTGCTGGGTGCGCTGCATAGAACGTTTATATTGTTTCGCCTGATAGAGCCACATGGCGCCAAGAGCTTGTATATCTTCCCGCTGCGGAGCCAAAATGGAGGCCGCTTCCAAGTCTGCCAAAGCGTCTTGCATGAGGCCCAGCCCTTTATAGGCGCTTGCGCTGAGGAGCCAATAATTGGGGTCTTTCGGATTTTCCAACTTGGCCATAGTGATATTAATAAACGCGTTCGGATAGTCCCGCTGGCGCAAAAAGGTAAACGCGTAGCGGGCGCGGTTGACGGGAGGCGCCTGCGGATTAAGCTGGAAAAACACATCGTAATATTGCCGCGCTTTAGAATAAAATCCCATTTCAATATAGTTTTCCGCCTGGCCGGAAAGGGCTTCTAAATTATCCGGTTCCAATTGTAAGACTTGGTTATAAAGCTCTATGGAGCGGTCCGTTAAACCGGTCCGTTGATATAAAGCCGCGGCCGCTAAAAGCAGGGGTATGTTTTTATGATGGAATTCCAACGCTTCCTGGTATACTTCCAAGGCTTTTTCCGGGTAGCCCAGTTGTTCGTAAGCCAAGCCCAACAAACGGTAAGCGCGCGCTTCGCGCCGTTTGATATTGCGGGTTTTGTAGATGTAGCGGCTGAGATCGATGATGGCCTGCTGGTAATCACCGCTGTCAAAAGTTTCCCGGGCTTGTACGAACTCTTGGCGGTCTTTTGAACTGATGCCAAAAAGACCCGCCTGCACGGGCAGCGCGCAGCAAAGCAAAGTGATGGTAAAATAAAACAGTTTAGTTTTGTAAAACATCTTCTATCGCAAAAAGAATAATATCTTCTTCAAGCGCCTCTAAATTTTCATTGGCTGAACGGATACCTACTTCTCCCGCTTGGTGTAATTTATCTAATTCTAATGTGCTGACTCCTAAAACGCGGTTTTGAATGACAAAATTGGCTTTTTGTGAAGACTCCTCTATCATCGCAGCTCCCCGCACATCTCCTACGCGAAGCAAATACGCGGCTACAGTTTGGGGCACTTGGGAAGAAAAATCCGGTGGGGTGACAGAGGCAATAATATAATCGGCGCCCTTTTGTTTGACTAAATTTACGGGCAAGTAATTGACCACAGCGCCATCTACCAAGTAGCGGTGCCGATAGGATACCGGGTCAAATATGCCGGGCAAGTTCATGCTGGCGCGTACGGCAATATCCACTGGGCCGGAGTCAAATATCACTTGTTCCCCGGTTTTGACGTCCATAGCGGCGGTGGCAAAAGGAATCACCAAATCCTCAAAACGCATATGCCCTATTTGTTTGTTGAAAAATTGCTGAAGATTTTGTGATGAAGGAAGCTTTTGCAGAAAAAGCAGTTTAAACAGACCAATTAAATTGAAATCGGGGGTAATGGTATCCATTTTTATATGGTTTCCGATTTCCCATAATTGTTCTGTAGGCAGCCCTGCCGCATACAGCGAACCCACCACCGCCCCCATAGATGTGCCCGCCATCATGTCTATCGGCACGCCGGCATTATGAAGCACTTCCAGTACGCCCACATGAGCAAACCCCCGCACGCCTCCGGCGGAAAGGGCTAAGCCGATTTTAGGCCGTTTGTGCTCGGGCAAAGAAATAAATTCTTCCCATAAAAAATTGCGCAAAATGCCGTCTTCTGTCACTTGGGGCAGCGCATGCAGCGGTGCGGAAAACGCTGCCAGCAAGAACGGCACTAAGAGTGCTAGTCGTATCTGTTTCATACCCCCGCCTGCCGTTATAAATTATAAATCTTGGCCGATGGCCCACTCCAGCCCGGCTTTGGCTGTCAAATTATTGCGTACGGCTTCATAATAATTTCGTCCGGTTTGGTAATATGCGTCTAACGCTTCCAGCGCATGTATGTCCGGTTGGGCGTTGCGCTCGGCTTGAGTGAGCTGCTTTTGTACGTCTTGCCAAGCCTGCTGGCGGCTGAACACTTCAGCTTGCCAGAATACCAGCTCAGCATAATTTTCAGCTACTTGCACGCGGATTTTATCTTCAATGGCCGCGCGGTGCAAGGTGCTTTGTTTTTGTTCTGCTTTTCGCTGGGCGTTCTGTGCGGTGAACGTATAGTTAATGGGCAAACGCACAGCCAGAGAAATCTGTTTGTTTACATCGTTTAAATCGTCAAATCCCAGTTGTTCATAGCTGCCGGTTAAAATTAAATCCGGATAGCGGCGCGAAAGAGCCAAATCAATAGCCAAATTATCCAACTCTAACGCATAAATGGCGGCTTTTAACTCCGGGCGAAACTCCATAGACCACAAATTGAGCTTAGGTAAATCCAGCTTTACTTCAACAGGTTTGAAATCTCCCTTTACTTTAATTTGCGCATTCAGCTCTTTGTTCAATGCCACCAACATAGCCAGCTGTGCTTTTTGTAATTCGTTTTGGGCTTCATTTTTTAAGGAAGTCAAATGCGAATTCAAATAAAGCGCTTTTACCCGTTCCCAATTTCCGGCGCGTAAGGAACGCATGTAGCGGTTGGATTTCTCCTGTACATCTTGTGCCAGGGCCATCGTATGCTGGGCGTATAACAGACGAAAAAATGTCTTTTTGATATTGAGTACGGTGGCATTTTTTACCGCTTCATATTTACTCTGCACTTGTTTCAAATTGGCTTGTGCCATTTTTAACGCGCTGCGGAAGCGGCCCCCGGCATATAAATATTGGGTGGCAGTAACCCCTACACCAAAAAATTGGTGTTTCGTATCATCGGACATAGAATCATTGCTGGGAATGAAACGATTAGCCACTGAATCGGGCAATACCATGGGGTATTCCAAATCATACCATGTGGCGGTGCCTTGTACGGCCAATTGCGGCAAGAATAAAAATTTAGCCTCTTTGACTTTTTGTTCCGCGATAATAATTTCTTGCTGAGCGGCCAAAAATTCGCTGTTATTCTCCAGGCCCAGCCGAATGGCATTTTCTAAGGTCAGTTCCTCATTGATTAGGCTGGAAAAGCGCAGCCCGTATTCACTTTGCGTCGCCGCCGGCAGGGCCAAACATAGAGCCAAGCCTATCCAAAAAAGTTTTTTCATACGCCCCCATTGTTTTTCTTTTTTATTTCTTCTTCTAAGCGGTCCATCATTTTATTGAATTCGTCTTGCAAATCGGTCAGCTGGTCTCCTTTGCGCAAGTGTATGCGTTGGGAAAAATCTCCTTTGGCAATTGCTTTGCACGCCTGTTCAAAGCGATACACCGGCCCGGCCATTTTATGGGAAACGATGGCGGAGATTAAAACCACAAAAATCACATAGATGACAATTTTGTAGATAAAACCATAAGCGATAGACGGGAAGTGATCATATATGGGCTGCAGCAGCACGGGATAATTGTCAAAAATGTCATTTAATGTAAATGTCAGCTCAAAAGCCATGATCAGTAAGCCGGCCAAAACACTCAAGATAATCAGCATCATGTAGCTGAATTGAAGCTTTTTCTTAATAAAAATAGTGCGTCTTTTAAATTGCGGGGCACCGGCCGCAGGCTGCTTGTTCATAAAACCTCTTTGTACTGTCAGAAATTAGTGACGTAGCGCAGTTGTAAAATGCGCTCATTTTCGTCTCCGCGCCCAATGCGCCGCGCCGCACCGGACAAAACCAGCGAAGGCGTAATATAAGCATGTGCCCCGATATTAAAGCGGGAATCGCGCATATTATTGATATTGTCCCATTCCGTGAGCAGAGAGAACCATTCGGTGAGTCTCCAGGACATGCCCAAAAAGAAATAAATGTCGTGGCGGTCAAAATCAGATAAATTGACCCCGGCGGAAGCATTTAAGCCGGGAGTAAAAATTTCCCGCGACATGGTAATATAGCCGCCTTTGCGGTCGTCCATATATTTTTTGGAGTCGTGATTATATCCGTAGCGGCGGCCGTCATATCCAATGGCGATAGCCGGTAAATAAAGGCTGCCGTCAAACAGTTTCCATTTGACTTGAAAATCCGGATTCAAGATTTTGATATCGTCGGAGTTGCCTACAAATTCATATACCGCCAGTGAGAATCCCAGATTGATTTGTGGAATAACACCAAAATCCAAACTTTCCATAATACTGCCGTTGGCGTACGCCCGGGTAAGGAAAGACGCTTGGTATTTATCAAGTACATTGGCGGTGGGAACGTCAATAATCAATGTTTCCGGCGCATAGCCGTCATATTCTTGGGCTGTTGCACAGAATGGGAAGAGTAAGCCTGCAAGCAGAATAAAATATTTTTTCATCATATATGTTGGAGCTCCTGTCTTTTATAACCAAATGCGAGGCTCTTTTTGTTCAGGTTTTTGTATGTAACGTATATTGTGTACAAAGATAAATTCGCGCGAGGCCATAAAGTCGTTTTTATCCCGGGGGAACTCTAATTCCACCACGCCTTCTTCCATGCGGGAAGTGTCATAGACTACAGCTCGGTTCCAGCGGTCCAGCTGGGCGGTGTCCTTGTCTAAGGAACGCGGGTTCCAGTAATTTCGCAGCACCACTTCTCCTTTGAGCAACTGCCCGCCGGATACGGGAGAGGTCTTTTCTATTACGTCGGTAGTAAAAATTGTTTTCCCTTCGCAGGGGCCGTTTATAAACGTCACTTTATAGCGCGGTTCGCATTCCGTAGGTTTACTGTTCAAGCGGGCCAGGGAATAGGTGGCGTAAGGTTTCCCTTCATATAAACAGGCAGCGAAAACATTGCTGCTGAAATTGCGCTCATATGTGTCTGCGGTAAAAGGGCGGTTGTAAGCGGTGGGCTCTTTCTCTTGATGGCAGCCCGCCAGGAATACGAATAAAAAGAAAAACGGAAGAAGTAGTTTTTTCATAACATCTCCATATAATCAAATGAAAAATCCGGGAATGAAACCCTTATCCCCAGTATAGCTGTTTTTGGAAGCTATTTACAAGGGAAAAATTACTGCCATGAATATTCCAACGTGCATTTGCCCGCACGAGCGGGGCGGCGGTTTTCCGTCTGAGCGGTTATAAGAGCGCTGACAGGAAGTGGACATGGCGTGCAAAGAAGTCATGGCGGCGTGAGCGAAGGAAAAGGGGACTTCTAAATTATGGTACGCAGCATTTGCTTGGCGACCTGTGGAATAGGCGGGGATAAGTTGGGTAAAGATACGCCGGCATTGGCGGGATATTAGTGCGGCCAGGCGCAGCAGTTTACTTACAGAGGCTTATTATATTGTCTGTGCCGGCTATGTATTGCGGTTTGGAGCAAAAAAAACGCCCGCTTGAGCGGGCGTTTTGCAAAAGGAAGCCTTTTACTGGGGAGAGTTGGCGCGGAGTCTTTCCCATTCTTTTTTCATCTCTTCCCATTTTTTGTTTGCTTCTTCCATCTTTTCTTCCAATACGCCGTCTAATCTCATGCGGGCCAAGGTGCTTTCCAATTCTTTCATTTCGTTTTGAAGTTCTTTGACCCGGGTAACTACTTGTGCCGCCAGCACTTCGCCCTGTTGGGCGGAAGAAAGCGAAGAATCTGCGTTGAGGGCTTGGTTATTTTTATCATAGAAGACCATAGCCGGCATACGGGCATCTTCTATAAATGAGCTGGCGTTTGGCGCCGTGGGGGTAATGAAGATGCTGGGTTTTACTTGTACTTGCGCTTCCTGCTGGCCTTCCTGCGGGCGGTGGGCCGGCGGCTGCAACTGCTGCCATTGCGCCGTGTTATAAGCTGTATATGCCGGAGACAGACTGTCCAGTTGTTGCTGTAATATTTGTATTTCTTCTTCGCTCTGTTCAGCCTCTTTGGCTTGTTTTAATTTATATTCTTTAAATGTTTGCAAACTGTTTTGGGCCACCCCTAATGGGTCCGGGTAAAGTTCGCCTCCCATCGCAGTGACCAACGCTTCGGCGTCTTTGCCGGCGCCGATCCAATAGCAGTCTCCTTCGGGGCATTTAGAGTCCGTAAGATAGGCGTAGTATTCCTTGGTCAATCCTTCTGCATCGGGGAAAGCCATTGCGTCGGATTCGGGCTGGTATTGGGCTTTTTCTTTCCCTAACACCAAGATTACATTCAGCGGGGGCGGCGCAAAACCCAATGCCTCTGTTAAGTTTTGTATGGAGCGTTGCCCGGCTTGACGGGCTTGCTGCATTTCTTGTTCTTGCTGCAACCGTTTTTCTTCTTCCGTCAAAGAAGGGCACTGAGTACTGGCAGATGTTTGGTAAGAAGACATGGAATCTCCGGAGCAAGAAGAAAAGGTGTTGAAAATGCTGGCGCTTTGCTGGCCGGCGGCGTCTTCTTGGATTTGTTTCACCCGTTGTTGGCGGAATTGGTTTTGTTTGCGGGCAATGACCCGTAAAGCTGCTTCGTAACGTTTCTTGTCGGCTGGGGAAAGGGTTTGCCCTTTTTCGGGGGAATACCAGCGGTTCT
The DNA here is from genome assembly GCA_944324115.1 of uncultured Elusimicrobiales bacterium. GTDB lineage: Bacteria > Elusimicrobiota > Elusimicrobia > Elusimicrobiales > Elusimicrobiaceae > Avelusimicrobium. Next base: position 60,470 of record CALUVB010000004.1, read on the forward strand.
CCAGTTCTTTAAGACGTTCTAAGGCTTGGCTCGGGTCTAAAATATCAGACCAAGTCATACCCGCAGGCGTATCAGCCGCAGCCGCGGCATTATCCGGCCCGGAAGAAGTATTTTTTCCCATATTTAATGAGCCGGAGGCAAAACGTTCTGTAGGGCGGCGCCGGGAGTAATCTATCCCTTCTGAAGAAGCCAACGCCCACGCTTGTGCGTCATGCAGCGGGCGCGTTTGTGCAGCGGAAGGGGTTTCTATACCAAAAAAGCTCTTAATCGGGTTAAACAAGCGGGCCCATTTGGAATCGGGTATAGCGGGTTGTTTGGGAGCGGGGCCGGCTGTATATTTGGCGGCCCGTTCCAAACGGACTAATTTGTCATAGGCGGAATCCGAGGCGTTGATGTCATGCATACCGCGCTGGGCTGCTTCCGGAGCGGTTTGCTGAACCAATACCCATTCGCCTTCCTCATTAATAAAGCGGGCATCATCATAATCATAATTTTCCGGAAAATATGACGTGGTGGTAGATGACGGGTCTGCTTGCTCGGCGGGCAAATACTCGGTGCCGGCATAACGTATTTCCGTGCTCTCTTGCTCGGGGGGATATATTTCCCCTTCGGCATAAAGAGCGGGCGGCGTTTCTTTGGGCTGTTTTTGTTTCCCTGCAAACAAAGAATATACCTTGCGCACTAATTCACTCAAGGGATTAGAAGTAAAAATTTGGGGAGAGGCTTTTTTGCCTTGTTCAGAGGAAACGGCGGGAGCCGACGTTTCTAAAAAGGGCAGCAATAAAAAGAAAACAATTGCTGCACAAAGCAATACGACTACACATTTCCCGACGGTTTTAGCCTTGTTGCTTTTAGACATAAGGACTCCTTCAATACAAAATAAGGTAATTATAGTGTACCCGTTTGGCGGAGCTTTTTCAAGGACTCTTTTCCTTATAAAACACAAACAAAGTTATTGGAACATGCGGCTAAAGAGCCGCTTGGTAATTTGCCAAGATTTATTTAGATGGGCTTGTACTTTATCCCAGAAGCCTTGTTCTGTTTGTACGGCGGAAGCGGAAACAGCCGGCGGCAGAGGCGGATAATATCCGTTTGTATGGAGCAATTGGGAAAGGTAATTGGAGGGAACGGAGAAGTTTAAATTTTGGTTTCCTTCCCCTTGATAGGTGGAGAATGCTATGGAAATAACTTGGCCTTGTTCATTAAAAACGGGGCTTCCGCTGGAACTGGGGGAAATGGGGGCGCTGATTTGGTGCCAAATAGTCCCGTCACTTTTGCGGCGTACCTGACTGATGAGCCCGGAAGTGACCGTATTATGCAAACGGCGCGGATTGCCTATGACGGTAATTTCTTGTCCTGGCAGCACATAATCTGAGTCCCCTAAGGTTACCGTAGGCAGATGGCGGGCGTTTATTTTGACAATAGCCAAGTCTACTGTGGGGGAGAATGCAAGCAGTTGGGCCTGGCCGGAAATGGCGCCTGTATTAAAAGTAATATTGACAAACATGGCGTCTTGTACGACGTGTCTGCTGGTGGCGATAACGCCGTCTTCAGTTACCACAAAACCCGTACCGGTAAAGGTGGTGCCGTCTTTTTTCAATACATTAACCGCCACAATGGAGGGGGAGTTTTCTTCCGCTATTTCCACGCGGGTTTTAGCCGGGGCGGCTGTTGACAGGCCCAATAGTAAAAAAAAGCACACCAGGAGACGTTGCATGTAACAGATTATATAAATTTCGGGCTTTTTTGGCATGAAAGCGGGGGAAAACGTATATTTGCCAAGGAGTTGTATAAATTGTACACTTGTAGATAGTAGCTGTGCCGTTTAGGAGTGTAAGTTCTATGGAAAAAGTGTACATTAGCCGTAAAAAATATGAATCCCTAATGGGAGAACTTAAAAATTTAAAAGATACCAAAGCGCAACTGTCCCAGGAAATCGGAGAAGCCGCCGCTCAGGGTGATTTAAAGGAAAACGCCGAATACCATGCCGCTAAAGAAAAACAGGCTGAAACGCTGATTCGTATTCAAGAATTGGAGAATACATTGCGTAATGCTGAAATTACCGATAATTTAGACGTGGACCGCAGCGAAGCGCGCATTGGCGCTACCGTAACGATTTTGGATTTGGAAGCGGACCTAGAGTTTACTTATACGCTGGTGGGCTCTATGGAGTCCAACCCAGACAAGGGGCTTCTCTCTGTCAAAAGCCCGTTGGCTTCCGGCGTATTGGGGCATAAAGAAGGAGAAGAATTTGAAGCCCAGCTGCCCAAAGGACCGCGCAAATATAAATTAGTAAAACTGGAATACAAATAGCTTGCTCTTCTGTGAAACGGATAAACCCCGCCTAGAGGCGGGGTTTTTGCGTTTTAAAAACACCGTCTGGAGCGATTGGGGCAAAGGCGGATTAGCCGGCAGGAAAAAGCTGTTAACGCCCAAAGGCGCTTGCTAGCAAAAGGCCTATTTGTGGGGTAGGCCTTTAAGCCGAAAGAACTGGGTCTAAGGGCTCTTGTTGCAGAGGCTGTTCTTTATTTTAATAAGAGTAATAGGAGAAAATATGAAAAAAATAGGTCTTTTTTTATTAGTTTTCTTGTGCTGGCAACCGGTTTTTGCTCAATCTAAAGTAATTTATGCCAATGAGCGGAATTTTCGTACAGAGCTGGGGGCTTTGTTCCATCGTTCTGAGCGGGCTATATGGGGTATGCGGCAACTTGCGGAAGATAGAAACACCCCGCAGCAAAGAGCTGCTTTTATACGCAGAGGCCAACAGTTGGCCGGACAAAATCCGGATTCTGCTTGGGCAGATGATAGAGAAACTTTGGCAAAAATTGATAAGGTGATGCAGGAAATTGAAGCCAAACAGAGGCAGCAAGAATTCCGCGGCCGGCGCAAACAATGGCAAGTGGCGTTTTTAACCATGGATTCCCTTGCCAAAACGGCTTTATATCGTTTGCAGAATAAAGTGGAAGAAGGAATCATAGCCCGGGGTGCCTTTTTAGTATGGGAAGAAAAAGACGAAATTGATGAAACGGGGTTAAGTTTGTGGGAGATCTTGGAAAAAACGGAAAGCCAGCAACTGCATGGCACCTTGTATATGGTGTATCCTTCCTCCAAAGGAGCTGTAACAGAAGAACTTCATTTTTCATGTAAGCCGGAAATAAGCGATGTGTCGGAATTGTTGTTGAAAAACTTAAGTGCACATAATGATGCGTTCTATACCGCCTTAGTTATGTTTGCTCATGGAGACAGAGAAAATATGTATGATGGGAAAATGATATTTTCCTACGACATAGAAGATTTTTTTGACACGATAGAGAAATTAGATTTTCATATAGATGTGTTGGATATGGTGTCTTGTTATATGGGGTCGTTGCGTACGGTGTATTTAATGGCTAAAGGCAATTTGGTGGATTACAGTATTTTTTCTTCTGATTATGCCGTATCCGGCGCTTCAAAAAGGGTAAGCCATTTCCTGCGCTTTCTGGGAAGTAATGTGGAGAATTCTATAAAAGACAGCGTATCTTCTAATCCGCAGTTCTTGCTTGCTGTGATGCAGGCCAATGAGCTGGGCTATAATATTAAAGATTTGCGTAAGCCTCTTTTGCAATGGAGTGAAAAATATGTCGCTATGGTAAAGCATGGCCCCAAAGGTATGGCCGGGCAATTGTATCAATCGTGGCCCAGGAGAGATCATTATCTTTTTGATGATTTTATTAAGCAACAAATGGATTATGTGCGTACGCATTTAGATATACAAGACCCGGTAAATAAAGAATTTATGCAAAGCAGCGGGCGTTTGTTGCGTATGCTGCAAAAAAATAAAATCGCGCAATGGTGTCTGAAAGAGTCCAAATGTACGCGGGGTATTTCCTTTCGGCCGGGAGATATGCTGTATATTTGGTCTGAGTATGGCCTGTATATTGATAGTTAACTGAGTCTTCGGTATAGCGTGAATTTCTTTGAAGAGATGCGATAATGAAGAAATTTTGCTTATGTTTAATCTCTTTTTTCTGCTTTTGCCCGGCTTGGGCACAGGAAATAATTTGTACGGACCAAGCATGTCTGGCTAGGGGAAATGACGAATTTATTTAAACGTTCGGACCTGTCGGTAAGAGCACAGAGCAAACAACCGCCTCTCGCTGTTTGGATTTCTGCCCGTCACTATATGTCTACGCTTCCCTTAGAGGGGCGGAAATATTCTCAAACGGCGGAGGATAGCCTTGTTTCGGAGAAAGTGACGGCCATAAACAAACAGATTTCCGATCAATTTAGACAAGAGATAGAAAGGACCCGTGCCCGGCAAAAACAATGGCAAGTGGCTCTTTTGGCAGAAGATTGGCTAACAGAGTCGGCCTTGCTGCGTTTGCAGAACAAAGTAAGGGAAGGAACGGTGGCCCGAGGGGTTTTGCTTTCTATGGGGGCCGTGGAAACAGAGCCAGCCTCTCTCTCCTCAACTGGACAAATGCGGGAATATTTCTACGTTCCGGCCTCTTTATATGTTGTTTATTCTTCTGGACAGAAGATTGTATTCCCGGCATTTCTCTGCAGCCTTTTGACTTCCTTTATACATAAGATTACTTGGAAAAAGAGATATCAAAAAACCCCGGCCAGGCCGGGGTTTTTCAGTTTATTTATTATGCAGCTATTTATATTGATTAAGCACTGCGTCTTTAGCCGCAGACGAGTAGACATTGTAATCTATTTGCTGGAAAATAGAGTCGCTGTTTTCCAAGCCATACACATAACTCTCATTTATGCGGTTGTGCTTCACTTGCTCATAGAGCTCGTTGAAACGTTTGATGTGGTCTTTGGTCCGTTTGGTAGAATATTCCTTGGCGGTTCCCGTAGTCATCAAGAACGCCCAGTCCGAAGACTGCATCAGCAGCAGCTCGCGCGCCATTTGGTTTAAGGTGCGCTTGAGCAGGCCGTCTGCATTAGGATAGCGGTTGGCCAGCTCAGTCATGCGTTCTGCCGATTTGATGAGATGGCGGTAAATCCAGTCGTTTCCGGCGTTGAGCCATACATCATGATACCCTTTGTCTCCCCAAGAAGACATGGAAGGCTGTACTGTTTGGTTGACCGGATACATTTCCAGATATTCCATTGGGGTAACCAGTTTGATATCCGTTTGGTCATAATAGATTTTCTTAAACAGAAACTCCAAGAAATCTATTCCTTCATACCACCAGTGTCCATACAGCTCTGCGTCGTACATAGACACTACCAACGGCTTGCGGTCCATCAGCGTAGAAAGATATTCAATTTGTTTTTGGCGGTTGAACATGAAATTGCCCGCATGCATAGCCGCTACATCGCGCGCTTCTTGCGGGTTGTAGGGCGCTTTTTCGTTCAAGGGTACTTTGCCGGTGATTTTGCAGTATTTCATGCCGATGTTACGCCGTACTCCGTCGCTGTGCAGGTAAGGCTTAATGTAGTCGTAGTCTAAATCGTACCCTAAGTCACGATAAAATTCGCGGTAGCGGCCGTCTCCGGGATAGCCGGAGTCGGCGCTCCATACCTGTTGGGCCGATTCCATGTCGCGCGCAAAGGCAGCCACGCCGGTTTGCGGGCAATATACCGGGGCATAAATGCCGTATTTGGGGCGCGGCGTACCATGTAAAATGCCGTGCGATTCTAAAAAGAAGAAGCGAATGCCTTCATCACGCAGGAATTTGTCATCGCCGGGGTTATAGGCGCATTCTCCCAGCCAGATACCGCGCGGACTTCTGCCAAAGCGCAGACGGTAATCAGCCGCGGCCACTTTGACCTGGGCGTTGACGCTTTCTTTGTGCACCATCAGCGGCAGATAACCGTGGGTGGCGCCGCAGGTGATAATTTCCAGCTTGCCCATATCCTGAAATTTTTTGAAACCTTCCAAAATATGGTCGTGATAGACGTTTTCAAAAAGGTCTTTGAAGCGGCGGAATTTGTCGTAATACATATGTGCTACAGCTTCAAATTCGGTGCCTTTGGTGCGTTCTATTTCTTTGCCGGAAAGTTCCACCCGTTGATTTAGGTAATGTTTAAAGCGGTCTATAAGCAACGGGTCACTCATCATGTTGCACAAAGGCGGCGTGACGGACATGGTAAGGCGGAAATCCACCCCTTCTGCCGTCAGCTTTTCAAACACGTTGAGCAACGGCAGATAGGTTTCCACCATGGCTTCATAGAACCAGTCTTCTTCCAAAAAATCGGGATATTCCGGGTGTTTAATAAATGGCAAGTGCGCATGTAACATCAGCGCCAGATAACCTTTTTCCTGTCCCATACTTATTTCCCCTGTTCACGCAAGGCTTTAATATGTACCTGGCGGGTTTTGTCGCCTTTTTTATTGGTGGCTTTAATGGGCAAATCCAGCACCGCGCCGGCCGGCAAGGCCTGGCGGAGTGAAAATTTGCCGTTTTGCAATTTAATTTCTTTGCCGTTAATCGTAACAAAAGCATTAGGAGAAGCCGAGCCGTAGACAATAATTTCACAGTCGGCCTGCAGCCAAATGTCTTCATCTTCTTGCGGCGCCGGAGCCGGCACAGTATGCAGAGCAAAAGAAGTCCAGGAAGAACGGGCGGAGCTGGGCGCATTTCCCGCGCCGGCCAATTCGGTCAAGCGCCACCGCTGGTCCACTACTTGCATCAGTTCGCTGGCTCCCATGCCGATGCGGTCTGCACCGGAAAGCTGCAAGAGTTTAATGAAATCGCCTTCCACGCTCATCCATTTATCGTCAATCACGTCAGACACTTTGCCCGGAGGCAACGTAATCATGTTGCTGCGGGTCAGCAGGATAAACTGTCCTTGCGGAGTGATAAAGCCCAAATCGGCAATATAGCCGCGGCCCGGCTGCGGGGCGTGGATATACCAGCTTTTAGCATCAAAAATAACAGGCATATCATAATAAGCGTTAGCGTTGGTGCCGTCAAAATAATTCACCCCGGTTACGTCATACAAACGGATAACCGTACGGGAATGGTCTAACACTTCTGCGCCGTATTGCCCGCGTACATAATCAAATGTTTCGTTGGTAATTTCCCAGAACAGAAACATCCAGGCCGGATCTTTAGGAAGCAAATAGCTTTCGGTGGTGCCATACCCGGAAGGAATATCTCCCTGTTCCTGGGGCACCGAGGGCCGCACTTGGTTAAAGGCGGCGGAAGATAAGTTTTTCTCCATAACAAAACCTCACCCTTTTTTTACTGATATACAGATTTATATTTATTTTAGCATTTTTGAAAAAGATAACATGTTTTTTTGTAAAAATTTTCCGTCTTGGTATTGCAAAAACTATAAATTAATGTAGAATGGAAATACGGGCCCGCACCGGGCCGGGAGGACTCATGAAAGCGCTTTGTAAAACCAAACCCGCCAAAGGCGCGGAATTTATAGATGTGGCTGTTCCCAAAATCCAAAAAGACGAATTGTTGGTCAAAATTTACAGAACTTCCATTTGCGGCAGCGATATCCCCGTATATAATTACACCGGTTGGGCGCCGCAGCGCATACCTATTCCGTTTATTTTCGGACATGAATTGTGCGGTACGGTGGTGGAAGTGGGGGCCGATGCGCACGGCTTTGAAAAAGGAGATTTTATTTCCATTGAGTCGCACGTTTGGTGCGGCAAATGCTATGAATGCCGCACCAATCACCGCGACGTGTGCGCACATAACCAAACCATTGGCCTAGACCGCCCCGGCGGTTTTGCTGAATACGCCGCCATTCCCGCCCGCTGCGGCTGGAAACACAAAGACGACAGTTTAAAAGATATTGCTTCTATTATGGAGCCGTTGGGCAACGCTGTCTATGCCACGCTGGCAAATGATATTGCGGGCAAAGTGGTGCTAATCAGCGGTATGGGGGCGCAGGGTTTGTTTGCCGCCAATGTGGCCAAAGCCTGTGGTGCGGCCAAAGTGATTGCCACAGAAATGTCCGCCTTTCGCAAAAAACTGGCCGAGCAAATGGGGGCTGATGTCATTATTGACCCGTCTGAAGCGGGCGCTTTGGAAAAAATCATCAAGGCTTCCGGTGATGAAAAAGGCGTAGATGTAGTGATAGAAATGTCGGGCCACCCTGCCGGCATAGATTTGGCGTTGCACGCCATTAAACCGGCGGGACATTTTGTGGCGTTTGGCCTGCCCGGCGGACCGGTGACGATAGATTATGCCAATTTGATTGTGTTTAAAGGCGTACAGGTACAGGGGCTGACCGGGCGCAAAATTTATGAAAGCTGGTATACGATGGACTCCCTTTTGCGCAGCGGCAAAATCAATCCGCGCCCCGTCATTACGCATGAATTTGAAATGAAAGACTTTGAAAAGGCCTTTGCCGCCATGACCGACCCCGAACACAAATGCGGCAAAGTGATTATGGTGCCGTAAGGAGAAACTATGAACGAAAAGTTTGCTTTTTTAGACGAAGAAATTGCCCAGCTAAAGGCGAAAAACCGCTTTATTAAACTGCATATCTTACAGTCGGCCCAGTCCCCGGTGGCGGTAATTGACGGCAAAGAAGTGGTCAATTTAACCTCCAACAACTACCTCAATTTAACCACCCACCCCGCCGTCAAAAAGGCTGCCGTAGAAGCGGTGGAAAAATACGGCATCGGCACCGCCGCGGTGCGCACCATTATCGGTACGATGACTATGCATGAGGAGCTGGAAAAACGACTGGCCGCCTTTAAAGGGGCCGAAGCGGCTGTTTTGACCCAGTCCGGCTTTACCGCCAACACCGCTACCTGCCAGTGTTTGATGACCTCCCCGGAAGACGTGCTGATTTCAGATGAGCTTAACCACGCCTCTATTATTGACGGCGGGCGCCTGGCTAAAGCCAAAAAGAAAGTATACCGCCACAGCGATATGGCGCACTTAAAAGAAATTTTGGAAAGCGATGAGGTAAAACACGCCCGGCGTAAATTGTTGGTAACCGATGGCGTGTTTAGTATGGACGGTGACATTTGCAACCTGCCCGACATCGTGGAGCTGTGTAATAAACATGGCGTGATTACCATGATTGACGACGCGCATGCTTCCGGCGTATTGGGCGAGCATGGGCACGGCACCGTAGAGCATTTTCACATGCAGGGGCAGGTGGACATACAAATCGGCACCTTGTCCAAAGCGTTTGCCGCTGTGGGCGGTTATGTGGCGGGCCCGCAGAAACTGCGTGACTATATGGTGTCCACCGCGCGTCCGTTTTTGTTTTCCAGTTCCCAGCCTCCCTCTGTGATTGCCACCTGTTTGGCGGGGTTAGACGTGATTGAAAATGAGCCGCAGCGGCTTAAAAAATTATGGGATAATACCCATTATTTCAAAACGGCCCTGCAGAAAGCCGGCTTTGATACCGGTCACAGCCAAACGCCCGTCACCCCCGTCATGGTGGGCGACAGCGCCAAAGCACAGCAGTTTAGCAAGCGGCTGTTTGAAGAGGGCGTGTTTGCACTGGCTATCGTGTTTCCCACCGTGCCGCGCGGCAAAGAGCGTCTGCGTACTATTGTAACGGCGGGTCACGAGCTTAAAGACCTGGAGTTTGCCGCCGCCAAGTTTGCCAAAGTGGGCAAAGAAATGGGGCTGATTAAATAGGTTGTTTCTTATTTATATTGCCGTTATGTGTACCGCCGTGCCCTTTGAACAGGGCACGGTTTTTTTACGTTTGGTACTCAGCGGGCACGGCGGGGGATAGTTAGGAGTGTGCACACTTTGCCCCGGCTCTGCTAAAAGAAAGTGCGTTTTCGGTTGCAGGGCGGCGGGCTGATTTACTAAATTACTATGTCCTTGGCGTTAGCGGGTGCTGCCCAAGTTGCCCTGGGACCTTTTGTATTTCGGCTTTTGGAGCGTTTAAATTTTTAGCCGCCTTGCCAAGCCACCAAAATCCAAAAGGGGTTGCATTGTTTTTTTTTTTTGATAAATTTTATCTATGAACAAAATTTATCAAAGAATAATTCCCGGAGAAAAAACTCTTGCCCGAAGCCGATTTGGCTGTTTTGTGCCTGTCATTTTTTCTGCCAGAGATAGGCAATGTCTCCGACCAGTTGGCGGGCGCGGCTTTACGCTGATAGAACTGCTGGTGGTGGTGCTTATCATCGGCATATTAGCGGCTGTTGCTTTGCCTAAATATGAAATGGCTGTAGAAAAAGCGCACGCGGCCGAGGCTATGGCCGTACTGCGCAGCATACGGGAAGCGCAAGAACTATATTATATGGCCAATGGAGCTTATGCCACAAATTTGGAAAGTCTTGATATACAATTGCCGCAAGATAGCCGCTATTGGGAATTCCGATCTGTATATCTTTCTACATACGCTTACCGTATAAATGTGCCTGTGGAAAAGCATTATTTGTTGAGTATTCGTTCAAACCAGTCTATAAAAAACGGTTGGGGATTTTTTGTATGCGGATACGATTATGAGCAGGCTAAAGAGTTTGCAGAAAGAATGTGTAAAGCGTTGGGAGCTACCGAAAAAGACACTGTCGCAAATCGTTGGATTTTATCTAAATAATTGGGTTGTTTCCTTTTTCCCCGCGGTTTCATAAAAACCGCGGGATTTTTGTACCTTGCTAAAATGATAAAATACTTACAATATATATCACGGGGGAATATATGCGGAAAAAAGTAACAGCTGTTTTGCTTCTTTTTATTTTGGCCGTGTTTGGTTTGTGGTGGTGGCATGCCGGGAAAAAAGTTCCGGCGGCAGTTTCTCCTGTGGTCCCTTCGGAGAAATTGCATGTGACCGCTTCAGGTTATGTGGCTTATACCTTGCTCAAGCAAATAGGCGGAGACCGATTGGAAATAAGTATGCTGGTCCCTCCGGGCACCGAGCCGCACAGTTTTGAGCCGACTCCCGGCTCCATTATTGCGGTGAGCGAATCAGATTTGTTTGTCTATGTTTCTCCGCGGGTAGAGCCGTGGGTAAAGGATATTTTGCGCGGTATTACCGGGGTAAATACGTTGGAAGCAGGCCCTTGCCTTAAAGACCAAGACCCCCACGTTTGGATGACTCCGTATGGGGCATTGGATATGGCTAAGCGTATAGAGAAAGCCCTTAGCAAAACGGATCCGGCCGGTAAGACATATTATAGCGAACGTTATAAACAATTTGAACAAGAAATCAAAGCCCTGCATGATGCTTTTGGGCGGGATTTGGCAGATTGTCAGAGCCGTGCAGTAGTTCATGTGGGGCATTTGGCGTTTGGCAATTTGGCCCATACATATGGTTTGGAATTCCGTGCGCTAACGGGCACTTCCCATCAAGGGGAACATTCCGTGCAGAAACTGGCGGATTTGGTCCGTTTTATCCGGAAAAATAAGGTGCAGGCCGTATTTACAGAAGAAATGGTCGCTTCTGATTTGGCGGATACCGTTGCCCAAGAGACCAATGTGCGGGTGCTTCCGTTATATACGGTAGAAGAAGTAAGCAAGACCGATTTTGACTCCGGCGTAACCTATGGTGATTATATGCGCCGCAACCTGCACAACCTCAAGGAGGGTTTAAAATGCCGGGTGTAATAGACGTGCAGGGTTTGTCTTTTAAATATACCCGCACGTTGGTGTTGGATACTATTTCTTTCTGCGTGCAGCCGGGGGACTATGTGGGGCTTATTGGTCCTAACGGCGGAGGAAAGACGACGCTGTTGAAGCTGATTTTGGGACTGGAAAAAGGGGTCGGAAAAATAAAACTGTTTGGGGTGGAAGTTTCTACGTTTAAAGAATGGTGGAAGATTGGATATTTGGCACAAAAGAGCCCCGTATCCCAGACGCGCTTTCCCGTTTCAGTGGAAGAAGTGGTACTGATGGGGCTTTGCTATGACAGCGTACATAAAGAGCCTACTGTGACCAATTTAAAAGAAGTATACCGTGCACTAAGCCAAACGCGCACGCGGGATTTGGCGCGGCGTATTTTTTCTGATTTGTCGGTGGGGCAGCAACAGCGTGTTCTGTTGGCGCGGGCATTAGTCAGTAAGCCGCAGTTATTGATATTAGATGAGCCTTCCGCCGCTATGGACTCTGCCAGCCGTGAAATGTTTTTTGACCTGTTGGGAGAGCTGAACCAAAAGCAGGGAGTTACTATTTTGCTCATCACCCATGATACCGGGGAAGTGGGCAAATATATTTCCAAGTTTATGTATATAGACAAAGAGCTGGTGTTCTTTGGTGACAAACAGGCCTTCTGTCAGTCCCAAAAAGTAGCGGAGAAGCTGGGTGCTTTTGCCCAGCACACTATTGACCATCTGCATAACAACGGACATTGTCCGTTGGGTTGCCAATGTGATAACGTACATGGCACAATGGGACATTATGCCGCGCATGGAGCAGAAGCGGTGCATGGGGGAAGAGAGGCCTCCTGTGCAGAAAAGAACAGAGGCGTTGGCGCCCCTGTTGAAAAAACAGCAGTTAGTGCTGAGGCTGTTTTTCCTGCCGCGGGGGCCGAGGCAGCCGCCCCGGCGCAGAGCGCGGGTCATAACGTGCCCGCTACACAGCTGAACGTAGAAAACGTCAGCCCCGCCGCAACGACAGACGGAGGCAAAAAATGATTGGCGAATTTTTAAGTTATGGCTTTGTTCAACGGGGGCTGATAGCGGGCTCGCTGGTGGCGGTGGTATGTGCGTTGCTGGGAGTGTTTTTGGTGTTAAAGCGTCTTTCCCTGATTGGAGACGGATTGAGCCATGTCTGTTTAACCGGGGTGGCGCTGGGCCTTTTAACGCAGACCAGCCCGGTGTATATGTCTCTGCCGGTGGTGTTGGCGGCTTCTTTGGGCGTATTGAAAATTATGGAAAAGGTAAAAATCTATGGAGACGCCGCAATCGGTATTGTCAGTGCAGCGGGTTTGGCGCTGGGTATTTTAATTACGGCTTTGGCGGGGGGGTTTAATGCCGATTTGTTTGGCTTCCTGTTTGGCAGTATTTTAACAGTGGACAGAACGGAAGTTTTTTTATGTGCCGCATTGCTCTGTGCTTTGCTGCTTTTCTTGTTGTTCTATTACCGGGATTTGATGGCCGCCAGTTTTGACGAGGCTTTTGCCCATACGCGCGGGATAAAAACAAACCGCTTAAATGCGGTATTGATTATATTTACTTCCGTTGCCGTGGTGTTGGCCTTTAAGGTGGTAGGCATCTTTTTGATTTCTGCGTTAATTATTCTGCCGCCCGTATCGGCTTTGTTGGTTGCGCGTACGTTTAAACAGGTGCTGTGGATTAGCTGCGTGTTGGCGTTGAGCAGTGTGTGGAGTGGCGTATATTTATCTTTTGTATTTAATATCCCCTCGGGGGCGACGATTATTCTGATTAATTTGCTGTTTTTAGCGTTGGCTTTTGTTTATTCGCGCGTAGGGCGTGGATATGGGAGAAAAGGAAAAAAATATGCTGATTAAGCAAGCGGACCTGCCTGCTGTATTGGCGGAACTGAAAAAGTTGTATCCCAAGGTGATTATTCCGTTAAAACACCGAAATGCTTGGGAGCTTTTAATGGCGGTCATTTTATCGGCCCAATGTACTGATGAGCGCGTAAACCAAATTACTCCGCATTTGTTTCAAAAATATCCTACGCCGCAGGCATTGGCGGCGGCGGACATAAAAGACGTGGAACAAATTATCCACTCTGCCGGTTTTTACCACAGCAAAGCGCTCTCTTTGATAGAAAGCTCCAAACGTATCTGTGAGGTGTACGGCGGCCAAGTGCCCCAAAGTATGCAAGAACTGCTTACTCTGCGCGGCGTAGCGCGCAAAACGGCCAATGTGCTGCTGGGGGACTTTTTTGGTAAGCCGGAGGGCATTGTGGTGGATACACACGTCAAACGGCTCTCTTTTCGCTTAGGACTTACCAAACAGACTGATCCGGTAAAAATAGAGCAGGACCTAATGAAACGAATCCCCCATGACCGCTGGCAGTGGATAGGTATTGCGCTTATTTTGCATGGGCGCAGCATATGCCCCGCGCGTAAACCGGTTTGCAGCCGCTGTCCGCTGGCACCGTGGTGTGCTCAGAATGGGGTAAAGTCGGCCGTATAAGTTTATCTTTTGCAGTGAAATAACGCTTTAAGCAGATAAAGTGCAAATTTCATGGGATATTTAGCCGGGTTGGGCGCCACTTGAAAAAGTGGATATCTCAATAAGCCCCATTTCTTCAATAAAGGAAAATTATTCCCGCAAGCAAAACCTGTTTTATTGACCCACTTTTTGTAGTTTTGGTACCATTCGTCAAAATAGTAATACTTCCAGAATTTCCGGTGTCCCACAGCATGTATTAGGGCTGCTTTTCTTAATGCAAAGCGGTTGCGGCGCGCTTCACAATTATATTTCTCCGGCAGCGGATCAATGGTAAAACCGAAGTGTTGGCACATCAGCAAGAGGACTCCTTGGTCCGGAAAATACAAAGAAGGCGCTATTTCTGCCGTCTTTTGGTAACACCAATCGGCCAGTGCGTCGTTATCTTTTGTTAGGGTGTTGCTGATGGCCATAATGCCCGCATTGTAGTGGGGGGCATTCATGTCAAAGCCTTCAATGTCCTGCGTGAAATTGATTCGCACTTTCTGATTGTAATATTCCCTTCTGAATCCGATGCCATGTGTGATATGCTGGCGCATGGCGGATATGTCCGCTTGTATCAAAATATCTGCGTCTAACCATAATACATATTGGTATGTATTTAAAAATCGGAAACATTCATAGCGTACAAAAGTCATTTCTCCGTAGTCTCGCAAAATATGGGCACGCATTCCCTGCATGTGCGGGAATTGGTACGGAACAAAGCGGCAAGGCACTATGTTGCCTAATGCCTGCCGGATTGGTTCATTCATGTCTTGATAATAAATAAAGACGTCAGACTGGGCAAGCAACGTTTGATTATGTTGTTTTAAGCCTTCTAACACTACTGCCAAGGCAAATGCCAAATTGCCTGTCGCGCCTAATATAATGGCGGTGTTTTTTTGGGGGGAGGAAGGAGTTAGTAGTATATTCATGGAAGTATTGTAGCAAAGGAAAGTGCAATGGTCAATTTAGCTCAAGCCTTTAAAAACCGGGGCGGTGCAGCGCGGCTAAGCGGCTAAAAGACGGACTTGCGGGGGAAATGGTTCTAAAATCCTAAAAGAGATCTGCGGGGTGTTGGCTGCGGGCAAGAATGCAAAAGGGTGGATATGGCTACGATGAACGCAAAAACCCCGCTCCTAAGAGCGGGGTTTTTTGTTTTAAATGACCAACTATTTGAGCAGCGCCAGCAATACGCCGGCGGCCACCGCACTGCCGATAACGCCGGCCACATTGGGGCCCATGGCGTGCATCAGCAGGTAGTTGTTTTTGTCGTATTGCAAGCCGATTTTGTTGGATACGCGCGCCGCCATCGGTACGGCGGACACACCGGCAGAACCGATAAGCGGGTTGACTTTTTCTTTGCTGAATACATTCATCAGTTTAGCCAGCAGTACGCCGGAAGCGGTTGCAATAGAGAAGGCGATAACACCCAAGAGCAGAATGCCCAGCGTTTCGGTTTTAAGGAACTGGTCCGCAGAGAGTTTGGACCCTACCGACAGCCCCAACAGAATGGTCACAATGTTGCAGAAGTCGTTTTGCAAGGTCTTGGACAAGCGTTCCGCCACGCCGGATTCTTTAATCAAGTTGCCGAAAGCCAACGCGCCAATTAACGGGGCGGCATCGGGCAGCAGCAAGGCGCACAGCAGCAGAAGCACAATGGGGAACAAAATCTTCTCACGTTTGGAGACGGGGCGAAGTTGTTTCATCACGATTTTGCGCTCTTTTTCCGTGGTCAGCAGTTTCATAATGGGCGGCTGAATGATAGGCACCAGCGCCATATACGAATAGGCCGCCACGGCAATAGCGCCCAAAAGCTGCGGTGCTAAGCGGCTGGTGAGGAAAATGGCCGTCGGGCCGTCTGCCCCGCCGATAATGCCGATAGAGGCCGCTTCCTTAAGCCCAAAGGCAAAGGGCGTCGCATCGCCGATATGAATGTAGGACAAACCGATAGCGCCAATGAGCGTGGCAAAAATACCAAATTGCGCCGCGCCTCCCAAAAGGGCCATTTTGGGGTTTGCAATTAACGGGCCAAAGTCCGTCATCGCGCCTACAGACATAAAGATAAACAGCGGGAACAACCCCGTCTGAATACCGAAATTATAGACAATGCCCAAAAACCCCGTCGGGCCGGCAATGCCGGCCAACGGGATATTGGATAAAAGACCGCCAAAGGCGATAGGAACCAAGAGCAGCGGTTCAAACTGTTTCTTAATGCCCAGCCACAGCAGGAACAGACATACACACATCATGACCAGCTGTTGCCAAGTAATAGAGTTGACCGCCGTGGTTTGCCAGATTTGGTTTAATGCTTGCAAAATATCCATGGGGTCGCCTCTTATTTGATTTCAGCCAACGGGTGGCCGGTTTGCACCTGGTCGCCTTGTTTGACGAGTAGGTGAATGGTGCCTGCGGCGGGCGCGCTGACGACGGTTTCCATTTTCATGGCTTCCAGTACCAGCACTTCCTGGCCTTCAGCCACCGTGTCGCCGTCTTTTACGCTAATGCGCAGCACCGCACCCGGCAAGGGAGAGTTGAGCGTCGTGCCCGCGCCGGAGGCTGCTGCAGCCGGTTTGGCTGCGGTGGCTTTGCCCTCAGAGGCGCCAACGCCGATGTTATAGCGTTTGCCGTTGACCACAGCCACGGAATCGCCTTCAAAGGACACTTCATAGGCTTTGCCGTCTACGGTTACTTTGCAGGCGTTGCCGGATACTTTGGGCGTTACTTTGCGTACGCCATTTACTTTGCCTTCGCCTTTCAAATAGGTTAAACCCTTGTCGCCGCAGGTAGCCACGATGAATACGTTTTCATCGGTGGTGGGCAGGCCGGCCGCTTCCAGTTTTTCTTTGGCGGGTTTGAGGCCTTTTTTCGGGTTGGCGTCGTTGATTTCAAGCGGGGTTTTCTTGGTCGGTTCCAAGCCCAGCTGCTGGCTGGCTTCTTTGACCACTTGCGGATCGGGTTCCACCGGGGTTTTGCCAAAGTAGCCCAGCACCATTTTGCCGTAGCCATCGGTAATTTTCTTCCAAGGGCCGAACATGACGTTGCTGTAAGCCTGCTGGAAGTAGAACTGGGATACCGGGGTAACAGACGTGCCGAAACCGCCCAATTTCACGCATTCGCCCATGGCTTTGACCACTTCGGGGAATTTGTCAAAGGTGCCGTTGTCGCGCATCATCTGCGTATTGGCGGTTAAAGCGCCGCCCGGCAGCGGGGAGAACGGGATAATCGGGTTGACTTTGGTGGCCTCAGGCGGCAGGAAATAATCTTTCATGCAGTCCTGGAACACGTTTTCCGCTTCCTGGATTTTCTTGGGGTCAATGTCTAAGGTGTATTCGCTGCCGCGCAAGGCATGCCACATCGTCAAAATGTCGGGCTGGCAGGTGCCGCCGGAAACGGGTTGCATGGACAAGTCCAAAGAGTCAGCGCCGTTTTCAATGGCGGCCAAGCAGCAGGCGATGGAGTTTCCCGCCGTTTCATGCGTGTGGAATACGATTTTGGTGCCTTTGGGCAGCAGTTTGCGCGCCATGGCGATGGTTTTGCCCACGGTAACCGGGGTGGAAGTGCCGGAAGCGTCTTTAAAGCACACGGAATCAAACGGCACGCCGGAATCCAAAATGGAGCGCAGCACTTTTTCATAGAAAATTTCGTTGTGGATTTTGCCGGTCGTGTCCCAGCCGGGGGCCAAAGACATCATAGACACGCAGACTTCGTGTTTCAAGCCTGCTTCGGCAATGCATTTGCCGGAGTAAATGAGGTTGTTGACGTCGTTTAGCGCGTCAAAGTTGCGAATGGTGGTGGTGCCGTGTTTTTTAAACAACTGGGCGTGGGCTTTGATGACATCAGAGGACTGGCTTTCCAGCCCGACCACGTTGACGCCGCGAGCCAAGGTCTGCAAGTTAGCGTCGGGGCCGGCGGTTTTGCGGAACGTGTCCATCATGTCAAAAGCGTTTTCATTGCAATAGAAGAACAACGCCTGAAAGCGCGCGCCGCCGCCAAATTCCATATGATTGATGCCGGCGTGTTTGGCCGCTTCTACAGCGGGCATGAAGTCTTTGGTTAGTACGCGCGCACCGTAAACGGATTGAAAGCCGTCGCGGAACGCGGTAAGCATAAAGTTGATTTTTTTCATTTTATCCCTCTAAAATTAAATTATTTGCCTTGAAATCTTTTAACTGCTGCTATGGCTATGGCTACCAGGCTGTTGTCAGCTGCGGCAGCCGCCGGCTGGGCAACGGTTTGCGGAAAATATTTTTCCAATACCTTCACCAGCCATGCCAATACGTGCATCATTCCCACCATAATGATGAGAAATACAAACACAATCAGCATGCCGATGATGGTGATTACGACGCTTTGCATAATAAGACTTTCTGCGCTCATACCATCATGTCTCCTATTGATATTTCCATTGGGCCCTGAGGCGTTTGCAGCACCAGCAGCCCGTCTTGGGAAATGGTTTGTACTGTACCTGCAGCGTCTAGCGCGCCGTTTTTAATCTGTACGTTTTTCCCGATATAGGGGAAGCGTTGCAAATAGGCGCCGCGTATCGCTGAAAATCCGTTTGTAAGCACTGATTCGTACTTTTCAAAAAAGAACCGCAACACCTGGTCCAATACCTGTTGCGGCGTAGCGGAAATACCCAGCATTTTTAAAGATATGGCGGGCTGGCCCACCTGTAAATCGTCTTGTAGCACATTGACTCCTACGCCGATGATTAAAGCCTGCGGGCCTTCGGCCCCGGCTACGGCTTCACTAAGCATGCCGCAGATTTTCTTGCCGTCTGCATACACGTCGTTGGGCCACTTGATAAAAGCATCAACTCCCAGCTGCTGCAGGGCTTTGCAGACGCTAAGGGCCATCAGTTGGGTTAAATTGGCCAGATGATTCAAGTGGCTGTTTTTAAGGATAAGAGAGAAATACAGGCCGCCTTTGTCAGAGATAAATTTCCGCTCCATGCGGCCGCGGCCGGCGGTTTGGCTTTGGGCTACAATAACAGTCTTATCCGCTAAATCTGCGCAATGATTTTTAGCGTATGTATTGGTGGAATCCAACTGCTCAAAGCGGATAATCTGCTGCATATCTTTATTTTATCAAATTCAAAGGGGAAAAACAGGGCTGTTGGCCGGGAATTACGGAAGGGCTTGCATTGTTTTTTTTTTTTGATACATTTTGCTATGGACAGAAAATACTTACAAAATGTCTTCTTTATGAAAAACACTGTCAAACGTAGATTTAGCGGTTTTACGCTGATAGAATTATTGGTGGTGGTGCTGATCATTGGCATTTTGGCAGCGGTGGCTTTGCCGCAATACCAGACGGCGGTGGAAAAAAGCCATGTTGCACAAGCCTATATACTGGCCAAGCATTTTAAAGATGCGGAAGAGGTCTATCGTATGGCAAACGGGGAATATACGGATTCGTTTGATGAGTTGGGCGTAGAAATACCGTCAGGCTATCGTATCCAGCAAGATGGCACGTTGGCCGATAATAAATTTTTTACATACGCTTTATTGCGAAATATAGACCGCATATTGGTGGGGTATTATTATGACGGGAAATATAACATGAGCCTAAGTTTTAAGTTGGACAGCTTAGGCGCAGAGCGCGTTTGCTGTGCCTATGCCATCACCAATTACCGCGCAGAAAAATTGTGTAAAAGCTTGGGGGGACAGGGGAGCGGATCTGCCAGCTGCAATGATGAGAGCGGCGGAAGCGGCTGCCGCTGTTGGACTTTACCTTAAATACTGTATGATACTGATAAAAACCCCGCTTTAAAGCGGGGTTTTTGCAGGTAAAATTATTTTCCCGCCGCAAATAAAATGGCGGCAATCATGCTGGAAGGGTCGGCTTTATTTTGGCCGGCAATATCAAAAGCTGTGCCGTGTGTGGGCGATGTCCGCAGGAAATCCAGCCCGGCTGTAATGTGTACAATAGGCTCTCTGGCGGCTAATTTCAGCCCCAGCAGGGCTTGGTCGTGATACATACATAAAATTCCATCAAAATTGCCATGCGCATGTGCCAGCCATAAGCTGTCCACCGGGTAAGGACCCTCAGCTTTTATCCCTTTTGCACATAAAGAGCGCCGCGCAGGAGTAATTACGCGTGTTTCTTCATGGCCGAAGCGGCCGTTGTCACCCCCATGCGGATTAAGCGTGCAGAGGGCTATGTGGGGGATATTTATTCCCAGCCGGCATAAAGCTTGGGCAAAGTCTTGTCCGGCTCGTACAATACGGTCTTTGGTTATGATTTTATGCAAATCTTTAATGGCAAAGTGTTCGCTGACTAAAGCGCAGCGTACCGGCCCGCTGATAAACATCATCAATGCCGTTTTGCCATAATGGGTGCGTAAAAATTCGGTATGGCCGGTATATGGCACTTTGGCTTTGGCCCAACTTTGCTTAGAGATGGGAGCGGTGACCACCGCACTTCCCTGTTGGCGGGCGGCCATGCTGCAGGCCAAATTAAGCGCTGCAAAAGAAATCTCTCCGCCCCAGGCGCTGGGCTCCGGCCGGCGGGGTTTGGCGCGCAAAGACTGCTGGACAATAAGAGGCGCCAGCTGTGGGGTATACCCGGCCTCTTTTAGGCTGTCCGGCTCTCCGATTAAAATGGGGCGGCAGGCGTCTTGTACGCGCGGATTTTGCAAGGCTTTGACCGTCACTTCCGGCCCAATGCCCAGGGGTTCTCCTGCGGTAATAAACACCAACGGTTTTCTGCTTTTCTTCATATGCTGGTTCTTTCTGTGCAAAAAGGCGGCTCCCGTTAAGCGGGCGCCGCCTTTTTAGTAAAGAAGCAAATTAGTTTTTGGCGCCGTCTTTTTCCGCTTTTGTTACTTCTTTTTGTTCTTTTTTGGCGGATTTTTCTTCTTTGGCGCTTTCTTTTTTATCTTCTTGGGCCACTTTGCCCGCTTCTTTTTTGGCTTCTTCTGCGGCGCGTTTGGCGGCTTCCGCCTCAATTTGGGCGTCTACTTCAAAGGTTTTGGTTACTTTGATGTCGGCTTTTTCCGCCAATTCGTCTATATATTGCGCCATCGCCGTTTGTATTCTCTGCTGGGCGACATATTGGGCCAAATCCCGAGAGATGTCATCATAGCCGATTTCTTTTTCGGCCCGTTTTTCTTTTACTTTAATAATATGCCAGCCCAAATCGCTCTTAATGGGTTGGCTGGTTTTGCCTACCGCCAAAGAAAAGGCGGCTTCATCAATTTCTTTAGGGGCGATTCCTTTTATTAAAATCATATCGCCGCCGCTGGCTAAAGCCGCTTTATCTTCGGTATATTTCTTTACAGCGGCGGAGAAATCCATTCCTCCGTCTAATTCTTTCTTGATTTGTTTTGCCAATTCTTCTTTTTTCTTGGCGTCTTCTTTGGAGGTGTCTTTGGTTACGGCCAAATAAATATGTCCCACCCGCACTTGTTCGGCGGTGAGCTGTTTGAGTTTGGCGGCGATTAACTGAGCTTCGCGCAGCTTCATCGGGTCTTCTTTTTCCAGTTTCTGCAATGCTTTGGTGTTGTTTTTCAAAACCGCTTCCACATTGGCGTAAAGTGCTTTAACGTCGGCTTCTTCTACAGGTTTTACCGTGGCTTGTATTTGGGCTTCTACAGCTTTTTGGGCTTTAATCTCATTTTTGAGTTTTTCTTTATAAGATTTCAGCGTTAAATGTTGTTTCTTCAACGCCTCGTTAAAACGTTTATCCGCCCCTTTGGGATCTTGTTTGCCTTCTTCGTCAATAATAAAACGGGTTTTAATTTGGTTAATGCTTTCGTCTATTTCCGAATCTTTTACCGTGATTTTAGCCTCGTCTGCGGCTTGGTATAACAGTTCTTTTGAAATCAGTTCCTTAAGCACCTCTTTTCCCAAAAAATCCTTGGCATAAGGCTGTTCTAAGAACTGCGGCGCGGCCGCCTGATATTGTTCTATTATTTGTTGATAGTTGGCGTCATATTCCGAAGCCAGAACCGGCTTTCCGTTTACCGTGGCAACGGAAGATTCCATCACTTTCCCCTCAGCGCCCGCCGCCAGGCACAAAGCCAGTGCAGGCAATAAAAATTTATTCATCTTGTTCATAAATAACCACCTTATATTTATTTTGCAAAGCATTTAAAGCCGCGTCTGTTTTTTGATTTTCCAGTATGGCACGGATACGCGGTGCGGCGTCTTTTAAAGAGAGGCGGCGCTCCCGCGTCTTCATTATTATATGAAATCCCTGGGCTGTTTTGACAAATCCCTGCACCGATCCGGTGGGAGAATTGGCGGCGATGACTTCCAATTCCGGGATAAATTCTCCCGGCATAAAAGTAATTTCCTTGCCTTTGCTCTGATCAGGGGCTTTAGAGTATTGACGTTCCAGTTCTTTCCAGCGGCTTTTGGAGCGCTTAAGCTCCCGCCAGACGGCATCTGCCGTTTGGGCATCTGGAATGATAAGCTGTTTAATGGTCATTTCATAGGGGTATTTGTCATAATAGGCATTTATTTCTTCGTCTGTGACGGACAAAATGCCCTTTTCCAGCATGTTTTCTTCCCACAAACGGCCCAGCAGCAGGGTGGCATACTCGTTGTAAATATCTTTTAATTGGGCCCGTTTGTCTTCTAAAGCGGTTAGGTAAACGTCGGATTGATCCAGTTTTTCGTCTTTGGCATCTAAGGCGATGAGCTGTTCCCGCACCAACAGATTGATAAAGTTGCGTCTCCCTACGGCCGTTTGGGCGAAGGCTTGGTCTTCTTGGCCGAGCACAGCCAGTCGGTCATCTAATTGTTTTTGTGTGATAGAGACGGGGCCTACTTGCGCAATCACCGTTTCAGCCGTTGGGGTGGCGGGGTCTTGCGGGGCGGCTTGTGGTTTTTGGCAAGCGCAGAATATGCAGGGGAATAAAAGGGTAAATAGACTCAATTTTCTCATATCTTATACTATAGCATTTTGGGATAGCAAGAGGTTTTCAAAAAAAGAAATTGCCCGCTCTGTTTCCGTGACCGGGTCGGCTTCTTTGGACAGACGAATACGTATGCCGTCTCCGTTGCGCGATTTAATAAATTGTACCTGCGGGCCGTATTTCTCCAGCACGCGGGAGGGCAAATCGGGCGGCATTTTGAAATCGTTGGTAAACAATAAATCCAGGGCACCGTATGCAAATTCTACATGATAGATTTTTATTAATCCGGCCCGGCGTGACAGCTGCAGCACGCGGTTTAAATTTTGTAATTCGGGGGGGACCGGACCAGCCAAATCTGCCAATTTGTCCAAAATGGTTTGCGCGCGCTGTTCATCTGCGCTCATTAATTCTTTGTAATACTTGAGGCGTTCGCTGTCGTCGGGCAAGTAATCCGGCGGGATATAGGCCGCCAGCGGTAGATTAACGGTGGCGCGGATTTGGCGTTTGACGGGCTCTCCCTTTAGTTTTTTCACTTCGTTGGCTACCAGATCACAATAGAGGCTGAGCCCCACTTCATTGACGTAGCCGTGTTGTTTAACGCCCAGAAGCTCCCCGGCGCCGCGTATTTCCATATCGCGCAAAGCCAGCTTAAAGCCGCTTCCTAAGTCACTAAATTCCATTAGTGCGGCCAAGCGTTTCTTGGCTTCTTCAGTGGGGTCTTTCTCCTGCGGGGCTTTGTAGGGCATGGCCAACAGCTGGGCATAGGTGTTTTCTTGCGGTGCTGGGGTTTGGCGCAGCAGCCAGTCCGGGTGGAACAAATAACAATACGCCTTTTTATCCCCACGGCCAATCCTTCCACGCAGTTGATAAAGTTGGGCTAAGCCGAAGTTTTGGGCGTTTTCAACAATCAGCGTATTGGCATTGGAAATATCTAAGCCGGATTCTATAATCGTGGAGGCCAGCAGAATATCATATTTCCCATTATTAAAATCCCACAAGGTTTGCTCTAAGTCGCTTTCTTTCATTTGGCCGTGTGCCATACAAATACGAGCTTGCGGCACTAGACGTTTTAGAAACAGGTAGCGGCTTTCCATGCTCTGTACGCTGTTATATACATAATATATTTGTCCGCCGCGGGCCAACTCTTGTGTAATAGCGGCGGCAGCCAGCTCATTATTCCAAGCGGTTACCACTGTTTTGATGGGGGTGCGGCCGCGCGGGGGGGTGTCAATCAAAGAGATGTCTCTGAGCGCCGAAAGAGATTGGTTAAGCGTGCGCGGAATAGGCGTGGCGCTGAGCATAAGGGTATGCACGCCGGCGCTTTTGGCTTTGATTTTTTCCTTTTGTTTGACGCCAAAGCGGTGTTCCTCATCAATGATGACTAATCCTAGGTCTTTAAAACCGATATCTTTTGAGAGCAGACGGTGTGTGCCGATGATGATATCGCATACGCCGTCTTTAATCTGCTGGATAATTTCTTTTTGTTCCCGTTTTGTTTGGAAACGGCACAACATTTGGATATTGACCGGGAAACCCGCCATGCGTTTGCGGAATGTTTTGCAGTGCTGGTCAACTAAAATGGTGGTAGGAGCCAGCATCATGACTTGTTTGCCGCTCATAACCGTATGCAAAGCCGCGCGCATGGCTACTTCGGTTTTGCCAAATCCCACGTCTCCCACTAATACCCTGTCCATAGGTCGGTTGCGCGAAAGGTCGCGCAAGACATCTTCTATGGCTTGGGTTTGCCCCAGGGTTTGCACATAAGGGAAAGAATCGGCAAATTCTTCTTCTATGCGCGGGTCTCCTGGCAAAGCCTCGCCTCCAGCGGCTTGGCGCAGCGCCTCCATATGTAAAATTTCTTTGGCGGTCTTTTGTGCTTCTTCTTTAACCCGTTTCTTTACTTCTTTCCACGTAATTCCGCCCAAAGCCGAGAGTGCGGGCGCTTTGCCTCCTGCGCCAATATATTTTTGTACCCGTTTAAAATCATACATAGGTACATACAATTTGCTGCCGCGGCGATATTCAATAATCAGACAGTCGGTGGGGTTTTCTTCTTTGTCCATGATCTCCAACCCTAAATATTTACCGATGCCGTGGTTTTGGTGTACCACATAGTCCCCGGGGCGGAGTTCCTTGAAACGTACTTTTTGCGCTCCTTGCACGTCAAAATGTTTCAGTACGCTGGAGGCGCGGTAACGGCGGTTTAAAATTTCAGAGGAAGTGATAAGAGCAAATTTTTCATCGGGGCTGTAAAAACCCTGCGTCAGCGGGGAAATTTTAACTGGCAGGTTTTTTAAATGTTCATAATCCTGCATCAGTTCGCTTAGGCGGTCCAATTCTCCGCGGTTTAAACAGGTAATGGTTACTTGTATGCCTTGCCGCTGCAAGGAGGCTGCTTCTGCGTCTAGCAATTTAAAGTTGGCATTAAATTCTATATTTGCCTTTAAGTTGCAGTTGGCACCCGTATGCGTAGGCAGTTGCGTCAGCACGGCGGCGCCGGGGTATTGAGTAAAGTCAAAATCCTGCGGCGGTTCGTCAAAGATATATTGAGCCTCTTGTACATAGTCGGCCAATGTGGCTGGCTCCCGCTCAAACGCAAGCGGTACGATAACAGCTTCGTCTTTTCGTTCTTTTGTGTTTTGGGTGTCAATGTCAAAGCTGCTGATAGTTTCCACCCGGTTGCCGGCGAAATATAGACGTAGCGGGCGGTTTTGCCCCGGGGGAAAAATATCCACCACGCTGCCGCGCACGGCATACTGGCCGGGAATTTCGGTATAATCTTCCCGCGTATATCCGCGGTGCTGCAAAATATCCAAGAGGTCGCCTCTGCGCAGGGTGTCGCCTCGTTTGACGGTAAAAGTATTGGCTTTAAAATCCTGCGGTGCAGGCAGAGGCGCTGCCCAGTCTGCATACTGGGCGCAGAGCGCAAAGGGTTTCTTTCCTGATGAAAGTAACGCGTGCAAGGCCGCCATTTGCCCGGTTTTTTGCTCCGGGAAACAGATTAGAGAAACAGCTTGAGCGGAAGTAAATTCTTCCAGCGCATTTTCAAACAATTCCGGATCTTGAGCGGTTAAATACAACAGGTTCTTTCCGGCGGAAATATATTTTTTAAACGCAAAATAACCGGCGGCGCTCTGATTAGGCAGACCATAGTAAAAAGAAATGTCCGGTTTTATAGATGCGTTTTTTTTCATAGTATAGATATACCGCCCGCCAAAAGGCGGGCGGGAAAGGGGCTAGAAGCTGGTCGGCTCGGTACCTTTTTTAAACGCTTCCAAAAATTTGTTTGGGTCGGTCGGCGTGGCCAGTTTGCCCGTGTTGGGGTTAATGTAAGAGAACGAAATGCCTTCCGGCACCGGGAAGTCATCTTTAGGCTCGTCTTTTAAAATCTGCTCCATGATATCTGCCCACCAGCGTGCGGTGGTGCTGCCCTGCCATTGATATTTTTCTTGGGAGGTGTCGTCATCGTATCCCATCCAGGCGGCGGCTGCGGTGTGCGGTGTCATACCCACAAACCACATATCGCGGTGGCTTTGGGTAGTGCCGGTTTTGCCGGCTAAAGGGCGGCCCAAGCGGTTGGCGGCGCGCCCGCTGCCGCGCTGTACCACGCCTTTCATCATATTAATGAGCAAATAAGAATCCTGTGGGGAGAACGCTTCTGTTTCTTGTGCAATATGTTCTTCCAGTACGCGGCCGTTATTGTCTTCTACGCGCTCTATATAATAGTTATCTGTGTGGATACCGCCGTTGCCAAACGTGGTCAGCGCGGCCAAATGTTCGTCCATATGCAATACATTGACGCCCAGCGCCAGGGCCGGTACATTGGGCAGGGGCCCCGTCAGCCCCGCTTTGCGTGCCACATTGATGACTTTGCGCGGGGTAATGGCGTCTATTAAGTTGACGGCTACCAAGTTTTTGGATTTTTCCAGTGCTTTGCGCAAGGTAATCCAGCCTTCGTTTCTGCCGCCCAAGTTTTGTGGAGCCCACACGTTAAAAGATTTGTTGCCGATGAAAGACTGTGACGCCAGCTCTAAAGAGTATAAGTCCGAGTTTTCATTAAAAGTGTGCCAATTGCGCCCGTCAAAGTAGAACATGCTGGGCAAATCTTTTACCAGCGTAGCCGGTGTATATCCTTGCTGCAGAGCGGCCATCCATACATAGGGTTTAAAAGAGGAGCCCGGCTGGCGGTTGGCTTGTGTGGCGCGGTTGAACTTGCTGTCGGTGAAACTGCGCCCGCCAATTAAGACGCGTACGGCGCCTGTTTTTACGTCACGCACCATAAACGCCCCTTGCAAACGAGGGAAATCCGGTTCCTCTTTATTTTCCGTTTCCGGCGTTTGGGCTTCCACTTTTTCTATTTCTGCGTCAGGGTCTTCTGGTTCAATTTCAATGCCCAGCCCTTTGGCCACCACCATATCCAGTTCATTTAATTTTTGGTTCATGATTTCTTCGGCGATTGCCTGTTGGTCAATATCTACGGTGGTATAGATGTTGAGGCCGCCTTTCCATAAGGTTTCCGTGCCGTATTTGGGCTCTAAAATGCGGCGTACCTGTTCAATAAAATACAGGCCGGGTTTATCTCCTTCCGGGGCGGGTTCTTTTTCCGGGAGGGGTTCTTCTAATGCTTTTTCTAAATCTTCTTGGCTGATATAACCTTGTTCATACATGACCTGCAACACCAAGTTGCGCCGGGCTTTGGCGCGTTCCGGATTGGCAAACGGGTTGTAATTGCCCGGGGAAGGAATTAACCCCACCAGCAGGGCAGCCTCTCCAGTAGTTAGCTCAGAAAGCTCTTTGTTAAAATAGCGTTTGGCGGCGGCTTTAACGCCGTAAGCCCCGCTGCCCAGATAAATTTCATTAAGGTAGAGCTGCAGGATTTCAGGTTTGCTGAAGCGATGTTCTATTTGAACGGCTAAAATAATTTCACGGATTTTGCGGATAATTTTCTTCTGCTGGGTTAAAAATACACCGCGCGAAAGCTGCTGCGTAAGCGTGGAGCCGCCTTGCTTGGCGCTGCCGCTTAAAATGTCGTGCATAAGGGCGCGTAAAATGCCGCGCACGGAGAATCCGGCGTGTTCAAAGAAATCCCGGTCTTCCATAGCCACTACGCCGTTTTGCAAGTCTACAGGGATTTCTTCCAGCGGCACCATGCTGCGCTTTTCAATAGAAAATTCATGAATTAATTTCCCGTTGCGGTCAAATACTTTGGTAGTCAGAGAGGGGGTGTATTCTTCCATTTCATATACGGGCGGAATGCCAGAGAAAATATAACGCATAAAAACCGCCCCAGCTATAATCGTCACAAAAAGGGCCGCCAGTGCGAAGTACAAAATGAAACGGGAAGTAAGGAGTTGACCTAGTTTTTTCATTAATTAAATTATACCAAACTTATACGGTTGCCGCCTGGAACTGGGTATGCGGGTGCGATGTAAGGGGTATGCTGTCGTTTGTCTGCGCTTTTGGCGTGCAGAAAAGGCAAGGCGTTTGTTAGGACAGAAGCCGCCGGTGGAAAGAATACCCGTTATATACTAAAATAGATTTTCTATTTTGCTGGCGGGGAGAATAGTAAAGTATTCTGTGGAAAAAGGCCAAAAAAATAGTAAAATCTAACTATCATATGTTATAGGAAAGCCCATGCCTACGCCAAAAAACAAAAAAAAGACCTGTATCTATCCCTGCCCCAGCGGGTGCGCAGAGACAGCGTTGTTTGTGGACAATCCTTCTTCTTTTGCTTCTATTAAAGAGCAAGGAGTGGAAGGATATGATTTGGTGTATGTGGCGGATATGAAGCATAAACAGGTGTTTATGTTTGGCCGGGCGGAAGGGTTTTCTATGAAGGCGCAGATAGACCCCAGCCAGCCGGTGCATAACCGCGCCCATGAAAAAGCCGCTGAAGGTGAGGTTGTGAGCTATGAGTGGAGCGTCTGCCAAGGAAAAGATACTTGTTTTTTCCAATCTACATTAATTCCGCTGCGCGACAGCGGCGGCCAAGTGGGCAGCGTGTTGGGTTTGGTTAAGAATATTACCCCATGGGCTTATAATTATTCCCGTACGCATTTTCTCAAAGAAGTGGGGGGGCGCACTTTCCCGCAGCTTTTGTTAATGGCGCGGGAAGAAGAACGCAAAAAGATATCTTCTGCCTTGCATGACGAAATTGGCTCCGCGGCGGTGATTTTAACTTCTCTTCTGAGCATCGTAAAAGAAAGCGTAAAAGAAGGAAACCGCAAACAAGCATTAAAAGATATAGCTGATTTGGATACGCAAATTAAAGACTGTATAGAGCGGGTAAAAAATATTGTGGTCAGTTTGCGCCCGCCTAATTTGGAAACGTTGAGTTTGGCTGACGCTGTGCAGGAACTGCTGGATAATATGACGCAGTACAAGGGGATTAAGCATACGTTTAGAGCGGAAAGCGATGACGACGGCGGAGTCAGTGAGGAAGTGAAAATTGTTTTATATCGTGTGGCGCAGGAAAGTTTAAATAATATTATTAAACATTCCGCCGCTACACGTGTAGATGTAAGCGTGAAACGGGGAGTAAAAGACGTAACGCTTAAAATAAGCGACAATGGCCGAGGGTTTAAGTTGTCCGGCCAGCGTTCCATAAAACATATTGGCTTGCTGTCTATGCGTGACAGCGTGGCTTATTTGGGCGGAAAACTTACCATTAAAAGCGAACCTGGCAAGGGCACCGTAATAGAAGCCAAATGCCCAAAGGTCGTATACGGGGTGAACAGGATATGAGCATAAAAGTAGTCTTGGCAGATGATCATGCTATCGTGCGTGACGGCGTACGCGCCGTATTGGAACGAAAAGGCAAAGATATGGAAGTCGTGGCGGAAATTTCTAACGGGAAAGAATTGATAGAATGGGCCGCCAAAAAGGAAGCCGACGTTTATGTGGTGGATATTTCTATGCCGGTTCTGAATGGGATAGAGTCCGTACAGCGGCTGGTTAAAATGCAGCCACAGGCTAAGGTGGTCATGCTGAGTATGTATGATGACCGGGTGTCGGTGGAAAAAGCGCTTAAAGCCGGAGCCAAAGGATTTATTGTGAAAGTTTCTACGGCAGATGAAATCGTAGACGCCATCAAAGAGGTGGCGGCAGGGCGTTTTTATCTGTGCAGCAAGGTGTCAAAATATATTGTGCAGGGCTTTTTAGGCAAAACATCTTCCCGCAAGCGCGATGTAACCGGGCTGACTCCGAAAGAAAAAGAAGTGCTGCAGCTGATTGCCGAAGGTTACAGCAGCAAGCAAATTGCCAAAACGTTTAATTTGTCTTTAAACACGATTCACGTGCACCGCAACAATATTATGAAAAAGCTGGGCATTCACAAACAGGCCGAGCTGGTGCGCTACGCCATTAAAGAAGGCATTGCACAACTGTAAAGGAAATCTATGCGTATTATTGCCGGGACCGCGCGGGGCAGACGGATTTTTTCCGTCTCCAAAAATCTGCCGGTAAAACCTATTTCGGACCGTATCAAGCAATCCGTATTTGATATTTTGCGCCCGCGTTTGGCAGCAGCCAGGTGGCTGGATTTGTTTGCGGGTACGGGGAATGTGTCATTGGAAGCGCTTTCCCGCGGGGCGTTGCGCGTGGTATGCGTGGACAGAGAACCCGCCTGCATCAAAAATATTCACCGCAATTTAGCCCATTTGGGGTTTGAGGACCGCGCGCAAGTGATTAAAGGCGATGTGTTGAAACCTCTGGACTATTTGCTCTCTTACAGCGACAATGAAGGCTACGATATTATTTTTATGGGGCCGCCGTACCGAGACCAAAACAATAAAATGTTGGCCTTGTCGGAACCGGCATTGAAAAATGTGGCTGAGGCCGGTTTGTTGGCTGACAAGGGTGTAATTGTACTGCAGACCCATAAAACAGAAGAATTTGCTGTGCCAACCGGATTTGAAATTTTCCGTGTGGAAAAATATGGCGATACCCTGGTGCATTTCTTAAAACACAAGGAAAAATAACATGTACAGCGACGTGCACGAACTGAATTACTCCAAAATTAAAACATATCTGGAATGTCCGCTCCTGTATAAATACAAATATATAGACGGAAGGAAAGAAGGCTTGGTGCCGGCATCTTCTTTGGGTGTGTCTTTGCACCGCGCATTGGAAGAATACCACCGCAACAGTAATGACCCTGCCGAGTTGCTCTCTTATTATGACGACTGCTGGCTTGGTGCCGGGTATAGCAGCGCTGGGGAACAGATGGAGTATTATTTGAAAGGGAAAAAAATGCTGGAGGTATATGCGCAGCGCGAATACGAACGTAAGACTACAGTAGACAGCACGGAGCGGGAGTTTATTTTCCAGGAAGGGCAATGGACTTTGCGGGGTAAAATAGACCGTATAGACAAACACCCCGACGGCAGCTGGGAAGTGATAGATTATAAAACGGGAGAAGATATAGATTTTGAGGCGGCGGTAACGGATTCTTTGCAGCTGGGCATTTATGCCGTGGGTGCGCGCCGCGCGTGGAATTTGCAGAAAGGGAAAGCCACCTTTTATTTTACTGCTTTTGATAAAACCGTCAGCGCCCCGTTTGATGCATTTGACGAAAAAGCCATTTTGTCTCAGTTTATTTCCGTAGGGGAGAAAATAGAGGCGGGATTGTTTGAGCCGGATTTATCCCATTGTAAAGATTGTGCTTTTCGCAATCGCTGCGAGAAATCTTCCTGTCCGGACCCGGAGCCCCAAGAGCCCGATTTCAGCGGGAATACCCCGGCATAATTTTTTGAAATTACATGAAAACCCCATGCGGCTGGCATGGGGTTTTTGTTTAGCAAACACTCCTTCGTATAGCTATTGTATAAACGCGTCTCTGTTTGTATGGCGGAAAGGCCGGATAAATTGGCCAAAGCAAGGGCAGTGTCAAACCGCCTTTGGGAAAGAGGTGGTATTAAGAAACAGAGGCAGAGGCTTTATTTTAGGCAGAAAGACTGGTAAAGGGCGTATGCTGTCTTCGGCCCGGATACGGAGCGTTTTTTAAATAATCTTCTTCTTTGATTTTCGCTTGTCTTTTAAAAGGAAGTATCTCCTGTTGTATTTTAAAATACCAATCTTTATGTGATGAGGGCCGTTTGGGTCCAAAGGCCCTGCTTAAAATAGGTATAAAGACTCTTTTTTTCCCGTCGGAGAAAGATATAAACTAATAATAGGCAATTTTAGTAAAGCGTCGGTGGAGGATAAACTAAAATATATGTTTAAAAAATGGACTATACTTCTGTGTGTGTTGTTGTTTGGGCAGTCCGTTCTTTTTGCGTTTGGACACGTTGGAGATCTGTTTTTGTGGAAAGGGGAAGTTTTGTCTCCTAATAAACATTATTTAGGTTATAAATTTGTTCATCAAAAGGAAATTACGTTCTGCACGAAAAGCTCTCCGGCAGACTGGCCGCAGCCTCTTTCCAATGAGTTGTTGACCACTTATTTTCAGGCCGCTTTTGGGGAGTGGACCCACGGAACGGCAAAATATCTAAGAGATTCTGGCCGTAAAGAAGAATTCTCCGACGTCATCGCTCTTTTGGAGAAACCATTCAGATTGGTGAATTTGGGGGCTTGCACTCATCATATGCCGCGTAAAGCCGATATTGAAATTTCAGTGGCGCCCTCTTTCAAAAACAGCAAAATAGCCGGGTATTATAAACAGTATGATATGCGTTTCTACAGTGATAGCCAGATTCGTATTGTGTTCCCAAATTGTCAAACCAGCCAAAACCTTTCTGCCAAGAGAAAAGCCTTGGTAGATAAGTATATCCGAGACGCAGCGCAAGGCGTTTTTTCTGATGATAATATAGATTTGAAAAAAATCACGCGTGATAAGGCGTTTAGTTTAGAATTGGCAGATTGGAAAATATGGGACAATTCCAAACGTCAATATCATGACCAGCTGTTTACCATCATGTTGCATGAAGTAGGGCATGCTTTTGGGTTGGCAGATGAAGCAATCAATCTTACTGGAAAACAAACTGCCTCCGGTCCCAGTAAAAAAACAGGAAATGGTGAAAGATTAAATGAAGTCTTCCGTACACCCTATCGGGGATATGGATTGATGTCTTATAATGCCTTTTATCGGCAGCGCACGGCCGATGACGTAATGGGGTTGATCACGATTTTGGACCGTTATACGGGCACCTCAAGAATTATTTATCCGCTCCTTTCTGATTTTGCAGAACTAAAGTGGAAATTCTTGTCTATGGACATTATGTATATCCTCCGGTGAAGAAAACACCCAGGGCGCAGCGTCTTTTGAGGCAGTATTTTAGCAAAACAGAATATTTGTGGGGAGTGTTGCATAAACATGGCTCTGAGGTGTTTGAGCAAGATTTAACTCCGGAGTATGTGGCTTCTTTGGACAGTTGTCTGTTTGTCCGGCCCCAACAACAGGAAATGTTGCATACGAAGCAGTTATTGGTGGAGAATTTGAAAAAACAACAAAAAGCCTTTTGAGGATTATTCCGATAAGGTAAGAAATTAGAGGCTCTGCATCGTTTATTCCCGAAGGTTGCCTCCTAGAATTGCGTCTTGTGTTATATCCCGGAACTTTTAATTGTAGTAAAAAAGACCCCTTTTTAAAGGGGTCTTTTCTCTTACAGAACTGTCGGCTATGACGATGCCTGTTATTTAATCAAGCCTTTCTTCTTTAACTCTTCCCGAACAGAGTCCATATTGGCGGGTATGACGTCTGGCTTGCTGACGGATTTTAAAGCGCTGTCTATATCTTTTAAGCCGTTTCCGCCGATTACCAATACTACGGTTTCATCGCGCTCTATTTTTCCTTGGGCGGCTAACTTTTTCAGCGCGGCATATACGGCCGCTCCGGCAGGTTCGGCAAAGATATTGGCTTTGCGCGCCAGTTCCGGTACGGCTTGAATAATTTCTTCGTCTGTTACAGTCATGGCAAAGCCGTTGGATTCTTCCAGGGCTTGCAATGCCAGTTGGGCGTCTCGCGGATAACTGACCAAAATACTGTCTGCCACCGTATGTGCCTGCACGGGGGTTACTTCCATATTATGTTCAAAGGCATTCTTAATGGCGGCACTTCCTGCGGCTTGCACGGCAATCATCTGAGGCATATGTTCAATAATTCCCAATTTATTGAAATCTACAAATCCTTTCCACAACCCGCTTAATACAGTGCCGTCTCCCGCCGCCACAATCACTTTATCCGGCGCTTCCCATTCCAGTTGTTCGCAAATTTCAAAAGCGCAGGTTTTTTTCCCTTCGCGGGTATAGGGGTTAAAGCCGGCGGCACGGGAATACCAGCCGTTTTCTTCCACGGCTTTTCGGCAGAGGTCAAAGGCGTTGTCATAGGTGCCTTCCACTGTGATTACTTCCGCCCCATATACCAGAAGTTGCACCAGCTTCGGTTCCGGCACAAAAGTGGGAGTGAAAATGACCGATTTCATCGGCAGGCTGGCGGTTAAGCAGGCTAATGAGTCGCTGGCGTTTCCGGTGGAAGCGTCTGCAATGATTTCTTTATCCAGCTCCAGTGCGCGCGCCACGGCTACGGCGCTGCCGCGGTCTTTGATAGAGCCGGTGGGGTTGCGGCCTTCATCTTTAATCAGCAATGTAGAAATGTCCAGTTCATGAGCCAGTTCTTTGCAATTATACATTGGGGTCCAGCCGACATGTACATGAGGCACTTTGTCGTGGTCGTTGATAGGAAGCAAATCCATGTAGCGCCACATATCAAAGTGCGTATTATCTTTGAGTTTGCTGATGCTGAAACGCCGAGAAATCAATTTATAGTCATAATTGACTTCCAAATTACCGCCGCAGGCGGTGCACAGGAAGTCCGCCTCGCTGGTTTTGTGTTCTTTGCCGCAGTTGATGCATTGGAGATTTAGTATTTTTTTCATTTGTTCTCTTGTAACGGGCTTACGGGTTTTTGAATGAGGAACAAGCTGATGAAAATAAATAGCAAGCCGATTATTTCATTGCTTCCCGGAAAGCGCCCAAAAGCTATCATGTCACTAATCATGGCCACCACCGGGGTAAAATACGTTACAGACGCCATACGCGTAGCGCCCCAACGGCGAATTAAGGCCACCATAAGCAGGAAGGCCACCGCGGAAGAAAATACGCCTGCACTGGCGATGGAAATCACTACTTTAGGCGTAAAAGAGGCCGCCGAAGGCACCGGTTCCAACACCAAAGATATCACAAGCAACACGACAGCCGAGAATAAATATTGGTGAAATGTATTGGCTTCCGGCGCTACGCTGTTGTTATCCACCATAATTTTTTTGGTCAGCACATTACCCAAGCTGTAGGACCAAGCCATGAGCAAAAAGGCAAGACAGCCGTACAATACATTAGGATCAGATCCAATTTGCAGAGAAGGCCACATAATAATCAGCAGGCCTCCTAGCCCGATTAATACGCCAATGGCCCGGCGCCAGGTAAAGCGGTCCACCCCTTTAAGCAGTATGGCTCCCGCAATAAAAGACCACAGCGGCACCGTACCGTTAAAAATACCGCCGATTGTGGGCGCCACGAAGCGCTGTCCCCAAGAAATGGCAGCGAAAGGAAATAAAATTAACAATAGGCCAATGGTCCACGGCCGCCACAGCTCTTTGACCGGGCAACGCAGGTCTTTGCGCTGTGCCCCATACAAAACAACAAAGAAAATTAACCCCGCCAATACGCGGAAAAAAGTGCCCCAATAGGGCGGAAGGACATCAACGATATTTTTCGTAGCTAAAAAAGCAGTACCCCAACACAAAGCTAAACAAACCGCTAGTACATAACTCATAAGTTTTTTTCCTCCATAACTCTTTTACCATTATATAAAAATTGGCGGCCTCTA
This sequence comes from uncultured Elusimicrobiales bacterium, assembly GCA_944324115.1. Taxonomy (GTDB): domain Bacteria; phylum Elusimicrobiota; class Elusimicrobia; order Elusimicrobiales; family Elusimicrobiaceae; genus Avelusimicrobium. The sequence continues at coordinate 96,158 of CALUVB010000004.1, forward strand.
CCGGCTATTGCAAATGCCAATACCAGCCGATGATTGCCAATCCCAGTAAAATCCGATACACTACAAACACATTAAAGCTGTGCGTTTTGATATACTTCATCAATCCGCAGATAACAGCCAGTGCCCCTAAAAACGCGCTGACAAAGCCCCATACCAGCGGGGCATTGATATCGGCCCAGCTCAAGTGGGTCAGCTCCAGCACCGCCGCCCCACCGATGACGGGGGCGGAAAGTAAAAAGGAAATCCGCGCGCTTTGGCTTCTGGAAAACCCCAAAAACAAGGCCGCCGTAATAGTAATTCCGCTGCGGGAAACACCCGGCATGAGCGCCAGCGCCTGTGCACAGCCAATCAGCAGCATATTGCGGAGATTAATCTGTGCTTGGTCTTCGGCGGCGGCTTTTCGGTCGGCCCACCATAAAATAACCGCAAATAACATCAGCCATACGGCGATAATCAACGGACTTCTAAATACCGTTTCCACCCAGTCCTTGCACAGTACGCCCGCTACGCCCGCCGGTACAGTAGCCAGCGCCAAAAGCCATAGGGTTTTGCCTTCTTGGGTTGTGGGGCGGGTGAGGCCGTTTTTAATGATAGAAAACCAATCTTTTGCAAAGTACAGCAGCACTGCCAACAAAGTGGCCAAATGCAGCATAACGTCAAAGGTAATGCCCTGATATTGTTCTCCGCGGAAAAACGGCAACAATACCAAATGGGCGGAGCTGGAAATAGGCAAAAATTCCCCCAATGCCTGCAACAGACCCAGCAGTATGGCGTCTGATATCGTCATGTCAATGTTCTCCTTGCAGCCAGGCTGGGCGGGCTGCGTCTGTTACATCAAATACGGCATATTCTCCGGCGGAAAAAGAAATATACTGCGGGTTTAAAATCCGTGCGACGGAGCTGATGTTTGGGTTGTGCCCCACCAACATAAGGCAATCCGTCTGGCGTAATTGTTCCCGGGCCCATACCAACAGCTGTGCGGCGCTTAAATGCCCGTCTAATTCCGTTTTGGGTTGGGGGGATACTTGCAAAATAGCGCCTGCGATTTGGGCACTTTGTACGGCTCGCAGCAACGGACTGCATAAAAGAGTCGGGCGATAACCAGCCTCCTTTAAAGCTTGGGCGCTGGCTGCCACCTTTTCTTGGCCGGCGGCGGTAAGAGGTCTTTGAGCGTCAGTGGGGGCGTAGGGCTGTGCCTGCCCGTGACGCAAGAGAATTAAAATCTTCATGATAGGGCGTTGTGCAAAAAATGGCGTCAAAAATGTAATAATATGTATAAAATACCTTATTACTATAGCATTTTATGCAAGTTTTTTATGCACCTTTTCGGGCGTTAGAGAAACAGTTTGCAGACTATACTGCCGCTTTGCAGCCAGGGCCGAAGCGGCAGGTGCTGGTGCTGTGTCCTTCTGCTCGCGTGGCGGCCCGTTTGCGCCGGCTATGCGCACAGAAAACAGGTTTTATCAGCCATGTGTTTTTTTGTACTTTTTCCCAATTACTAACCCAATTAGATGCGGAAAACTCAGCCGCCAAAGAGCCGCTGCTTCCGGCAGATTCATTACATGATTATCTGCTTAAAGTCCTTATGTCTGAGCCGGGGTTGGAATACTACAAACCCAGCCGGGGGTTTCTGCGCGCTTTGAGAGCCTCCTTGCGGGATTTGGCAGATGCTTTGGCGGAGCCGGATATGTTGGAGGAACAGCTGCGTCTGACTTCAGATCCGCTGCTTCAGTCCCAGCTGCCGCATTTGCAATGGCTGATAAAAGTGTACCGCGCCTATTTGCAAAAAATGAACGAACTGCCCGGATACCGTTCTTATCAGCAATATTTTTCAGACGCGCTGACCGCGCTGCTGCACAGCGCCTATTTGCATTCTTTTCATGAGATTATTATTTATGGGTTTTATGAATTGACGGGCCGTCAGCTGGATATATTCAGCGCTTTGATTTCGGGGTATCCGGCCGCTGTTTTTTGGCTGTATGCCAAACACCCGGCTTTTGCTTTTGGACACAAGTTTTTTGAAACGAATGTACAGGGGTGTGGCTCCACCCAAGAATTGCCAATCTGCTGGGAGGGACTAGCCGCCGGAGAAGCTTTGCGCCATTTGTTTACTTCCCAGCAGGCCGCCTGTCTTCCGCAAGGGCTGCATTGGATTGCCGCTTCGGAAACGGAAGGAGAAGTATATCAGGTGGTTAAAGAAATCGTGCGTTTGCATGAAGAGCAAGGCATAGCCTATGAAGACATGGCGGTGTGTGCCCGTTCACTGGAGAATTACAAGGCGGTGCTGCCGGCGGTCTGCGCGCAGAACGCAGTACCGCTGAATGCTTCTTTTTCGTTTGGGTTCTTGGCTAGTCAGCTGGGGGTGTTTTTGAATAATTTGCTGTCTTTGGCGCGTGGCGGTTTTGAACGGGAAGACGTCTTGGCGGTTGTAAGTTCCGCTTATTTTAAGAAGAAGAACCAATGGCGTTACCTAATAGATGAGTGTTTGGCGGAGCGGGATTTTAATCAATGGCAAAACCTAGTTACCCAATCGCTGGCCTATTATGATGCGGATTTTTTGGCTTGGCTGGCGGAAATAAAACGGCAGTTGGAATTCTTGGAAAAACCGCTTCCTTGGTCCGTTTTGTGTCAAGGGGTGCAGCAATTGTTGGAAGAGAATGTTGAGCCGGAGCAGTTTACGGCCGAAGAAAAGGCGGTTTGGCAGGAGATGCAGAAGGTGCTGGGCAGTTTTGAACGCTATGCCTATGTGTCAGATAAAGCAAAAGAAGGGGAGTTTTTAGATGAGCTGTTCTCTGCTTTGCAGGAAACGTCTTGGCATGAGTCTGTACCTGTGGGACAGGGGGTGAATGTCTTAGATGCTCTGTCTATGCGCGGGTTAAGCTTCCAGGTGGTGTTTGTGCTGGGAATGAATGAAAAAAATTTCCCGCCCATTCAGCGTCAGGATCCTTTTTTGCGGGATTATTACCGCCGTCTTTTGCGGGACCAATTGGGATTTTGGTTAAATCAGAAGGCAGAACGTTTTGAAGAAGAAAGGTTGTTGTTTTTTTGTATTTTAGAGGCCGCTTCGGAACAGATTTATCTGTCTTTCTTGCGTTCAGATGCGGAGGGTAAGCCGCTGGTGCCTTCGGGTTATTTGGTGGAATTGGCCCGTGCCGCCGGGACCGATTTTCAGCAAATACCGTTGGTAGAGGTAAATGGACATCTGGTGGAACGTTTGAAGCAAACACCGCCGTGTTGGTTAAATGAAAAAGAAATGTCCTGCTTGTTGGCGGTTGAAGGAGCCGATATGCGGCAATATGAGCAAGCGCATTTGGCTGCTGACGGACTGAAAGAAGTATTGCATGCTTCCCGCCGGATTGTCTCTTGGGGCGCACTTACGGAATATGACGGGGTAGTATCCTGCGGAGAGGAGATTTTCCACAAGCAAAATGAAATGGGTTTCGCTCCTTCCGTATTGCAAGATTTGGCCCGCTGCCCTATGAAATATTTTTTGGCAAAAGGGATTGGTCTGCGGGAAAAAGAGGAGGCGCTTTCGCGGGAAGAACTGGCGCCCAGTCTGCGCGGGCGGGCATATCACCAAGTGTTGATGGATTATTATGCCGCCCTTTATAGAGAAGGATTGGCTGGAGAACTTTTCCCCAATGCTTTGCAGCAACGGCTGGATCGCGCCTTGGAGAAGAATTATCAAGCACAGAGTTACAGGCAATTTGGCATTTATCCAGTAATTTGGGAACTGATTTTGAAGGATATGCGCAGTAAGCTGGAATGCTTTGTTGTGCAAGACGCCCAACATTTAGACGGGTTTGTACCTTCTATATTTGAGACGCTGTTTGAGAAATATTATTCTTTGTCTGCGGAAATTAAAATCAAATTGAAAGGAATTGTGGACCGTATTGATGTAAACAGCAAAGACAAAAGTTTCCGCGTATTGGATTATAAATCCGGCCGTCATGGGAGTAAAAATTTGGCGGCAGATATGTTTAAAAAAGTGATTTTGCAGCCTTTCATCTACTTGCTGTTAACCCAGCAGCAGCCCCAAACACAGGGTCTGCGGGCCGATGGAGCCGCTTTGCTTACTATACAAAAAGGATATGGCAGGCAAGAGTTGTCAGCCGCCGGTTTTGATGTGGTGCGGCCACGGGCGGAGCAATTTGTGGAGTGGTTGGTCCGTTTGATGCAGCAAGGCGTTTTCTTTATTAATCCCGGGGAACATTGTCAGTATTGTCCTTATGCCGCCGTCTGCCGCAAAGATGCTTACCACTCCCTGCTGCGCGCTAAACATGCGCCGCAGGCGCGCACATTGGAGGAGGCTAAACGATGAATAACACCGAAGACCGCCAACGGGTGCGTACCTTGCTGAATGTAAACATGGTGGTGGAAGCCGGCGCAGGCACGGGCAAAACGACGCTGTTGATAGACCGCCTCTGTTTTGCCTTGCTGGCACAAGGTATTTTGGTGCCCCGGCTGGTGGCTTTGACGTTTACGGAAAAAGCGGCGGCGGAAATTAAGACCCGTTTGATTTCTAAACTGCAGGAAGTGTTGCGCAAATTGCGGGAGAAAGAAAATAAAACGCCTGCAAATGCCCCGGCCCAGCCCAAAGATGCTCAACAGCAAAATAATAAAGAAGATACGTTGGAAACCTTGCAGAAAGTATTTCAAGTTCCGGAAAAAGTTATCATAAGCCGTGCGGAGACGGCGCTTTCTCAGCTAGATGTCAGCCCGATAGGTACTATTCATAGTTTTTGTGCGGATATTTTGCGTTCTTATCCGCTGGAAGCGGGCTTAACCCCCGGGGCGGAAATAGACAAAGGTCCGCGTGCCAAGCGGATTTTCCAAGCCCAGTGGAATCATTTTCTAGATGTGGAATTGGGGGAAAATGCCCCGCGTGCACCACTGTGGCAGGAAGTATTGTCTAAGGTGTCTTTGGCAGATTTGCGGGCGTGCGCCGAAGAAATGTGCCGCGGAAAAGTCCAAAATCCAACCGAACAGCTTCCACCGGCTTTTTTGGCTTCGCTCTGCAGTGAACGGGCACAACGGGCGCGGGAATTGGCGGAAAGCTTCTCAGCCGGCAAAAAAGCCCCGCGCGTGATAGAGAAAGCATTGCAGCAGGCGGCGTTGCGTTTTGACCGGGCGGCGTGCTGGCTGCGTAGTGGCCAATATGAGCCGGCAGAAGAAGAAACTATTGCCATAAAATCCGTGCCGCAAGATTGGGACGCGCAAAGCGAAGAGGAGGCCAAATCTCTCTGCCGTTTTGCTGCCCAGGCGGATCCGGCTGTGCAGATTTTTGTGCAGAAAGCCTATGAGTTGCTGCGTCATTTTGTACAAACGGTAAGGGCGCGTTTTGAGGCGGAAGGAATTTTAAGTTTTGATGACTTACTGGTGAAGACGCGGGATTTATTAAAAAATAATTTGCTGGTGCGCCGCTATATACAAGAAGAATACGACGCTTTATATATTGATGAATTTCAAGATACGGACCCGGTGCAGGGGGAACTGCTGCTTTTCTTGGCGGAACAAAAAGGGGGGCGTGCGGCCTGTTGGCAGGAGGTAAAGCTGCAGCCGGGAAAATTGTTTGTAGTAGGCGACCCGAAGCAATCCATATATCGTTTTCGCGGGGCCGATATTACGGCTTATGAATTATTTACGGATTTGATTTTGCAGCAGGGAGGGGAAAAAGCCTATCTGCGTAAAAACTTCCGCAGTGAACAGGAGATTATTTCCTTGGCCAACGGCGTATGTTCCGTGGTTATGACGGCCAAGCCTGCGTTTCAGCCGGCCTATGAGCCGATTTTTACGGATAAAATGAAACGAAACGGCGCGGCGGAATTGGTATTGGTGGAAAATGCGCCGGAAAAAGCAGCCGCCGATGACTACCGCCATAATCAAGGGCGTTTCGTGGCACAATGGATTGAGCAAAATGTAGGGCGATTAACTTTGCATGACGGACATAAACTGCGCTATAAGGACATCGCTTTGCTTACCCGTGCCGCCACCACGTTGGGCCCTTATGCCGAGGCATTGCGCCGGGCGGGGATTGCTTTTTCTTTGGAAGAAGACAAAGATTTCTATCATCGGCAAGAAATTAATGATTTCTTGAATTTATTGCGCGTAATAGACGATCCACTGGACCGCATTTCATTAACCGGCGTATTACGCAGTCCGCTGGGCACATTGACAGATGAAGAAATTTACCGTTTGGCGGCTGCGGGGGGGCTGGACTGGCGTAAACCGGCGCCTATAGCGGCGGCGGAACGACTTTTTGTATTAGTGCGCAAGTATGCGCAACGAGCCGGGAGAGAACCACTGCCCCGTCTTTTACACAGTTTGCTGGAGGAAAGCCTGTTGGCTGAGGCATGCACGCTGGCCTATGATGCACAGCGCAGTATTTCTTATTTGGAAAAATTGGTTGCTTTGGCTGAAAGCCGCGCATTGCAAACTCCGCTTACATTGGGGCAGTTTTTGAGCCGGGTACAGGAAATGATGGAGCAGGAATTGAGCCGTCTCAGTGCTTTGCCTGCCGGAGAAGGAGGCGACGCCGTAAACGTCATGACGGTGCATAAATCCAAAGGATTGCAATTTCCCGTTGTTATTTTAGTAGATGTTTCTAAAAAAGAAAGCGTTGCCGCCTCCAAACGCCCGGCTCATTTATATTCCTGGCGTCATCATGTGCATGGGTTTCGGGTCGGGTCATATGGGGATATTTGCCTGGCCTGGTTGGAAGAAGAACAAAAAGAACATGCCCGTTGTGAAGAAGTGCGTATCTTGTATGTCGCGCTGACCAGGGCCCAGGAGAAACTGCTGGTGGTGGGGAATGCCCAATGTGAGCCGCATACGTCTGCAGAAATGTTTGCCAGAGCGGGGTTTTTCCCTCCGCAGGGACAATGCCCCGATACTTTAGGTGCGGAACAATGTTTGCGCGTAACGTATATTCCTTATCAAAAGCCGGAGGATTTTGTTTACAGTTACCGCGCGGCTGCTGTTTGCCCGCCCCAAAACAAACAATTGCAGCAATGGAGCCAACGTGTTGCGGCGCGCCGGGCAGAATATATTCAGCTGTGTAGTGCGCCTTATCGGCAGACGCCTTCGGCTCTGGCGGAGGAGACGGTGGCGGATTTCGCTGCGGCGCAGTTGGGCACCTTGATACATGCCGCATTGGCCCGCAGCTGGAGCGAACAAAAGCTGCCGGCTGGGGAATGCGTTCGCCGTGCCGTGCGGGAAACCGGACTGGGAAATCAAGCAGAAGAAGCCGCTGCCATATTGAAGACGTTTTTTCAATGCGCCGTTTATCGGGAACTGCGCGCGTTAGAGGTTTTGGGTATAGAAGTGCCCTTTTCCCAGTGTACGGCGGGCACGGTAGTCAGCGGGGTGATTGATTTGTTGGCGCAGGACCAGCAGGGAAACATCTGGGTACTGGATTTTAAAACGGACCGGGCAGATATTAATGCCGCCTATGCGCAGAAATATCGGCCCCAACTGCAAGCCTATACACAGGCGGCGCGGCATATGTATCCGCAAGCAGTCATCTGTGCGGCGGTAGTGTTCGTGCGGGCCGGAAAGCGTATTGTATTGGAAGAAAGCGGGGCCGGCAATGAAATTGCTAAAATTTAATAAACCATTTAGGAGGAAGGTATGTTTGATAAATTAGGACAGCTTAAAGATTTGTGGCAGTTGAAAAACCAAATTCAGGAAATCAAAAAACGGCTGGATAATATGGTCATCAAAGTAGACAGCCCCAACCATGTGTTTGAAATTACGATATCGGGCTCTCAGGAAGTAAAAGAAGTGGTCGTATCTGAATTAGTGCAGAATTTCTCACGCGAACAACTGGCAGAGGAGCTCAAGACGCTCATTAACAAATCCGTACGCGACAGCCAAGCCCTAGCGGCACAGGCTATGGGTAATGCGGCCGGCAATTTGCCGCAGGCCTAATATGACAGCGGACCGCCGTGCATATGCCGTGATGGGTGTTTCTTTAACCGACCCCGCCAAATATGGCACTCGCATCTTTAAAGATTTGCACGCTGCGGGATACCGCGTTTATGCCGTCAACCCCAAAGGGGGGGAATTGTTTGGCGTTCCCGTCTACAAAACCTTGTCAGATATTCCCGCAGAAATTTATGGCGTTATTTTGGTGCTTCCGCCGCAGGCATTGGAAGGAGCGGTGCAACAATGTATCGCCTCTAAGGTAAAAGAAATTTGGTTTCAGCCCGGCGCGCGGGACAGCCGCGCCCAGCAAAAAGCCGCCGAAGCAGGAATAGAAACGGTGGAAAATTGTTTCATGGCGGCTAATGGAATATGGTGAAGGGAAGTTCTTTTTTGTTGGCACAGCGCACTGTGGGGCGTATCGGGCTGGGAACATGGGCCTTGGGCGGTGGAAATGACTGGGGCCCCGCTTGTGCCGCGCAAAGCCTACAGGTCATTGCCGCCGCGTTGGAGGCGGGGATAAATTGGATAGATACGGCTCCCATTTATGGAGAGGGAGAAGCGGAATGTCTGTTAGGCCGGGCGCTCAAAGGCTGCCGTCACCAGGTGCTGCTGGCTACCAAATGCGGTATTATTTTGAAAAACGGACGTCCGGATCATGACTTGCGCGCGGAAAGTATTGCCGCCCAATGTGAAGCTTCTCTTCAGCGTCTGAAGACAGATTATATAGATTTGTATCAAATCCATTGGCCGGACCCCCATGTCCCGTTGTCTGAGGCAGTGGAAACCTTATTCCGTTTACAAAAACAAGGCAAGATACGCGCTGTCGGCCTTTGCAATGTACATATTTCCCAGCTACAAGCTGCTTGCGAAATAGGCCCTGTGGACTGTGTGCAAAATCCGCTTTCTTTGTTGGATTGCCGGCAAACGGAAGTGCTGCATTTTTGCCAAACACACCAAATTCCTTTCTGCGCTTATGGAGCTTTGGGCGGGGGGATTTTAAGCGCCAAATATAAACAGGAGCCCAATTTCCGCCGGTGTGATGCGCGGAGATATTTTTATAAATACTATTTTGGTAATGCATTTACTCAAGCGCAGCTTATAGCCGCACGCGTAAAAAACATTGCCGCACACAAAAACGTGCCTGCCAGTGCGGTGGCTTTGGCTTGGGTATTGGCGCAAAATGGTGTGAGCGGCGTATTGGCCGGAGCACGCAGTGCAGAACAAATACGGCAGAATATACCGGCTGTGGCGCTGCGGCTTAGTGAAGCGGAGAGGCGTTATCTGCAGGCAGGGGACCTCCGGCCGGGCGATATGGAAGGAGTGTAGAAGATGGTTGATATTCAAGAGATTTCCGCATATTTGGAGCAGACGCTTCCTGCTTTGGGAATTAATAAAAAACGGGAATTGCTGCGTTTGCTTTTTGAAATTATTAAAAGAGACGGTGCCTGCGCCGGCCGATGGTTGCCGGCGGAAAAAAATATGACTTTTGAACGTGCCAAAAGTCACTTGTTGCGCTTGCGCTATCCTCACAGTTACGCGTCTGCGCCAAAAAACGCATTTTATCTGCCTAAATTGGAAATGGACCCGGCGCAGCGGGCGGACCTGACGCCGCGGCCTTTTTATCCCAAACACATTTACATAGAAGCCAGTGTGCAAGACAGCGCCCTGACCCAAAGAGCCCGCCAAACATTTCCCCAGGCTGACTTTCAAGTCTGCAGCGGCAAAGAAAAAGTGGGCAGCGCCCGTTTTTCCCGCCGTACGGAGACCTTGCTCATTCATCGCGAAAAATATGACTTTTTAAAACCCTGCCCTTGTTCTGCCGGAAATGCCGGCTGTGGATATAATTTGATTAACTTAGGGTTCGGCTGCCGTTTTGAATGTGAATACTGTTTTTTGCAGCAATATCAAAATTTGCATGCTATTTTGCTGCCGGCGAATGTGCAGGATTTCCTGGACAAAATAGACGGCGCCCATTTTAACCGCGGTCCGTTTGACCGGCCGCGCATCGGCAGCGGGGAGTTTACGGATTCGTTGGTTTTTGATGAGTTGACTCAATACAGTGCCCAGCTGGTGCCGTTTTTCCGCACCAGAGCGCATTTGCAGTTTGAATTCAAGACAAAAAGCACCTGTATAGAAGGCTTGTTGGCTCAGGGAGGAGCGGAAAATGTGGTGGTGGGGTGGTCCGTCAATGCGCCGGCATTTATAGAAAAAGTAGAACATTTTACCCCTTCTCTGGCCCAGCGTCTGCAGGCCGCTGCCCAAGTGGTATATGCGGGCTACCGCGTGGGGTTTCATTTTGATCCGGTGGTGCCTTTTGAGGGGTGGAAAAACGCTTATGCGCAAGCTGCTTGCCAAATAGCAGATGCTGTCCCTGCGGAGAAAGTGGCTTGGGTCAGTGTAGGGTTGCTGCGCTTTTCCCGCGAGTTGAAGAAAGCCGTGGAAAGCCGTTTCCCGGAAAATACGATTTTAGATGGAGAATTCTTGTTGGAGTTTGATGGCAAAATGCGCTACCCAGAGGTTCTGCGCCAAGAGGTATATGCGTATCTGGTGCCGCTTTTGCAGAAATTATTTCCTAAAGCAGTGGTTTATGTATGTATGGAAAAACCCCATATTTGCCCGGCTTGTTTTGCCGGATAATAACTCGGCTTAAAATCTGCGTGATTTTTGTATGGAAAAACCCCCGGCTTTATAATGCCGGGGGTTTTGTTTATCTGTAAAATGCAGTTTATGTATAGCGTTTTGTTAGGACTTTTTATACATAGCTTGAAATATAAACGATACAGAGATCAATACAATCGCTATGCCAAACAGCCCAACAATCCGATACATTCCGCCCAATGCCCAGATATCGGATAAAAATAATTTGAGCAAAGACAGCGCCACCAATCCCAAGCCTACGGGAGTAATAAAACTCTTTTTATTGTTCCCGCCCAAGAATATGCAAATGCTGCCAAACAGGGTCCATGCAATCGTATAAGCGATAGCCGCATTAAACGCTCCAAACATATCAAATTTTAAAATGCCCAGTTGGGCGGAGAAATAAACGGCGATTTCTATATTTAGTAGTGCAAAGAGAATAAACCCGCCGCCCAGTTTCAGCCAGGGGATAAGGGAATCTCCCGTTTTTAATAATTTGGCTGCCAACAACATAGCCGCCCCGCCAATCCCGAAAGTATAGAGATAAGTATTGAAAATGGAGTTCCCTGTGCCGGCCGGAACTACATATTTGGTGGCAAATAACAGCAGGAAGAATACAAGCGCCAGCAATATAAATCCGATTACAGACAGGCCCCGGTGTTGTATCTTCCGGTTTAACCATACCAACGCTGCCCCTTCCAAGGCCCACGCCACTTTGGTAACCGGCAGGTTAAATTGCAGCGGGAAGAACTCCGTAATAAACAACAAGCTAACCCCTCCCAGCCAGGCCAACCGGGTACGCTGTATACCCTCGTCTATATTTTGCCAACAATAAACAAAATAAGTGCTTGTGCAGAATAATACGGCAAAAATCGCGGCCAACAGGCCATTATCCAGACCGTAGAATTGTTCCAGGGTTTTCTGTAATATCCAGTTGGAGGTTACTCCGGCCAAAGCAGCGGCCGCCCAGGCTGACTTGTCGTTTAGAAAACGCCGCTTGAAAGCAAATGGGGTTGCGGTAAATAATATATTCGTCAGTATAATCCCCCCACAGAACCATAGCGCAGACTTTGGCAATACTTGGGGGAAGGCTTCCAGTAATACCAAGGTGTTTCCCATCAAGGCCCAAGGCAGTATTTTTCCGTTTCTATATACATAGGCAAAGAATAAGCACAGCATGTTTAAAAGCAACGTAAACCCGATTGCGGTTAGCCAGTCTTGGGGTATGTTATCTATAACACAGAAAATAAGCAGATAAGGCATTAAAGCAGATACCAGCACCGTTGTTGCGGCGGAAGCGGTTGCTTTAAACGCGTTCCATTTGGAGACGCCGAAAACAAGCAATATCGGCAAGAAGCTAAAGGCCAGCACCAGCGGCGTGTAGAAACCGGAAAGTATTTGATCTGAATCGGTATATATCAAAGCTCCTAAAAACAGAATGCTGGCAATCCAAATGGGTATGGTTTTCCCAAGCAGGAAAGAAAAGATGGTCGCACCGCCCATCAGCAGCACCAGCAACAGGGTAGAGAGAATAAATTCTCCTGTATTTACTAAAGGCAACTTTACAAAAATGGGCAGCATCAGCAGCATGGGGAAAAGCCAAGACCAGCAGCCGGGTTGTTTGTTTTGTCTTTTATAGAAGAACAGGTCCGCCCCGCCGTTGATAGCGACAAAAGCCAAGAAGGACAGAAATAAAATCACAGAAGATACTTCTTTCTGGAAATGGTAGGTCCACATCATTAATGATAAAAAGATGAGGCTTTTGCCTATGTGCCAAGCTATAGCGGAAAGTTCTTTATCTTTGGCGGTTAGGTAAACAAGGCAGCCGTTTAACCATAAAGCCAGTGCCAAAAACGGCAGCGTGGCGTGATAAGTGCTCTGCTGGGTTGCAAAAGCAGTCAGTACAAAAAATAAATTAGCTGCTATAAAATTGTGAATAAAGTTGCGGGAAAAAAGGCGCAGCCGGCCGCTGTATTTCCAGGAAGCCAACGCCGCCGCTCCGGTGTATAACGCGGAGAAGACACAGAAAACAAGATTGTGTTCCAGTAACTCAAAATTCCATATGGTGATTACTTGGCACAGAAAGGTAAATATAAGAGAACCGATGAGTAAGCTGTCCCACTTGCGCACCAGGGCCGTTGCCCCTGCCGCTAAATTGATACAAGCCACATATATAAAGAAGAAGATTAAGGAGTTGTTGTTTATGCCTAACAAAAAGGGCGTCAGAAAACTGATTATTTCAGCCAAGAAGCCAATGTATTTGGCTTCTCTCCAAATGGCTACGCCAAATGAAGCAAGCGCGATAAGCACCATGGCGCTGAAAGCGGCAACCGGGCCGATGAGCTGGTAGAAGGTATGAGCGGCAAAAACGGCAATATACATGATTGTCAATCCTACGCCGCAAAGCGTGTCTGAGGTCGTTTTCAGCTTTTTGCTGCGGATTAATAAACCGCCGCCCAGCAGGAGTGCGCCGAGAATGAGGCTGCTTACAATGCGCATGACGGGGCTGATTAAATTGTTCTCAATAGAATATTTTATCCAAAAGGCAACACCCAAAAATAAAATAAAGCCTCCCACCCAAGAAAATAGCTTGGCTGTTGTAAAGTTTTGCCAGTCAAGAATACTCGGGGTATTGGCCCCGGAATGCGGTTGGGTAACTGCAGACTGTGCGGTTTGGGAGTGGGCAGATGTGCTTGGCACGGAAGAATTCGGCGTTGTTCCTACCCGGGCAGCCATGCTTTGCGCGGGGTGCACCGCTTCTGCTTGTCCAAGGGACTGAGGGCGTGCTTCTGAAGTGGCTGCTTGGGAGACCGGCTGAGCTGTGGCGCCGCTGGAGTGCTCCCCTTCAGACTGGGGGGTAATAAGCATTTGCAAAGAGGTAATTTTTTCTTCACTGACCGAAGAAGCGGCGGCAGGCTGCTGCGGTGCGGCATGGCTTTGTACGTTAGCAGCAGATGGAGCGCTTGTTGCTGTGAGGCCTTGTGTCGTTGAAGCTTGTTTCCTCGGAGCAGGAGTCATTTCTTTTATTTCTTTTTCCAATATATATATTTTGGAACTTATTTTCTCCAGCCAGATAAAGATAACTAAGAATAAAATAGCCAAAATGAAATAGAGCATAGTTTTCTCCTAACAGATATTTTCAACTATAACTTTAACAATCACAAGGAACAAGACCTTTATTATTATATAAAAATAATGTTTTTTTTTTGATATTTAAAAACCCTTGCTTTTTGTCTGCGTCTTTGGCAAGGTGGCGCTGGCTCAGACAGGCATTGAAGCTGGTGCTAATTTAGGCAAGATTATGGAAGCAGGCTATGCGGCATTTAGCTCGGGAGGTGCACGGGCTATCTGTCTTTGGCGGGAGGGGAACGGCTGTGCGTGCAGCCCTAAATGCCAAACATATGAGGAGCGGACCATATGCGGGCAACGCCCCTTACAATCATTTCATAAGGCGGCTTTGGGCAATTGCTGGCGTTTTAAAGATTAACTGTTTAGTAGATAAATATGCAGGTATGTATTTAAACGCTCCGGAAAAACCGGAGCGTTTTGGATATATAAAAACCCCCGGCTGGGCCGGGGGAGAAAGTGGCTGGATTAGAGGAAACGCCAGCGTAAACGGGCAGAGAGGAAAATTTCCGTCTTGAAACCGTCTGCGCTGTGGGTGGCAAATCCCAATTGGCCGCCTAAATCCATATCATGCGTAAGCACGCGGCTGTAGCCGGCAGCCAAACGCAGGCTGGTGTCGCTGTCGGTATTGTCGGCGCGTTTGCCCAAGAAACCTAAACTGGCCAAAGCGTCAATGGAATTTACGTCATCAATGTAATATTTCCCGACACCGCCAAAGTAGAAATCTGTGGCGCTTTTTCCATCATCGGTGCTCCCGATGAAATCTAACGCCGCAAAGCCGCCCCATGTCCATTCTTCCGCACCTTGTGCTTGGCGGCCTACCATTGCGCCTACGCCAAAATCCGTAGAGCCTTTGGCCACCCCGTCTGGGTGACTGTCCCTGGGAGAGTCAAACAAAGAAGGGCTGAAATGGGCTCCCAGGTCTAATAATAAACCTTCGCCGGCCAAATCTTCCGTAGCGCGGAATCTTACCCCGAAATCCGGGTCAGTCAATCCGTTTTCGCTATATCCGCCGTCCATTTTTAAATTTGCTAATCCTAACGAAGCATATACTTCCCATTTGGGAGTTAATCCATAACGGAATGTTTCTTTTAATAACCACTGTTTCGCGCCGTCTCCGCCTTGATAATTGTTGGAAAACCCCAGCTCGCTGTCTAATAGCTTAGCTGATTTGTCCAACATAAAAAAGGGGTCCGTTGCGGTAGGTTGGGCCAAGACCGGCAAGGCCAAGGCGCATAATGCCAAGGCGAGTGTTAATTTTTTCATATATCCTCCTAATATTAAGATATTTCATTATATCTATTTGCCTGCAGTTGTGCAATAAAAAACCCCGCCCAAAGGCGGGGAAAAATAAGGAATTTTATTAGTCCAGCAGTTTATTAATTTCTTGACTGTACTGTTGGGCTAAGCTGTCGGAATATCCACTCCAAAGACGGACTAAATTATGGTTTTGGTCAAACAGCATAATATGAGGAAAACCTTGCACCATCAAATCTTCAGCCGCTTGACCGCCTTGGTAAAGAATGACGGATTTCAAGTCATAATCTTTCATGATTTGCTTTACGGCATCTTCGTCATTATCCACATAAATACCGATGACTTGTACGCCTTTGTCTTTAAATTCCGTATTGGCGGCTTCCAAAGCGGGCAAAGAGCGTTTGCACCAGCCGCAATAAGAAGCCATGACGGCCACTAATACCGGCTGGCCTTGGTGGTCAGCTGATTTCCATACTTCTTCGCTTCCGGCGATGGGTAAGGTAATATCCAGCTCCGGTGCTTGGGGTATATTCACGCATGCGCTTAACAACATGGCTGCAACGCCTGCAACTAATAATGTTCTTAATTTCATGAAGATAGTCCTTATTATTAATGAAGATATGTATATTGTACTTAAAATTTTTGAAAATAGATATAATATACGTGAAGAATACTATATTAAAGGAGATTGTATGAAAAAAATAGTGTTGTTGTTTGCTTTGGTTGTAACTTGTGGTACTGTAATGGCACAGACAAGTTATTATAATTATAATCAGCGTTCTAACAGAAACACTTCTACTAGACAAAATGCATCTTCAGTCCAAAAAACAAATTTTGCATCTTCCGAATGGCTTAATCAGCGCTATATCGTATATCTCGGCATTGGTGGCGGCGTGCATGTAAACGGAGAAGACAGCGTGCCTATGGAAAGCGGCATATTTTGGGGAAATTTGGGCGCGCAGTATTTGATTAATGAATATATTTCTTTGGGCTTGGAGGGTACTTTAGGCCGCACGTCTGGTAAAGGAGATGGACTTGCGGTAACGGAGCAAATACCTCTTTGGGCAAAAGCGGAACAAGATGACGATTATTTGTTTGATTGGGGAGTAGGTTTGGCGGGGCGCTTCTATCTGAAACCTTCCGGAAATATCCGTTGGTATGTGCCGGTAGGCGGCGGATATATGTATATGGAACGCCGAACGAAATACGATATTAAAGCAAATCCGGATTATCCGTATCCGTTTCCTCCGTCTTGGGCTGAGGATAGCGTAACAGAAAAGAAAAAGGCGGGAGACGGCGCTTATGTGTATGCTGGCTTGGGGGTAGAATATGTGTTGCCCTCGGGATTCGCTGCCGGATTGGAAACCCGCTTCCAATCGTTCAAGATGGCCGGTACATGGCTGCAAACGGTAAACTTAGCGGCCAGCCTTGGGCTTCACTTTTAGTTAGCCCGTCTTTTTGTATATAAACAATCCGTACAGTCAGTATTATACAACCCCCGGCTACGCCGGGGGATATTTATTAAAATCTGTCGGCCAAGTTCCGATAGATTTTTTGTTTTTCTGATAAAAATAAAGTCCCGCTGCGTGTCCTATAAATAAAATATCCCGTTTAGTTACGGCTGCTTTATCAGTTTGGGGCGCAAGGTTTGCCAAGCATAGGCCTAGGCCTGGGCGTCTATGAACTGCCCGCGGATAAAAAAGCATTTGCTATGCGACAAACCTACAATGTGGAAGGGGGCCTAATTAGAATTGGCATGGCGTACAATATAAAAGCGCATGTCATCTCTTGGTTGGGAAGCTGGGGCTTCTTACTGTCATTTTACTGCCATTTGTTTTGCTGTTTGTTGCGTTTGTGTTGTTTGTATTTATGTGATTTTACGACGAGAAAAAACCAAAAATAAGAGAGCCGCCTTGTAAAAAGCGGCTCTCATCAAAACGTACCGACATAGAAGTGAAATGAGGCCTCTTTTGGATTCGTTTATAGAGCGTGCCAAAGAGATACGGATACTTCGTCAGCACTTGGAAGAAGCAAAAGAAATTCAGAAACGTATTGAAAGGTTTGATTCTGCTGATAAAATCCTATCATTTTAGGTGTTTCTTGCTAATTCCATTTTTGCTTTCTGCTTTAAATTTAAAACCTTAATACAGGAGACAGAGCAAAAATGGAAAATAATACATTAAAACAAGAATCCAAAGCCCGTTGGACCAGAGTCTTAAAGCCCACTTTTAAGCCTAAGGCCAATGGAACTAATGCGCGTTGGACTATTTTATTGAAATAGGCTGAATTTGATGAGATGCTAAAGAATATAGAAAAATAAGAAACCCCCAAGTTTTGGCTTGGGGATTTTAATTCAGATATTCCAGATAGAATTTTTAAAAACTATAGGTTGTAGTATTTCCAAACATATCGGTAGAAGACCTATAAGTGGTTCCATTGCTTCCACGAGTGGTAGTGTTACCGAACATATCCGTAGAACTGCGATAAGTGGTTCCATTGCTTCCACGGGTGGTAGTATTACCGAACATATCCGTAGAACTGCGATAAGTAGTTCCATTGCTTCCACGGGTGGTAGTGTTACCGAACATATCCGTAGAACTGCGATAAGTAGTTCCATTGCTTCCACGAGTGGTAGTGTTACCGAACATATCCGTAGAACTGCGATAAGTGGTTCCGTCGCTTCCACGAGTTGTGGTATTCCCGAACATATCGGTAGAAGAACGATATGTTACATTCTTTTTTGTTGGCAATAAAATAGGGGACTTATATGTTGTTGAATCTGAATCAGAGTCAGAATCTAGGTCAGAGTCATACCAAGAAGTCTTTTTTTGCTTTTTATTATTAATATCAAAAGTATTATTTGACGGAGAATAGGTGTTCTTTTTGTAATTATAGCTAGGGGTGCTAATTACTAAAGGATCATCATCTTCTTCCTCATTGGTATCATATCCAGAGGCATAAGTAGTATTGCCTATTTTTGTATAAGTTGAACCATCAGAGCCATAGGTGGTGTTACCTATCTTCGTATAACTAGTACCATCAGAACTATAAGTAGTGTTTCCTATTCTTGTATAAGATGTGCCATCAGATCCATAAGTAGTATTACCAATTTTTGTGTAGCTAGTGCCATCGGAATTATAGGTGCTATTTCCTATTCGTGTATAGGTGTTTCCCGCAGACCCATAAGTAGTATTGCCAATGGTAGTGTAAGTCTCATCCCAAGCGAATGAATTTATAGATAGAAATAAAGCTAAACTTGATATTAATAGTTTATACATATGTTCCTCCTTGTTATGCATTATACAATAAGTTTTTAGTATTACATTCCAATGTTTTCCTACTATCCAATCAATTAATGCTAATACTGGAATTCACTAAAGTATTGGAGATTTGAAATAACTTATCCATAAAAGGGACGCGTCCCCTTGCAAGCGGGATAGTGAGAGCAACCATAAAATTTCCCATATGTTCCTTCTCTAACAAGCATTGACGCTCCGCATTTTGGACAACCTAAATTTGTATTTTTGCAGTATTTACAAATTCTTCCATATTTTGAAACTAAATTACTATCATAAAAATCGCTTATTGGCCTAATTTGTTTACATTTAGGACATTCTTTCATCTGTCCGGAAGCTACCCCGTTTACTGTATTTTTGATAACAGAACTCATATCCTCTTCTGCAGGGATGGTATATTCTTGGAGCAAATTTTTTAATCTAGAATTCAGTGTCTTAATAGGTTCTTCTCCTAAATTAAAGCGATTTATTCTCAAAAATTTATATCCATAACTTTCCAATATTTTTTGTCTGTATATATCTTGTTCCGTATAATAGTTTTCGTAATTATTCGAGTCGATATTTTGACTTTGTTGAAAGTGAAAATCGAAACCATCATATTCGATAATAATTTTGTGAGTCTCGATATCATTTTCTTTGTATAGTAATAGAAAATCAACCCGATAATTAGGGTTTTGGTAAGTAGAATCAATTTGGGAGAGATATTCGCCAAGTTTAAATTGGGGGCGGAATTCTATGTTTTCTTTATTCTCGTTATAGAAATCGGTCTGATAAAAGAAATGTAAAATCTTTTTTTCCATAGCAGATTGCGGATCAGTTTCGTTAGGCAACGCTTCTTTTTTGCTATTTTGCCAAGTCGCATAAAAATGCCGCAATGCTTCTCCGATTGCACCATTATATTCCGAAATTGGTTTACTAAGAACAAAATGAATTTGTTCTTTTGCACGACTAAAACCGACATTCAGTCTTTGCGCTCTCAGTTGTCCATCGGCTTCAATATCTACAGATTTTAAATCCTTAATAAAAACCCCGCTTAATCTGTCACTATGTTCGGAAGCAACCATTGAATAAAAAATAATATCTCTTTCTTCACCTTGGCAGGTATCAAAAGTCATAATTTTTAAATGTAAATCTGATTCAAAAAAATCTTTATTAATAGAATCAGAGACAAGTTGTAATAATAATTTTTGTTGATTTGTATGCGGAGTTATGATCCCCACAGAAGCTTTCTGTCCTTCTTCCTTCATTTTATTTAACTGTTCCAAAATAAATTCGGCTTCTTCTTTATTGGTATTGGGTTTATCTTGCTCAGCAGAAGAAGTTATAAAAGAGAATTTTAAAACATCATCTATCATTTTTCCGCGAATCTTCATCACTTGAAGACTTTTGTTGTAGAAATTAGTATTTGAATAAGATATTAATTCTTTATAACCCCTAAAATGCTTTTGAAGTTGAGTACTATAATTGGCAATAAAATCAAAAAAATCCAAAATAGAGGTTTTAATATTAAATTTATCTAATTTGGTTCGTTTTTCAGGATCTCTAGAAATATGATTAACAAAAGAAGATCTCAATTGATTAACATATTGGAGATTAACCTCTGTTTTTGCCTGATTAGTTTTAACGTTACTGAATTGCTTTCTATCTCCTAATACAACAACTTTTTTAGCTCGAAGGAGGGCGGGAAAAGCTTGTGCAATGCTCACCTGAGACGCTTCATCTATGATGATTAAATCAAAAATATTAGGCAAAAGTGGTATATATTCAGCATAATCTCTTATCCCGGCTAAGATACAAGGGAAAGCTTCTTTAAGCTTAGAAAAGATATTCCTTGGGAATTTTTGTTTAGCCTTGATAATCTCTTTTAATGTTTTGGCTGTATTTCTATTTTCATCATAAAAAGAAATAAGCTGATCATCTATTTGATAAGCCATTTTGTAGGTAACATCTTTTTCTAATAATTCTTTTTGGGCCAAAAAAGAAGATTCTGGTAATGTTTCAAAAGTTTGCGAAAGTGCAATTCGCTGTTTTAAGTAATCAATTAATTTTGAAAAATTCTCTTCCGAATAATTTGTAAAAAAATTCGAGAGGACAAAGGACAAGGGCTCCTTTAATGGATCAAAGTCTCTTAGAAACGGATATTTATTTATTAGTACAGATAACGCAGAAAAATATTTTTCAATAGATAAGAGTCCTTGTATTTGATCAATAAGAATTTTATTTTGTAAGAAAATATGTAATATTTTTACTTTGTCAAAATATACCTTTTTTGAAAATTTAGAGGAGAACTCTTGAACAGCAAAAGTCATTATATCTGATAAGAGAGAAAGTTCTTCCAGTTTTTTATGAGGCTCTATTGAACCATTTATATTAAATGTCTTTCTGAATTCTAAATTTTGTTGGGCAACGAATTTTCCTTTAAACAAAAAACCAAATACAGGGGTTTTATTTTGAATATATATATTAATGTGTTTTTTTATTTTATCGATATCCTCTTCTTGTAAGGATGAGAAGAGTTGGATAACCGAAAGCTGTTCACGATAGATATTAGTTACTTTTTCTTTAACTTGCAAAAGGTTATTTAGTCCCGCAATATATGTTTCTAAGTCGGAAAAGTTTTTTAAGTCTTCTAATTTGAAACCTAGCATTTGCAGTAGTGGTTGTTCAGGATTAAGTTTGTTTTTTATTGAAGAAAAAAGACTTTTGATTTTAATCAAATCATCTACTGCATCTTGTGATAAAAAACAATGAATATCAAACGGAAGTTTTTCCATTTTGATAATGTTTTCTAAGCACACAAAATCATCAATATTTTTCAGTTTAATAGCATCATATAATGAAATTTCTTTTTGAATATCTTTTTTCAGTGAAGTAGTAATTTTTTCAATATCTCGTTCTATCTGTTTTATTTTATTATCTAAAACAGAGTGAAAATTTCTTATTTTATCAATACTTTGTGAACTTAAAATCTGGTTGTAAGTAGAGCCAGCCTTTCCAAGTCTTAATATAGGGTTTTGAAAATTTTTATCATTCCGTATTTTATTGATGGCTCCGGTAATCTTATCCTCAACAACATCCAAGGCTTCTTTCTTATCAGAAAGAACCAAAATTGATTCATTTTTCAAAATAGCATCGCATACCATTGCTGTAATAGTATGACTTTTACCTGTTCCAGGAGGCCCCTCTACAACAATATACTTACACTTTTCCTTATTTATTGCGCTTAGTATCTGCCGTTGCTCTCTATTTAACGGGATAGGACTTTTATAAATAAGCTTATCTTCAGTAGGCAATTCTTTCCAATCAGATTTAATATTCTTAATGAAACTTTCTGGTTCTTTATGAATAAAGTCATTAATTAAGGTGTAGAATGAATTTACTAGAATAGGGTCTTCTTTAGCCAAAAGATCTAAAATTTCTTCATAATCATTAACGAGAGCCTCATCTGATCGGTCAAATAGGGCGATATACATATTTGTATTAATTTGGCAGAAAAAACCTTTAGAAATCTGTTTTTGAGAATCGGCCAAATCGATTTTTTTATCTAGAGAAAAGAAAATAATAAGGCTATTTAAAATTTTATTTGTTACTTTTTCCAACTCAATATCTTTTGTTAAATAAATAATTCTTTCTTGAATATCTTCAATATTCCCCATCTTCCCTGTAGCTTTGTTATATTCCTGAGCAATAAAATGGAGGGCTCTTTTATTAATAAAAAGCTGTGTGCCAAACTCAATGGTGTTTTTTTGGTTGAAATAAATCGGGATGTAAAAAATTGGGAATTTTTCTTTTTGGTATACAATTTCTCCAAAATAAAGATAAAACTCTTGTTTATCTAATACCTTATTATTCCTTTTTAGTTCTTCCACCTCAGAGAATAAATCTCCAATTTGAAAGTTTTCAAAAAAACTATAAATAGTTTTTTGAACTTCAGTTTCTTTTAAAATGGATAATAATTCTTCAGATATATTTGTTTTTTTCTCAAAAATGAAATTTTTTACAATTTCTTCTGTTTTACTTTTTAATAAATCGCATAAAACATCCGTCAATTCTTCTTCCAATGCATAGGTTGTTTCAACATCATTTGAACTTAATTTAATAATCTGGGTATCTAAAGAAGAAATAAGAGGAACAACTATTTCTTTTTTAATAACAGTAGAAATAGCAGGTGTTATTTTGGCTATAATTTCTCCAAAGTCACCATTGGTTTGTTTTGTAATCTTTAGAATAGATTGCTTGATTACTTCTGCAACATATTCCATTTTCTTTTTTGTAATGGTAAAGTTTGTTAATTCTTTTACTATTGATAGAGTTTTCTTTGGAACAGAAGTTTTGTAAGTATTTGGAGGAAGAGTTAAAGAATCTACAAAATTTTTCCTAAAAGCTTTATGAACAGCCGAAGAAAAAGAAGGATACTTATATAAAGAAATCCCCACTCTTAAATTGTCACTATTTATAGTTTTGATAGATCTTTTTGGCCATTTCTGTTTTTTAAAATCAGTTTCAAGGAAATCCATAAAATATTTGGATAGTTCCTTGATAAACTCAATTCCTTGAAAGCGATTTTGTTGTTCGGCCATGGCGATATGATTTTCCTAAATAATATACTAATACAATTCTAACATAAACAATATAGATAATAAAATTTAATTCATGTTAATTTTTACAAGACTAACTAAATCCATCAGTTTTTTCCAAAACTTGTTTAAATTTAAAACAAGTAGCAAAGGGGGAACTGATGGATTATTTTATGTATACGGTTATGGCTTTTCTAAATACGATTCACTTCATATGTGTCGTTTTTCTGCTTTCTTTCTGGCTGCAAGAATTGATTAAAAAATAACTTATCAAACAACAGCCCGCTCCTCCACCCTCAGCCTTACCGGTTGGGGGTGTTTTTTATCGGTTAATGTGCATTTCTAACTATTAATTCAGTTTCCAGTTTAAATTTATGTGGCCTATGCTGCACGAATTTAAAACAGAGGAATTGGATTATGTTTGATAAGTTTACAATGTATGCAGATAGAGCAGATTTCAGTCGTGTACCTAGCCCGATAGAACTAAATAATAAAGACTGGTTAATAAAACACCCACCGCAGTATTTTCCAAAGGTTAGTTATTGTTCAGGCAGTTACTTTGGAAATTCATTTAAAATAGAAGTCTCTATACCTAAGATCCTATACGGAAACAACTTCTTTGAAGCCCAAGAGAGCGATTTTGAAACTTTTTTGGACAAATTAACTATACAGCTTGAGAAAATGGGGTTTTGTATTGGGAAAGACATGCTCCGCTATAATCAGTCCATTTACAATATAGAAATCGCTAAAAACTGCATTTTAGGTAATATCCCAACCTCTGTTGTATTGGGAAATCTATATAAAAGCAAGGCTCCAAGACCGCAAATGAAATTAGTAGGTAAGGATTGGATACCAGGAGAACAAGTCAGATTTATCGGTGCTAGTCATGAAATAACCTTCTATGACAAATACCTTGAGTTAGTAATGGCGAAACGGAATCAGTTTAACTTGGATTGGTTATTCCACAGGTCTGACTTAAAAAATATCCTACGCATGGAAATAAGACTTAAAAAGGAACAAATTAAGCAGATATTTGGCGATAGACCCACCTTAGAAGAGATGTTTAAAGAGAGATACTATCATAAGGCAGTGCAAAAGTATTTTGGGCCAATGGCAACCTATTTGCTAACACATCAACCTTATGTTACCCCTGATACAGAACTTTTACTATACAAAGATGAAGAAATGAACGCCAGCAAAATGAAAGATTTGTTCCTAGTAAAAAGCTTAATTAATGAGCATGGCTATATATACGCAAAGAAAAGATTAAAGGACTTGTTTGGCGATAAAGAAGCTAATAGAATATTTGCCCTTCTAAAGAGATATCCACCTATGGAAGTAGTTCAGCCGGAATACAACTTTCTACCTATGCTAGCAGAGCAGATAAACCAACCTAAGTGGCTTACTCCTGCAAATATTGTTAGTTTGGAAGTGCCTAATGTTAAATCTGAAAACTTTTTAGAGGAATCTCTTTGGAATTGTGCCCAGTCGGCAAAATACCTAGGGGTCGGGCCTAGGGAAATTCAAAGAAGGTGTAAAAATAAGGAGATTCCAAGTATTGTTATAGCTGGTTCCTACCGAATACACAAGGCTGATATAATGGCTTATGCGTACAGAGAGCAACGAAAAAAGGGCTCATAGTACTACAGTAGTTAAACAAAACAAAAATAAATGCTTCTTAAGATAAATAAGAGGCATTTATTATTTAAAAGAATCAAAATAAAAATAGAAAACAAATAAACCCGATATAATAACCAATAAAATAACAGAAATACCAAGATAAAAACCTATTGATTGATTTATTTGTATAGAAGAATAAAAATAGAAAATAAAGAAAAATCTAAATACAAAATAAAGTTATAAGAAGAAATACCAATACAGTTTTAAGTAAATCTATAAATTTTTGTTTTAGTTATAAAAATCATCTAATACTTTTTTAATACCAATACAAATTTACTTAATTAA
Organism: uncultured Elusimicrobiales bacterium; assembly: GCA_944324115.1. GTDB lineage: Bacteria > Elusimicrobiota > Elusimicrobia > Elusimicrobiales > Elusimicrobiaceae > Avelusimicrobium. Next base: position 120,942 of record CALUVB010000004.1, read on the forward strand.
CTCTTCCTGTTATAAATATCAAATAAATTATCTTTCTATTATTTGTTAATTCCTTTGTTTTTGTGTTTTCTAATAAAAGCAGTAATATATTTTTAATATTTTATTAAAAGTACAAATAGAAACTTAACCTAAAACTATATATTTCTTAATTAAAGATTTTTCTATTTTCTTTTGATTTTTTCCCATTGTTTTTTCTTTATTTATTTTGTTCTACATATTATTTTTTAATCTTTTTAATTTGTTTATTTTAAGAGCATTTTATTTAAAAAACCATAAACTATATACCTTTTACAATAAAAACCTATTAAAACCTGATTTTGAGCATTTAAAGTATATTTGTATTACTGTATCACAAACAAAAAACCTATCCCGTTATTAAAAGAGATAGGTTTGTTAAAAAACATAATCAATTAATAGTCTAAATTCTTTTTGATATGCAAATTTTTTTCTTTTTTTAAAAGCACAAAAAATATGGCAATATATTTGGATATTGCTTTTCTTAACATCTGCTGTTGCAAATTCTATCACTTGAATAGTTGCTTGCTTTTGATTTCTATAATAAGCGGGAGATATTCGGTGAGTATGTTTATTAACTATTCATCTTGTTGATTAAATTGTTTTAAAATTTTCCGGATCTCTTCTATAGAAATATTCAATTCTTCTTGTGAGTAGATTTTGTTGAGAGTGTTTTCGGGATGATGTATATAATTCCTGATGTACGTAAAAAGAGTGCAAAAATATTTCGTATTATATTTACAATTTAGCCACTCTTTGTTTAAAGAAATCTGATAATACATGTCTAGGTGTTTATCAAACTTTTTTTGATCAAAAAGATTCAATCGCTCCATCAGTTCTCCGTAAAGTTCATTAAAATATTCCGTTGTAATTAAATCAAAAGCCAAGTAATTAATTTCATTGGCAGAAATATACGACAAAACCCGTTCTTTTATTGATGAACTTTGAATTTTTCCTTCTTCTTTTCGCAATGCTTTGGTATTTATTTTGCAATGCAGAAACATTTGTTTTAACAGCAATGGGGAATGCGTTGTGATAATGATTTGAGCAACCTTTGATAGTTCTAATAGGACTTGAACGAATTTCTCCTGCAATTCTGGATGCAAATGTAATTCTGGTTCATCAATCAAAACAATTTCTTCTCTCTGCTTTTCTTCAATACTGGATAATAAATATAACAATGAGAAAATCATTTCATAGCCACTTCCCATTTGGTTCAAAGATAGATGGATTCCTTTGGGGGTAACATGTGCAAAAAAGGCTCTATCAAATGGATGAAAAGGATCTAGGGTTTTTAGGTTAACAGAAATACCTACCGCATCTTGAAATTTCTGAATGGTATGCTTTAGTATGTGACTATTTAGATCTTTTTTAAGCTTATCAAACTCGACGTCAATATCTTTTGTTGCTTTTCCCTGATATAAAACCTGTCTGTTTAAATCTTTCATAATTCTGTCAAATTTAGTGTCATTAAAGGTTCCTGTTTTGACGGAGTAATGTCTGTTCTTCTCTATATAAGTAAAACCAAAATCAGGAAAGCGATTTCCAACCCATGGATTACGTACCGAAACTCTTATATCCGGAGAATTATCGTCAGGTTTTTCATTTTTATCTGTTTTAATAACTGTTAAGTCATGTACCACTGGTGAAGCTAAATATGTGGCATTTTTCACACGCATATTAGCTTTAAATTGAAATCCTTGGCCGCTATATAAGGTTTTTGTTGATACTACACTCTTGTATGTAAAGGCTTCTTTCGTAATCCCTCTGATTATAAGTTCTCTTTTAATATCATTAAAATCCGAGATCGATATAGAATCTCCTCTATATTCAGAGAAACATAGGCTAATTGCATCTAAGATGCTAGTCTTTCCTGTGCCATTATTTCCCAATAACACATTTAATCCAGAACCTATTTCTCCGTTTGGAGTAGAAAATTCATCCAATATAAATGCTTTTTTAGTGTCTGTCTCGTAAATACGGAAATTACTTATTGATAGGCTTTTAATAAACATAAAGATCCTCTCTCTGCTTAATTACAACTGAAGTGTTTACTAGGTAATGTGTATTCAAAATAGAAACTAATTAATATGTACAAATATTCTTATCAACAACTAGGAAAATTTTCATAGAGTTGTTATTTTTTAGGGTTTCCAAAGGTTCCCATTCTCCAATTTTACATATCATATTGCTTTTATTATACATAAGATTTTCTTTTTTCTCCTGCGTGTTTTAGGCTTATTTTTCCCTATACAGATCAATTTTTTCAAAATCTAGTTTAAATTTAAAAGAAGTATATAGATTTGTGTACAAAAATACATTTATATCTATTACAAATTTATTCTTCTTTTTAATCTAAAAAAATAAGGAAATAAGGAATATGGAACAAAATCATAAAAGATTAGTAAGCACAAAGGAATTAGCCCAATATGTTGGATCAAGTGAGAATAGTATACGTAGCTTGAAATCACAAGGCAAAATCCCCTCTCAATGGGTAATAAATATCGGAAGATCTGTCCGTTACGACCTCAATGAGGTTGATAAATGGATTGAAAGTAAAAAAGAAGCCAATAAAACAAATATTTTGACAGGTTGGAGCATTTAGTTATGAAAAAGAAACAAATAAACAGAAAAGCAAAAAATAAAGCCGTTTACCCCAAAATAGAAATTATTAAAGAATTGAAAATAAACAAAAGGAGAAAACCTTATAAAAAGAGAAAACAAACGATAGCCAAGAAAAAAAGAGGCCCCAGAGGCCATTATAAAAAGGGTTCAACTCAAGGTTATTTGAATTTGAACAAATACATAAACAAATTTTTGGTTTGTGTACAAAAGGTAGTAAGCGCATCTGCTTTGGGCAAAATGTTCAAAAGGGCTGATTGCTCATCGATCGTAGCTACGGTTATGGTGCGAAGTGTAGATGTCTGCTTGGCATTCGCCATCCGGTTGTATAAGAGACATTAATGTGTGGTCGGGAAAGGCTGGTTGAGAGAATTTAGTGTATATTTACTATTTTCTTAATCGAATGAATCTTATGCCATAAAGGAGTTTGAGGATATGTTGCAAGAAAGCAAAAACTCGGTTTCTTTATAGAAAATAGAAAATTTAAAAATAGGTCAGAGTGAATATGAGCTTCGAGAAAGAATTAGAACAAGAAAATTCAATCTTGAGAGAAGCGGAATTCCAAGAGGAAGAGGAAGCCATATTCCAACTTTTCAAGATTTTGTACAAATTACGAAAAATAAATATCAAATAAAATCTTTTTAAAAAGATAAGTTTCGTTTATCAGTATAGGTTTTCTGTTTGAAAATCATGAATTTAGAGTTTCAAAGCCTTATTGATAAATCATGTCTGAAGAGCAATAGAGAAAAAAGACTCAACAGACAATCAAATACGCTAATATGGAATGTAGTAGCGGAGGAAAAAAAGAATGAAAGCAATTATTTGGACAAGAGTTTCTTCAGTAGAACAAGAATATGGTAAATCATTGGATGCTCAAATGCTTAGTTGTCGTCAATATGCAGCCAATAAAGGTTTTAATGTGCTCAAAGAGTTCAGCATATCAGAATCTTCGACAAGGGGAAATCGTAAAAAATTCAACGAAATGATTAGATTTGTCCTTTCTCAGGAAGGAGTTGTCAGAATTATTACATACAGTGTAGACCGATTCCAAAGAAGGTTTGAAGAGTCTGTAGATTTGATGCCTTTCATAGAAAGTGGCAAAATAGAAATTCACTTTATTGCTACGGGCTTGGTAATAGGTAAAAATTCAAAACCTGCTGAATATATGATGTGGGATTACAATGTGGTGGGAGCCAGAAGTTATATTTTACAATTACGAGAGGGAACAAAAAGGGGGATACAGCAAAAAATCAGAGATGGCGAATGGCCTACAACAGCCCCTATAGGTTATCTTAACTACATAGATGGAAAATATCGAAAAATAAAAGTAGATGAAGAAAGAGCCCCTTTAATAAAAATGGCTTTTGAGGAATATGCTACTGGTTTGTATAGTATAGATGAAATTGTCCGTCGTTTACATAAAAGAGGGTTAAGAAGCAGAGGTAAACGGGGAAGGCTTATTTCAAAAAATGCCGTACACAGAATGCTTCAAAACCCTTTTTATTATGGCATGATGAAACTCTATAATGGGGCAAAGTTTCAACCTCATATATATCCACGTTTGATTAGTAAAAGCTTATTTGATCAGTGTGAAGAAGTGCGATTGGGGCGCAAGAAATCTTTTGTTAAGAACAAGGGAAAGGAATTCTTGTTTAAAGGAATGGTTCGTTGTGGAAAGTGTGGCCATTTGGTATCGCCATATAAGAAAGTTAAAAAGAGTGGTAAAGTATATAATTATTTGCGTTGTGCTCAGCATGCTTTAAATAATAGCTGTGATAATGAGCAAATAAAAGAAAAAATAGCATTAGACCGCATTACAGAAGGATTACAAGCAATTACTATTCCGGAGAGTATGGCTGAAAAAATTCGCCAAGAGTTAATTAAATACAATCAAGAAGAGCTTCAGACTAAATCTGTTTTGATTAAAGAAGCCAATAGAATTTTGGGCGTCATCAAGCAAAAAATAGATCGTTTGGTTGATTTGCGTTTGCAAGATGGGATCTCTGATGTTTTATTTAAGCAGAAAATTAAGGAACTGCAAGATGAACAGGCCCGTTTGGAAGAATCAACGGCGGAAAGTAAAGCGGAGGAAGCATCTTTAGATGTTTCTATTGAAGAAGTGCTTAGTTTAGCCAAAGATATAGGGAAAATTTTTAAGAGTTCGCAAATTGATGGAAAAAAGGAAATTATAAACTGTGTTTTTGCGAACTTGTCTTTGGAGCAAAAAAACCTTTATTTTTCCTATAAAAAACCCTTCAACTTGTTTGTTGAAGGGCTATCTTGTACTAAACTTTACCGGGGAAGGGACTTGAACCCTTAAGCCCGAAAGGGCAATGGTTTTTGAGACCATCCTGTATACCAATTCCAGCACCCCGGCGTAAAACTATACTGTTATTTTACCAAATTTCATCGGCTTTGGCTACACTCTTTTTAGATGGAGCACCGCCATAACTAAAAACGAAGCATGGAGGTATATTCTTTTAAGCGTTTTTCTATTTCTCCCTTTTTAATGTTAGCCAAACGTTTGACGCTAAAAGATTCTATCGTAAAAGATGCCATCACATTTCCAATCATCATTGCCCGTTTAATTGCGGACAGAGTGTCCCATTTGCGCAGACTGGCCAAATATCCGGTAGCTCCGCCTCCAAAAGTATCTCCGGCTCCAGTCGTGTCATATACGTTTTCCAAAATATAAGGCGGAAACTGTACAATGCCTAATTTACTGACCAGCATGGAGCCATTAGGTCCCAGCTTGATAATGACATGCTGGGCGCCTAATTTTAAAATCTTTTTCCCGGCTGTAATTAGATTATATTCCCCGGTCAGCTGTCTGGCTTCTGCTTCATTTAAGAAAAACAGATCCGTTTTCTTTAGCACTTTTAATACGGCAGCTTTTTTGGAAGTAATCCAATAATTCATGGTGTCGCAAGCGACCAACTTTGGATTTTTTACCTGTTTTAGTACCGACAGCTGCAGCTCAGGGTCTATATTGGCCAAAAACACGGCTTTGGCTTGGCTTTGCCGGGCTGTCAGTTTAGGATTAAAATCTTGAAATACATTTAAATCAGTAAAACGGGTGGTGGCGTTTTTTAAGTCTTTATCGTAACTGCCGCCCCAGTGGAAGGTTTTCCCTTCCTTTACCTGCAGGCCGGTCATATCCACCCCGCATTTTTTAAAAGGAATGCGGTACGAAGGAGAAAAATCCGTACCCACCACAGCCACTACGGAAGGGTGCGCAAAATAGCTGGCGGAAATGGCAGAATAACTGGCTGCCCCGCCTAAGACGCGATCTGCATGGCCGTGGGCGTTTTCTATTGTGTCAAAAGCGACTGAACCGACTACAAGTACATTGTTTTTCACGTTTAGTCCTGCTGATTTAAATAAGTTTTAATTTCTACGCGGTTGTTGAAATCATCAAAGAAGGCCTGCTGGGCCGTCTCCATTTTTGTTTCAAACAACTGGCGTTCAAAATCTTTTTTGTCTTTGTCAAAATTTTTCAAATTGCCATGCTGCGTCTGATAGGCAAAACGTATTTCTTCCGGCGTCAATTTATAAAAAGAATATAATCCCATGCGGAAGCGGTCAGCTAGTTTGCTGCGGCGGATTTGTTCCTCAAATTGGGCCGGCGTTACGCCCAGCTGATGACGAACGGCATATTCATAAGCCGTTTTATTGAATTGCCCATTTTGATTAAATGCCGGTGAGGAATGAATATCCATAGCAATTTCGTAGTCAGAGATATTCATGCCAAATTCCCGCGCGGCTTGGTTGAGCACTTCTTCGCTAATTAATGCGTTGAGGGTTTGTTGATTGAGGTATTTGTTTAAGTCCTCATCAATATCCACTCCGTTGTTGCGCAGGAGGCGTGCTTGAGCTTCTGAAGCTTTGTATAAAGTGCGGTAAGTGATGGGGGTGGAGCCTACTACAGCCACATTTTCGTTAAACGTTCCGCGGCGGTAAGAATCCAGCCCGATATAGGCAATACTGCCGATAAAAAATGCCAATGTGATAATTAAAATACTTCTTTTATACTTAATCAGAAAAGAAATCATGCTATCTAACGCTCCTTATTTATCTTCCGGCTCGTCTTGGGAGACATCGGCGGGTTCTTCTCCTCCGATTTTGCATAATCCTTCAATACGGCCGCCTTCTTCCACAATCATTTTTTGGGCGCGGATATCGCCTTTGATGGAGGCCTTTGCCAGCACTTCCAGCATATCTGCGCACACGTTGCCTTCAATGTCTCCTCCGCATACAATGGTCTGCGCAGAGACATCTCCCGTAATTTTGCCGCCTTCTCCTATGATTACTTGGCGGGCGTTATCTACGGAACCTTCTAATTTCCCGTCTACCCGCAAGGAACCTTGTACGCTCAAGGTACCTTGGAAATAACATTCCGCGCTGACGATGGAAAAATGTTCGCCAGAAGCGAAATCAGAATCCTTTTTTAAAAAACTCATACTTCCTCCCAAATTTATTTAAAGTAATCTCGCGGATTGACGGGGCGGCCGTCTTTCCACACTTCATAATGCAAATGTGTTCCCGTGCTGCGGCCGGTAGTGCCCATAAACGCAATCTGCTGCCCGCGCCGCACTACGTCTCCTGGTTTGACTTTAATTCCCGTTGCATGAGCATATAAGGTGGAATAACCGAAACCATGGTCCACCAACACCGCTTGCCCATAACCATTTACCCAGCCGGTATGCCGCACTACACCGTCAGCAGTTACCACAATGGGGCTGTCCGGTTTGCCGGCGAAATCCAATCCATTGTGCATATGGCCCACCGCGTTGCCAAACAAGTCCCGGCGGTAACCAAAGCCAGAGCTGATCCGCGCCGAAGAAGGCCGGATAGAAGGCGTGGAATGCAATCCTTCTCTGCGGTTGGCATAATACCAAGCAATTTCTTGAAAAGAAGCCAAGCGTTCTTGGGCCGTTTCCTGCATGCTGTTTATATATTTTTCAAATTCTTCCGTATCAAAGTCTTTTAAGTCCGATTCAAACAGTTTTTTGGCCCGTTCATCTTCCTGGCGGTTTTTCTCTTCCAAACCTTTGGGCAAATTGATAAATTTCCCTCCGGGCATGCCCAGCATTTGCCGCATTTGTTTTTCAGTGGTCTGAGTCAGAGCCAAATAGTTGCGGCCTCGTTCCAGCTCGTCGGAAATAAGCTTCATCTTTACGCGCATTAGTTCATTGTCCGCTTTCGTGAGGTGATAATCATAGGCGCGGCTCCATAACCACAATGCTCCCAATGTCACCACCAACCACGCCAACACCAATACGACCAGCGTCAGTCCTGTCAGTTTGAATTTCCTAGAGGCGCCCGCGCGTGGCATGAGGATAATGTCCACGCGGTCACTTAGAAAGCGGTTAAGTGAATTCATTTTTTTGCCCATCTTTTTCATTCTATCATATTGGGCGGCTGCTTCGGCGGTTTGTTTGGTATATGTACACAGAGCGCAGCGCGGAAAAAAGGAAGGTTGCTGCGCATAGAAGGGGGGCACGGAAGCCTCAAGCAGGCTATGCCGTGCTTACCTTGCCCAGCCATCGGGCGCCCCAGTGCCTGGTGGCAAGTATACCAGGAAGCCGGGATTACGCCGTAAACAGAGTATTCGGTTCCACGCATATGGAATTGCAAACAGACCAAGAAAAAGCAAGGCCCCTTTTGCTCCGAAGATTTCTTGCAGAACAGTCTGGAACGAAAAAATTACAACTTGGGCGTATGCAGCTGGTAAATGACGGAGAGAGCCTTGGAAATTTTCCAGTTGGTTGCCGGGGCTTGCTCAATGGCTGCAGGCAGAAATCAGTGTAAAAAAAGAAAGAACCTTGGATTTGGGCTGCGTACTCCAAGCCGTTTACGGCAAACGGCACCGCATGCGGTAAAAAGGGAAGCGGATTTAGCGGCGCTTTTTGCTTTGGGACTTGGTATGTTTGGCAGGCGGGGTTACGCCATAAAAATTTAAAATGCCTTGATAAAGCGCCTCTGCAAATTTTTCTTGTCCTCGGTCACTGACAATTAATTCTTCTTGTTCGGGCAAAATCATATATGCGTTTTCCACCAGCACGCTGGGTATTTCTGGAATGCGGGGGATAAACAGCACGTCATTGGCTATCAAACCGTTGTCTGGTAAGGCAATCAGCCGGTTGAAAGATTGGTAAATGCTTTCTGCCAAGTCAAAACTATGCGGATAAGTATAATACACAGAATAACCGCGTGGCGCCGCCAAAGGGTTAGCGCTGTCCGGCAAAGCATTGTGATGCAGGCTGACAAAAATATGGGCCTTTTTTTCCAGTGCCATTTTATAGCGTGCGGGCAGACTCATATGATTATTCCCTTCCCGCGTCATAATCACTTCTGCTCCAGCCTGTTCCAGTTTGATACGCAATTTTTCTGCCAAGGCCAAGTTCACTTCATATTCTAAAAATCCGGAAGGACCGATCGTTCCGTCGTACGGGGGGGTGCGTTTGGGACTGTGCCCCGCATCAATTAATATGCGGGCTCCTTGCAGAGGCTGGCTGGGGGTGGAATGGATCTCGGGCCGATGCATCAGTTCTACGACGAAATCATTTTTTTCATAACGGTAAGCATGGCCCCAAGGCTTTTGTCCTTCCTTAAAATACAAAACAAATTTAATAATTCCGTCTTGTGGGTCTTTCCATTCTACCCGTTCCAACAAGGGACTGGTGGCGTCAAAGCTGAAATTTTCCGAAAATTGATCAGTGTAATAAAACGTAATTTCCATGCGATTGGAAAATTCATGCACGGCCAGCGGTACCTGTTTGCTGCCGGACCAGCGAATTTGAGTGTAGTCTTGCGTAGACAAAGTATCCATCGCATATAATTGGTTGGTGTTGTAATCTTGCCGGGAAAAGAGGTCCAATTTGCTTTCTTCCAGCCAGGCCTTTTCTCCGTGTCCCAAATCCAAGCGGTAAAGGCCTTTGTCCCGCCCGTCTACTATTACTTCTCCATATGCGCGGTAATAAGGATACAGACTGCCTTGTTGTACGGGGATTTGGCGCAGTTTAACTCCCGGGTCTTTCACGCGGGCCGGCTGCAGAGAATCCTTGTCTAATATGCGTAAGCGCTGGTCTGCCTGTATGCGGGTTTTTGTGTCCGTGGCGGAATCTTGCATGGAATAAGTTATTTTGACTTGGCGCGGTTTTTCCGTCAAGCGGATTACATATTTGGCCCGATACAGACCGGGAGTGCGGCTGTCTTCTTTCAGTTTAATGTTTTTTGCGTCTTTTAACCCGGAGAGTGTGGCGGTAACCACCGCTCCCGGTGTTCCCCGCGCCAAAAGAGTTACCGTATCGCCAGGCAAGAGCCATACTGGTTGGGAAGGATAGATTTCCTCTTTGTCAAAGCGGGCGCGTTGGGTGAAGTGGGCAATCGGTTCTCCCGGCACAATCACATGCCGCAGCGCTTGATAAATTTGATGCGGCGTTTGGGCCAGCAGATGAAATTCAAACTCTCCTTGTTCCACCGGCAAATAAGCGATAAAAGTGCCGTTGGAGTGAACGGGTATTTTTTGTTCATTGATATAAAGCGTTGCGTCGCGCAGATTTAGTTTCCCTAATAAGAAAATATTTTTCGCTCCCCGCTGCACCGTCATATTTTCATAAGGATACTGGACTGTAATGGGGGCTTTCTCGGCCTCCGGTCCGGTCATGGCGGGCAAATACGGCGCGACGGGAATTTGTTGCGCTTGCAGAGAAAACATACAAAAAAAGAGCGCCGCCGCGCTTAAAAGTATTCTTTTCATGTTACAAAAATGATAACATAAATCTATGACAACGCGCGAGGATATAGTCCGTTTCTTAAATGAGTACCTGCACAGCGCCGAAATACCTGACAGCAGCCACAACGGGCTGCAGGTGCAGGGGCGTGCGCGCATAAGCAAAATTGTGTTTGGCGTGTCGGCCGGACTGGAACTTTTCAAGAAAGCCCACGCCGCCGGCGCAGACATGATTATCGTACACCACGGATTATTGTGGGGTAAAGAACAGGCGTTGACGGGTACGTTTGGACAGCGGGTAGGATTTTTGTTGCGCCATGATATCAGTCTGCTGGGATATCATTTGCCGTTGGACAAACATTCCCAAATCGGACATAATGCGTTGTTGCTTCAGGCGTTGCAGGCGCAAGAGATCCATTCTTTTGCTGTTTATCACGGACAAGAAATCGGTTTTTGGGGTGAGATAAAGCCGGCCGCTCTATCTGCGGTGGCGCGCAAGTTGGAACGTTTTTGCGGGGCGAAAGCCCGTCTGCTCGCTTTTGGACCTAAAAAAATCCGTATGGTAGGTGCGGTGAGCGGAGGTGGTTGGAGCATGATACCAGATGCGGCGGCCTTGGGCTTGGATTTGTTTATTACAGGCTCTTTAGATGAGCCGGCCCACGAGCTGTGCCGTGAAAACAAATTAAATTGCATTGCCTTAGGACATTACAATTCTGAAAAGCCGGGCGTCTTGGCTTTAATGGATTTAATTGGCCAGCGTTTTGCGGTGCAGACGCAGTTTATAGATATACAAAATCCAATTTAGGAGAAGGAGCCATGACTGATGTGAAAGAATTATTGAAAAAAATAGACGGATATCGAAATTTTATTATTGATTTACAGACGAAGATGACTGCCTGTCCAGCCATTACCCCGCATGAAAAGGGCGGGCTGGGGGAAACAGCCAAAGCGGAAGTGTTGCTTAACGTGTTGAAAGCCATGAAATTTGATGAAATCAGCGTGTTGGAGGCTAAAGATCCCGCCTCTCCTACGGGGGTGCGTCCCAATATTGTGGCCAAATATTATGGGCAAAACCGCCACAAAACATTATGGGTTATGGCTCATATGGACGTGGTGCCGCCGGGGGATTTGGCTATGTGGAAAACGGATCCTTTTAAGGCGGTCGTGAAAGGGGATAAAATTTACGGCAGAGGTACAGAAGACAACCAGCAGGGATTGTTGTCCGGATTGCTGGCTGTTAAGGCCATGATGGAATCCGGCGTGCGCCCTCCCGTCAATTATGCCTTGCTGTTAAATGCTGATGAAGAAGTGGGCAGCGAGTATGGTATTGTAACTGTATTGAAAAAATACGGTAAAATCTTTGGAAAAGACGATTCTTTTATCGTGCCCGACAGCGGCAACCCAAAGGGCGACGTGATTGAAATTGCGGAAAAAAACATGTTATGGTTGAAAATCACCGTATTGGGCAAACAGACGCATGCCTCTACGCCGCAAAACGGGAATAATGCTTTTGTGGCTTCCAGCCATTTGGTGGTGGCGTTGCGCGATTTGTATAAGAAATTCAACAAAAAAGACCGCCTTTTTGATGTGCCCGGCAGCGTATTTGAGCCGACTAAGCATGAAGCGAATGTTCCTAATGTAAATACTATTCCGGGCAAAGATGTGTTTTATTTGGACTGCCGCATTTTGCCGTGTTATAAGAATAAGCAAGTGCAAGATGAAGTGGTGAAAATTGCCAAAACGATAGAGAAAAAATTTAAAGTAAAAATTACGGTGCAAGCCATTATTAATGACGGCTCTAAGCCGACAGACAAGAATGCTCCGTTGGTTAAGCTGTTGGCCCAATCCGTCAAAGCAATCTATCGCAACCAACCCAAAGTGCAAGGCGTGGGCGGCGGTACGGTGGCGGCGTATTTGCGCAACGCCGGTTTTCCTGCGGTGGTATATTCCCGCTTAGATGAAACTATGCACCAACCCAATGAATACAGCAGCATTAAAAATACGATGGGTGATGCAAAAGTGTTTGCGTGCGTGGCCATGAACCTCAAATAAGGTGTCTTTATGAAAAAAGGTTTTACGATGGTGGAAGTCTTAATTACGCTGATTGTGTTTGCCTTGCTGTTAGGGCTGACCGTGCCTAAGTTTATTACGTTGGTGCACAAAGCCCGCGAAGGCAGTACAAAACATCAACTGGTGCGTTTGCGCAGTGCTATTGCGGCTTATTATGGGGAAAATCAAGGCGTATATCCGACGGATAATTTAAACAGCTTAGTTCCCAAGTATATAGAAGCTATTCCGCAGGCCCAAGTGCCGGGCCTTCCCCCGAGCAGCAGCGTTTCTGCCGGTTCGTATGAAACGGCTTTCACAAAAACGGGCGGCTGGGCGTATGTCAGTGACAGCGCAGACCCGCGTTTTGGAGATGTGTTTGTAAACAGTGATAAAGAAGACAGCTACGGAAAGGCTTGGAATACGCTTTAAATCCAAATCCCCCGCTCAGATAAGGGCGGGGGATTTTTGTGAATAAAAAGGAGAGAGAATGGAAAGTTTAATTTTGGTTTTTTCGGCTTTATTTGGCTTGATTATCGGCAGTTTTTTGAATGTTTGCATATATCGTATTCCACAGAATAAATCTATAGTTTGGCCTTCTTCTTTTTGTCCGAAATGCGGGAAGCCTATTAAATTTTATGACAATATCCCTTTGCTCAGTTATATTATACTTTGGGGGAAATGCCGTCAATGCAAAGCCCCTATTTCCTGCCAATATCCCATTGTAGAATTTTTGACGGGGTTGTTGACGGTGCTATTTGTGTGGCGCTGGGGATTGAGCGCATGGACTGCGGTGCTGCTGGTGGCGGTGTATTGTTTAATCATTCTTTCGGTAATTGACTTGGAGCTGATGATTATTCCGGATCGTTTTTCCTTGGGATTGATTGTGTTGGGCTTGGTTTTCAGCTGGCTCAATCCTAATTTTGACGGAAGCGGCTGGAGCCATTTTTTGCAAAGTTTGGGAGGCGCGGCGGTTGGATTTTTCGGTACGTTGGCGGTGGCGTTGTTGGGATATGTCATGTTTAAGAAAGAGGCCATGGGCGGCGGCGATGTGAAGCTGATGGGCGGAATTGGAGCGTTTGTCGGCTGGCAGGGTGTGATTACGACCATTGTTTTTGCGTCTGTGTTGGGATTGGTATATTCCGTGTTTTTGATGATTTTTAAAGGAAAAAATAAATCAGATGCTATACCCTTTGGGCCTTTTTTAAGTGCGGGTGCGTTGATTAATTTATTTTACTTAGTCAGTCCGGAAATGTTTGCCATTCGCTTTTAAACTAAAACATTAAAAAACAGTGTCTATAGGCACTGTTTTTTTCTCTCCGCGGACTTTTAATGTAGATATAAATGTCATCTGAGCTGGGCATGTCATATAAAAAGAAACTGCTAAACTAGCTTTCTCTTGCATTGTTTTTTTTTTGATAAATTTTATTTATGAAAAAAATTTATCAAAAAAGAATTCCTCTGACAGCAAGTTCTTCTAATGCTCATTTAAGGGGCTTTACGCTTATAGAATTGTTGGTGGTAGTGCTGATAATCGGCATTTTGGCGGCGGTGGCTGTGCCTCAATATCAGAAAGCTGTTTTTAAATCCTGTGCT
>CALUVB010000005.1 GCA_944324115.1 uncultured Elusimicrobiales bacterium
CCATTTCATAGATAAAGTTTTTTGTACAGTATCTGTGTCCGTCGTCACTCCACCGGCCTCCGCTGAGCTCCATAATATCCTGCGCCCTAGGCAACGAATCAGCCGTTCCATAAGTCATATAATGCAAATTCCAAGCGTTTCGCGCATGCTTCATATTCACAAAAGCTTCCACCGCGCGGGATTTCTCCACCGCCGTTTCATACTGAGGCAAAGCGATCGCCGCCAGAATACCAATAATCAACACGACTACCAAGAGTTCTATCAAAGTAAAGCCATTTGTTTTTTTCATAAGCAAGGTCTCTTTTCTTTTGCCGTATAAAGAAATACTGTGCAATTAGACTTCCGGCGCTACGTTATTGCAATATATGGGCGGAGCCAACGGATTGCCTCTCAAATACCACTTTGCTATATTTCTCTCACCCCAGATATCCATTTATCAAGACCCAGACGGGAATGCACTGAAACATTGCATTTACAGCTTAAGCAAGCAGGAGCCTGGTATTTATTTCCCTTTTGCCAATCCACAAAAAAGAAGTCTTTCCTCCCCTTAACCAACCGCCAAACGATACGTTAACTTGCCAGAATTGGCAACCGCATGGGCTTCGGCTTCCCTTAAACAGCCCCAACAACACATATAAACAATAAAATCCCCGGCTTCATGCGCCGGGGGCAAATCAGTATTGCATTTTGTCTTCTTTTTGGTCCCATCGCTCAAACGGCTCTTCCCGCTCTTCTAAGGTTATGCATACCGTTTTGATGCCGCGTTGGGCCGGCTCTTTGACGATTTCATCATAAATAAACTTATCATCAAATCCATGTTTGGCAGCCGTATGACGGTCCGCCGCGAAATACAATGCCTTCGGCCGCGCCCAATAAATAGCGCCCAAGCACATCGGGCAAGGCTCACAAGAAGAATAAATGATGCAATCTTTAAGTTCAAAATGATTCAGTTTTTTGCATGCCGTGCGTATGGCATCTACTTCTGCATGCATAGTAGGGTCTTTGCTTCCCAGCACTTGATTGCTTCCACGCGCGATAATTTGACCATCTTTAACTATCACGGCCCCAAACGGCCCCCCGCGCCCTGTGGCAACATTCTCCCGCGCAAGCTTAATCGCTTCACGCAAAAACAGTTTATGAGTTTGCAGCTCTTTTTCTTCCATAAGACACTCCTTTTTCCAGCATGCCCTTATATTATATTACAAATGCAGAGTGCTAGTGCGGTTTCGTTCGTTGTCATAGCGTTTTCCGTCTATCACAATAAACCGGTTATTTGCCGCCGTAACAAAGTGCAGCGGCCCGTCTGCCACTTCATATGAAATGCTGTCTCTGCCGCCGCTGTACCCCCGGTTGCGCCACAAGGCCCCTTTGCGGTTTAACAGCAATCCCCATTGTGCCGTAATACCCAGCCTATCAAAACGGATTTCTTCCCCGGGCCATATATCTGTAAAAGGCAGAACGGTCCGTTCCACCCGTATGCTGCGGGCCAGCGCTGCGGCTTCTGCGGTTTGTTTCGCTGCGTCTTCACTGATAAACACCGCATCTAACGTACGCGAGCCCGATGCAAGCACAGCGCGGGCTAATTTTTCTCCTTCTATCGCCGTTCCGAACAACAAACGTTTCCCGTCGGAAGTACGCAATAACACTGCGCTTTTGTTCCACTCATTAAGCAGCCACACCGTAGGCTTATTAAACAACGTATACTGCACTATCGGCGCCAACACCATCAGAGCGGCTATCCCTTTCCAGCAACGGCGTACAAAATCTTTCTGCGGGATATTAAAAAGCAAAAAGATAGCGGCATAATAAGACACAATCCACCCCGGCCGCCATGCCGCAGCCACAAGAGAAGAAAGCGGAAAAGAGGCGAATGTTTCCACCAGCTGCTGAAAAAGCAAAAGCGTCGCCCCCGTCAGCGCCTGCAGCAAAAACCCCACATGCAGCAAAGTACACACATAATATGCCACGCCCAGCCCCATTAATACCGAAGCCAACGGCACCAATAACATATTGGCTATAAGCCCTACAAATGACACTTTGAAAAACACATTCGTAAATACCGGCAAGAGCACTAACTGCGTACTCAGCGTAGCCAAGAAAATCTGTACAAAAAATTTTACCCAACGCGGCCAATGATAAGGCAGCATATAATTATTTAGACAAACAATGATAGCCAATGTAGCCAAAAAAGACATCTCAAATCCTGTTTCAAATATGGCCGCAGGCGTAATCAGCAAAATTATAAAACAGGAAACTATCAGCCCTTGAAAAACACCGCTGTTACGATGCAGAAAATAACCTCCCACCGCGCATACAGTCATAAAATATGCGCGCATTAATGGAGCGTCTGCCCCGGCAATCAGCGTATATATCCCCGCGATAACAAGCGCCAACAGAACCGTCTTTTTTCGGCCGGCTCCAAACAACGAACAGAAAGCAAATACCACCAATGTCACAAAGCCCACATTGCCGCCGGAGGCGACCAGCAAATGAATAGCGCCGCTGTCTTGAAAATCCGCATACAAAGAAGGATCTATTTCGCCGCGCTCCCCCAGCAGGACTCCTCCGGCAATGGCAGCCAAATTACGCGGAAAACTCCGCTCAAAAACAGCCAATATATCCTCTCGCACCGCAGATACCGAACGGAAGAAGAAAGAAGGAGCCTGCCGGCGTTGTACGGCTGTTACGTTGATTTCCGTAAATACATTTTTTGTAGCCAAATAAGCGCCCCAGTCAAAATTACCCATCAACGCAACAGAATAAGGCTTTTTTAACCTTCCCTCCAGTTGCAGCGTTTCATGCCAGCGCGGGACATAGTCTTTAAAACGGGCATATACATAGCCGTCGGTTTTTTCTCCATTCACGGAGAATACCTTTATAATCACATTATGGCTTTTGGTTTTTTGTACCGGAAAGCCCACCACTTTCCCGGTCAGCGTGACTTGTTTTAGAGCAATTTTATGGTAAACATCGTTGGAAGAAGGCGCCGGCTTATAAAAGCAAGCCAACAGCGCCACATACAAAACAAGCAGCAACAAAAGAGGTCTTTTGTAATAGCTGTAATGCATTTACATTTTAGTACGGCCTTTGAGCGAATAGCCCAGCGTCATCTCATCTATATAGTCAATATCCCCGCCCAGCGGCACCCCATACCCAATACGCGTCACACGTTCCACCAGGCCATGCAGCAAATCTGCCAAATACAAGGCCGTGGTCTCTCCTTCCGTATCCGGGTCTGTGGCTAAAATCACTTCCCGCACCGGCACCGGGGCATTTTGTACACGCTGCAACAGTTCTTTTACTTTTACCTGCTCCGCCCCCCTGCCTTCCATAGGGGAGATAGCGCCGTGCAAAACATGGTACAATCCGCTGAAAGCGCCTGTTTTTTCAATAGATTCTATGTCTTGAGGGTCCTCTACCACACAAATTATACTGCGGTCTCGGTCCGGATCTGCACAAATGCTGCAAATATCACTTTCGCTGTAAGCATGGCAAACACGGCAAAGCTTTACATTCTTTTTTACTCCCAGCACAGCTTCTACAAATTCCTCCACTTCCCCTTGTGCGGCCCGCAGAAAATATGAGGCCAAACGTTCCGCCTGGCGGGGTCCTACCCCCGGCATTCTGCGCAACGCATGTTCCAGCCGCTCCAATGCTTTCATATTACGCCAAGACCTCTCCTTCAATCACATCAAGTATTCCTTTTATTTCATCAGGACATGTTACGGAAGCGGGCTCTATATCTGCTGAAAAATCTGCTGCCACAAAAGGCTCCTCCCGACTGATCACCACACCGGCAGGGGAAGATTCCTTTTTGGTTTGTGAAACACAAGCCGTCTGGGACACTTGACGACCCGCACCAGCTGACGCGCCTGCCCGGCTGTCCTTTTGTCCCGGCACCGCAGCGGCCGAGGCCCCCTCTGCCGCAGCTGATGACGCCGCAGGAGAGTGATTCTGAACGGCAGACGACGCCACAATCTGTATTTTAATATGGCGGCCGCCCAACTTAAAAGCCGTTTTCTCCAGTTCAGCCAATTTAGTCTGAGCCGGAACCTTATAAAATTCTTTTCCCGCGCTAAAATGAATTAGCCACAAATCCCCTTCAAAATGCACAGAACAATTAGTCATCGCGTCATACACAAACGGGCTGCGTTCAAACGCTTTCACCACTTTATTCCACAAAAGATGATTATCTTCCACCACGGCGGAGGGTTGTGTCGTGCCACTGGCGGAGAGAGGCTTTTGTGCTGCAGCCGTGGCAACAGGTGTACTTATCGTAGAGAAAGCAGCGTCAGCTGTACGAGTTTGCGCAGCAGCCGTAACCGCATTCCCTTGATACGCCGGCAAAGGCCCCACGGCCAAAGCCGCTGCGTTCCCCGAAGCAGCCGGAGATTCAGCGGTCTTTTGCGTATACCAAGCCGCTTGGGTATGATTTTCTGTGCTATGGCTTGTCCCCTGAGAAACAGGCTTTGCCCCAGAAGGCATCTGACGTTTGGAAGAAGAACTAGAAGACGTTTGCGAGGGAGACCCCCCGCCATTGTTTTCTCCGCGTTCCAATGCTTCCAAACGGCGGATAAAACCTTCCACGTCAAAACAACTGTCCATAACCGTAAACAATCCCACCTCAGCGCTGACTAAGGCATTATCTGAAAATTTTACTTCTTCGGCCAATTTATTAATTTTGCGAGATAAGGCCGCCAATAATCCAGCCGAAGCTTGTTTAATAATAGCCGGAGCCTGATCAAATGGCGTCGCGCCGTGATTGAGGGAAAAATAAAACAACTCTCCCAGCGCATTTTTTAAATCTTTCAAGAATGCATTAGCGTCAAATCCTTCGGCGCGCAGCGTTTCAAACACGCTATGCAGCGCGGAGCCGTCTTTTTCAATTAAAGCACGCACGGTTTGCGCCAGCAAATCCTGCGGAGTAAGCCCCAGCATTTCCCCCACCAGTTTTTCGTCTATTTTACCATCAGAGTAGGCAATCGCTCGGTCCATCAGCGTCAACGCATCACGCATGGCGCCGCCGGCATTTTTGGCAATAATGCGGGCCGCTTTCTCCGTCAAATCCAGTCCTTCCGCTTCCGCTAAGTCCAACAAGTGATTGGTAATTTCGTCGCTTGTCATAGGACGGAAACGAAAAGTTTGGCAACGGCTGACAATCGTGGCCGGCACTTTATGTTTTTCCGTGGTAGCCAAAATAAAAACTACATGTTGGGGCGGCTCCTCAATTGTTTTCAGCAGAGCATTAAAAGAGCTGGTGGAAAGCATATGCACTTCATCTAAAATAAACACTTTATAGCGGTTGCGCGAAGAAGCCAGCGCCACTGTATCAATAATTGCTTCGCGCACTTTTTCCACCTGGGTATTGGAAGCGGCGTCTAGTTCCAGCACGTCCATATCCGCACTTTGCGCAATATCCTGGCACTGCGGGCACTCACCACACGGCTGCGGCGTGGGTTTGTCCTGTCCATGCCCGGTACAGTTTAACGCTTTGGCCAAAATACGGGCAGTCGTCGTCTTGCCGCAGCCGCGCGGACCATAAAACAAATACGCATGGGCAATACGGCCCAATTTTAACGCATTTTGTAATGTCTTTGAAATGCTTTCCTGGCCAACCATATCCTCAAAACGCTGAGGGCGGTATTTGTTGGCCAAACTGACATAGGGGGTATTTTCACTCATGTATCAACCTCTGAAAAACCGGCGGGCAGCACGCTGACTGCGTTTATAGTCCAGGCTTATCAGCCCCGGCCCCAGCCACAGCAGTGTACCAAGCGGAGCACAAAGCAGCAGGCATAAGACAACAAACGCTTTGTTATAGTCTCCCGCGAAAAATATAATAGCACATATCAGCGTCAGCGGCAAAGCGACCAACGCACTAAAACGAGTATGCCACCCCAACAGCAAAAAAAGCCCCAAAAACAGCTCTGCCCCCGTCAGAGCAAACGCCACCGGCACCGAAAACGGAAACCCCAGCGCCGCCGTATTTACCAAAAATTCCCGCCAGTACAACAAACTGCCCAGCGCAAAATAAATCATAGAAATACCGGTAAAAAACCGACACAAAAACATCGCTTTAGAAAAAGATTTTTCATCTACGTTACAATGTAAGGCAAAAGAGGAGTTTTGTTTTGCCATAAAAACCTCTGTCTGTTAAAATTCCGTGCTGGCGGACATAAAAAAATATGTTTTACGGTGGTCTTGGCGGTTTTGTTCAAAAATTTCCACCCCGCCGCTAATTGTACCTTGTCCTAAATGCAACGCCAGCCCGCCCGCCACAGATACCGTATATTCGCTGCTTACCAAATACTTATAACGCGCATACACAGCATATGGAGAAATCCACCGCGTGCGGTATGCTATACGGACAGCCGTCATATCACTGACAAACCCCTGCACCACCGCCGTCATATAGGGGATTTCAGTCCAATTAGAAGTAATCTGCTGCGGAGGCTTATGATTATATTTTATCACTTTATCATAGCGTGCTTGCAGCCAAAAAGCGCCCAGCTCGCTGCCCAATTCCAAAGAGGCCGCCGTGGCCGTTGTTTTAAAACGTGAAGCAAGCGGCTGGCCGTTGATATCTTTCGCAATGTCATAAAAAGACTGCCCGGCACGGGCATGAATATAAGGATTTTTAAACGGCCCACAGCGGTAACACAAGGTATAAACCAGCCCGGCCCCATACATGACGTTTTCAAACCCCAACCGGCGCGGGATATACGCCCCGGCAAGGTCCGCTACTAAATTATCCATTATTTCATAGGCTACGGATAAGGCGTATTTCGTTGTGGCGCCGGGTTCATCTTCTTCTTTGTCACTCATGCGGTAATACCCCACAGCCGGCGTCAAAATAAATCCATTATCCAAATCCCACCGGTAACTGCCCTTAAGCGCCGCATACCCGCGTTCTCCATTTACCCCTGCAAAATGGAGCTGCCCGTAGGACACGACCCACGGGCAGATTACAAGTACAAGCGTTAAGAGCAGTTTCAAGCGAAGCATTTATTTCTTGGCTTTATTCTCTTTAGCTTTCAATGCGGCCACTTTTTTATCTTCATCTTGCAGGAATTTCACATAGTTGGCCGCTTTGCGTTTTTTCCATGCGCCTTTATGATAGCCATATCCGATGATAAGCGGAATGAGCGTGGTGCATTCGCCATACACCATTTGTTCCAGCGCGGTGGATACCTTGCCCCAAGAAGAAGCCTCTTTGAGCGTAGAGCCGGACAGTGCGCCGTCACGCTCGTCGGCTACCGTGATTTGTACGGCGTATTTGTGCATCGGAGCGTCTGCGCCTAAAATTTCAGCCGCAACCACCGTATCTTGGGCAAAATTCTTCGGTACGCCGCCGGAGAACATCATCAAGCCCGTTTCTTTGGCTTTGATTTTAATTTTGGTCAATTCCAAAAAGTCTTTGGCGCTGTCAATAGTGACATGAGCCGTCGGGTGTTCGGTTTGGTGTGCTACAAAGCCAAAGCCGGCGGAGCAATCGGAAAAAGCCGGCACAAACACCGGTACGCCGTATTTATAAGCATTATAGACGACGCTGTCTTTGCCTTTTTTGTTCTTTTCCAACCATTTGCCCATTTCCCAAATAAACTCGCGGGAAGAATACGGGCGCGGCTCTAACGAATTGCAAATTTTGTGTACGGTTTCATCGCACACTTTCAATTCGTCTTCATTGATGTAGGTGTCGTAAATGCGGTCAATGTGCAAATCGCGCAAAAGGTTGTCATCAGCATTATGCGGAGTACCTAAATAGTGTTTATAGCCCAAAGCTTCAAAAAAGTCTTGGTCCACAATATTGGCCCCGTTGGAAACGATGGCGTCTACCATGTTGTTTTGAATCATGTCCACAATAATCTTTTTCAGCCCGGCCGAAATCAACGAGCCGGCAATGCACAAAATAATGGAGCAGTTCTTGTCGGACAACATCTGGTGGTAGATTTTGCTGGCGCGGGCCAGGTCGCGGGAAGAATAAGCCATGTTTTCAAAGGCTTCTACCATGGGGACCACATTGTATTTCTTCATGTCAATGTGTTTGATGGTGCCTTTGAGGAAGTCTTTTTGCGTGAGTTTTGCCATTTTTTATTACACCTCTGCATGTGGGAATATGCGCCGCACAAACGGCGCTTTTTTTATTTTCTTGTTTATTAAATTATATGAAAATTCAAGCGGTTTTCATAGTAAAATATAATAAAAAGCGCGAAAGAAAAACACGCGCGCCGCAAAATGATTTGGAAGGAGTTTTTATGTATTCTGAACTAGAAAAAAATGACCCTGAAGTCTTTGCCGCAGTGGCGGCGGAATTAAACAGACAACGCAAGAAACTGGAACTGATTGCGTCGGAAAATTTCACTTCATTGGCGGTCATGCAGGCGCAAGGGTCCGTACTGACCAACAAATACGCCGAGGGATACCCCGCCAAACGCTATTACGGCGGCTGCGAATTTGTAGATATAGCTGAAAATCTAGCCATTGAACGCGCCAAAAAGATTTTCGGCGCCGAACACGCAAACGTACAGCCCCATTCCGGAGCGCAAGCTAATATGGCCGTCTATGTCGCTTTGGTTAAACCAGGCGATACGGTGCTGGGGCTCAACCTCTCCCATGGCGGACATTTGACCCATGGGCACCCTCTTAACTTCTCCGGCAAATATTTTAACATCGTGGCTATGAACGTACGCCCCGATACCGAACAAATTGATTACGATGAAGCCGCCGAGTTGGCTTTAAAACACAAACCTAAACTAATTATGGCGGGCGCGTCTAATTATTCCCGCGTGTTTGACTGGAAACGCCTGCGTGAGATCGCCGACTCCTGCGGCGCTTATTTGGCCTGTGATGTAGCGCATTATGCCGGACTGATTGCCGCCGGAGAATATCCGAACCCCGTACCTTATGCCGACGTGGTAACCACCACTACGCATAAAACGTTGCGCGGGCCGCGCGGCGGGCTGATTTTATGCAAAGAAAGCTTGGCTAAAGCCATCAACTCCGCTGTATTTCCCGGCGTGCAGGGCGGGCCTTTAATGCATGTAATCGCCGCCAAAGCCGTCTGTTTTGGAGAAGCATTAAAACCACAATTTAAAGCCTATCAACATCAAGTTGTCTTAAACGCCAAAGCATTGGCTCAAGCCTTGCTGGATAAAGGATACCGCTTGGTAGCTGGCGGCACAGACAGCCATGTAATGTGTATTGATTTACGTTCCAAAGGACTCACCGGCAAAGCCGCCGAAGCCGCCTTGGACAAAGCCGGCATCACCGCCAACAAAAACACTATTCCTTTTGACCCGGAAAAGCCGTTTGTTACCAGCGGGCTGCGCATTGGCACCCCAGCTATTACCACCCGCGGAATGAAAGAAACAGACATGATAAAAGTGGCCGATTTTATTGACCGCGCGATTACACATCATGAAGATGAGTCTTATTTAACGGCGCAAGCGCAAGAAGTAGAAGCATTTTTGAAAGGATTCCCGCTCTATCCGCAATTGGGTTAGTTAAACAACAGCCCCCGCTTGCAAAGCGGGGGCATATTCCTAACAAAGATTTACCGATGTCTTGACGCTACTTATGCCATATGCGGCGTTTATATGCCCAAATGAGGCTGAGCCATATGACAGCTGTATTAATTTGACAAAAAACTCGTACACAAATAATCAAACTTCGTATCGTAACTTAAACAATTTTTTCCCATTTTCCATTTACGTCTCTTTTCAACAAAAACTGCCAATTGGGACCACCTAAATGAGCGGCATCTTTCAGATCTCCGGCTGATATTGAAATCTCCTGTGCGGAATGATGAACTCTATAATAGTAGTATTCACTGCCACATTCCGTATAAGTATCCGAGCACCCCATAGAAGTAATATCTATATCTAGTTCATTTAATGGCAAAAATCCCGCCTGTGAGGGCCAGCCGTTCGCCAAGATATACATTTCCACCGAAGTTTGCAAATTACGCAACACGGAAACAGCTTCCGCCATGCGCGCTTTTGCAACGGCTCTCTCATATTGGGGCAAAGCAACAGCCGCCAAAATACCGATAATTAGCACCACCACTAACAGTTCTATCAGCGTAAAACCGCTGCGAAATGTTCGGTAAGTTTTTGGATCTAAAGAAAATGTTTGATAGATTTTATTCATAGCTAAATTTTATCAAAACTAATTTCAAGGGGAATCTTTTCCCAATGGCTGCCCTTACAAAAACAGAAAGCTTATTTGGAAGCTTGCTCTAACAAAGCCGCCGCCTCTTGGTGACCTCCCCAGCTGGCTACACGCAGCCAACGCAAAGCTCTCTCTTTATTGCGCGCAACGCCAATTCCTTCCAGATAGCTCTTTCCCACATAATATTGAGCATCGACATTGCCTTGTTCGGCAGCTTGTTGAAACAAAGCAAAGGCTCTGGGCAAATTCTTCGCAACGCCTTGCCCGCGCCAATACAACAGAGCGCTTAAATATAAAGCGTCTGTGTATTTCTGTTGGGCCGCCCGGTTAAGCCACGCCAACGCCGTTTTCTGGGAAGCGGGGTCTGTGGGGGCGGCTTCATATATTTTTTTGCCCAGCATATATTGGGCTTGGGCAAGGCCGCTGTTGGCGGCACGCCTTAAATAGTCAGCGGCTTTAAACTGATCTTGATTGACCGAAGGAGCGGAATACAGCTCAAAAAGCGCATAAGATGCTTTCGCGTCGCCCTGTTGGGCCAGCTGGTCCAAATATTTTTGGGCTTTATCCGTATTTTGCTCCAGGAGACCTCCCTGTAAAAACCACTGCCCTGCTTGCCACAACGCTTCTTTGTCTCCGGCTTGGGCTTGCTGCAACGTATTGTTTATTTGCTCAATTTGCTGTGCCGAAGCAGGAGAAGAAGAATAGAAATCATCTAATGCTTTTTGCGCTTCCTGGTTTTGCTGGCGGGCGGCTTCTGTCCACCACAGCACGGCTTGCACTTGGTTGCTTGGCAGCGTTTTATAACCGGAAAAATATAAATTACCCAACAAATACTGAGCCGGAGCATATCCTTGCTCGGCGGCTGATTTTAAATAAGCCAGTCCTTCATTCCGTTTGGAAGACCAATGGCTGTCAAACAAATAAATTTGCGCCAGCTCATAAGTGGCTTGCACTTGACCTTGGGCGGCTGCCTGTTCATACAAGGCAGCGGCGGCTTGGGTATCTTTTCCCACCATATCGCCTGCAATATAACGTTGCGCCATAGCCAGCTGTGCCTGCGCGTCTCCTTGTTCAGACGCGGCTTGATCCTGACGGAAGGATTGCGTTTGGGGTCTTTTATAGAAGAAAAAATACCCCAGCGCCCCCGCCAGAAGAACAATCAATAAGAGAATCAATAATTTCTTCATACTTATTTAGCCATTACAAAAGGCATTTGGTCTCCCGCCATATAAGTAGGCATGCGCCCGTCCCACTTTTCTATTGCTTTAAGTTGGGCTTCCACCTGGCGCAGACGAATTAAATTATCCGACACCACTTCCCGCTGCAAACGCAATGACTGAGCTTCCGCCTGAGCTTGCAAAATTTTCTGTTCGGCTTCTTTCTTTACTTTTTCCACCAAATTGGTGGCACGTTTGGCTTCTTGTTCCGCAATTTGTTTTTCTTCTACGGCTTTTAAAAACTGAGGAGAAAACTCAAAATTCGTAATCGCCACATCAGAAATTACTACTTGTTTTTCAGCCATTTTGGATTTTAAAATCTCATCTAATTCTTTGGCCACTTGCACCCGGTTAGAAATGACGCTCTCCGCAGAATATTTAGCCAAAACCGCTTTGGTCCATTCCTCCACTGTCGGGCGCAGCACCGTGTTGGTATAGTCCGGACCCAGGTTGCGGTAGACGGAAATAATCGTCTCGGGCAAAATGCGGTGGTTAATGGCCAGCGTCAAACCCACACTCTGCAAATCTTTGGAAAAAGCTTCCGTTTCAAAAGAATCCTTTTTAATACGGACAGAAAATTTCTCCACCCTGTCAATCAACGGCAGTTTCAAATGCAGCCCTTCCGTATAAGAGCCGATAATTTTTCCAAAGCGCAGCTTCACGGCAACGCTGCCCGCCGGCACCGTAAAATAAGAACCCAATCCCACAATCACAAGCGCCAATATAACTATCACCCAAACAATTTTTTTACTATCCCACGCAAATTCGGTTACGTTACGCATACTCCCTCTCCAAGCAAAAGATGACACTTCTTTCCCATTATATAAAAAACCCGCTCCTTACACACAAGAAGCGGGTTCCAAAACAACAAACGCTTACGCTGCGGATTTGATTTTACCCATCAAGCACAACAAATACAGTACGCCTAAGGTCATCACGAGCACGCTGCCGTTCTGACTGCCCATCAAATCGGAAGCATATCCCATCAACAACGGGAACACCGTACCGCCAATCAGCCCCATAATCATCAACCCGGACACTTCGTTTTTCTTATCCGGTCTATATAATAAAGCCTGCGAGAAAATAATGGAGAAAATATTGGAGTTGCCCAGCCCAATCAAAGCGATACAGGCATAAATGGGCCACTGATTATGGAAGACAAACAGCCCAATCATCGCCACCAGCATAAAGGATACACTGATCCTAAAGACGCCTTTAGCAGAGTATTTGGCCAGCAAAAACGCGCCTAAGAAACAGCCAATCGTGCGGAACATAAAATATACGCTCGTGGCATAAATGGCTTGGGAAAGGGTCCAACCCAGCCGGTCTATCAAGATTTGGGGTGCCGTAGTATTCGTACCCACATCAATACCCACATGGCACATAATCCCCACAAAACACAGCAAAATCATCGGATCGCCCAGCAAAGCAAACGCTTCTTTAAACCCGGTAATTTTGCCGCTGAGTTCTTCTTCCTGGATATCTTCGCGGGCCAACAGAACAAACGCGACCAAAGCTTCCAAAGCAAATACGCCGTACATAAAGGCCCAGTTATTAAATCTTGCCGCACACCATGCAGCCAAAATGGGCGCTAT
Source organism: uncultured Elusimicrobiales bacterium (assembly GCA_944324115.1). Classification (GTDB taxonomy): domain Bacteria; phylum Elusimicrobiota; class Elusimicrobia; order Elusimicrobiales; family Elusimicrobiaceae; genus Avelusimicrobium. The sequence continues at coordinate 12,983 of CALUVB010000005.1, forward strand.
AAACGAGCCGATGGCTTTGACAAATTGACCAAAAGTCATAAAGCTGGCCAATTTTTGTCCGCTGACAATATTAGACACCAGCGGATTTAAAGACACCTGCATAATCGCGTTTCCAATACCCAACAAAGCAAAAGCCAACATCAGCGTGGCAAAATGGTAATACATCAAAGGCAAGGCCAAAGCCGCCACCGTAACAATTAAGCTGACCAACACCGTTTTGCGCCGGCCGATTTTATTCATCAGCATTCCGGTAGGCACCGAACACACCAAAAACCAAAAAAACACCATAGACGGGCACAAATTGGCTACCGTGTTGGACAGGTTGAAGCTTTCTTTTACATAGTTTGTTGCCGTACCGACAGAATCAACAAAGCTCATGGCAAAAAAAGCCAACATGACCGGAACTAGTTTTGCTGTTAACGACGAGTTTTGCTTCTCTTGAGTCATAGGTTCTCCTTTTTAATGATAAGCAGGCCAAGCGCCCTCTTGCGTGCAGACGAAAGCAGCCACGCGGACTGCTTCTTCATGCGCTTCTTTAAGCCCTTTGCCTGTCAAAATATGATACACAAACGCACCGGAAAAACTGTCGCCCGCTCCCACCGTATCCGCCACATGTACATGCGGCGTAGGGAAATAGGATTTTTCTCCCGGGGCATACACGGCACTGAACTGATCTCCTGCCGTAAACACGACATACTGCAAATCAAAACGCTCCAGCAACGTGCGGCAAACATCATCATCGGTGCCGGATAAAACAAACATTTCCCGCAGTACGCGGATTTCTTCATCATTAAATTTAAATACATTTGCCCGGCGCAACAATTTTTCTATCAGCTCTTTGCTGTAATAATGCTGGCGCAAATTGATATCAAAAAAACGCAAAGCGCTGGGAGAACTGCAATCCAACAAAGCTTCCACTGTTTTACGGGAATCTGCATGGCGCAAGGCCAAAGAGCCAAAACAGACGCAATCCGCCTGTTTGACCAGCTCTATGCTTTGCTCCGTAAGCGGGATATGGTCCCATGCCACATTTTCCACAATCGTATAGTCCGGAATTCCATTTTTTAAAACCACGTTGACATGTCCGGTTGGGTAATCCAATTGTGCCACCTGGTGCTGGATACCGGCCTTATTCAGCTCCTGCAATATTTCGGCACCTAAAGCGTCATGACCTACCGCACTGATGGCGTATCCCCGGGCACCCAGCTGGGTGGCATGATAAACAAAATTAATCGGTGCGCCGCCGGCCCGTTTGCCGGAAGGCAACATATCCCACAAAAGTTCTCCCAGCCCTACTACGATTGGTTTGTGATTCATATAAATTCTCCACAGAAGGGTCTTCCCCCTTATTGTACACAAAATTACCACAAAAAACACTTCTGTTTTTCTTCTTAACCCACGAAGCCTTCCTAAGCGGCCGTCTCCGAGAACAAAATGGAGTTTGCGGCACAGAACAGACCGTCTGATTTGCTTTAAATATGTGTTCTGCCAAACAAACGGTGTTTCAAAAAAGCAAGGCTATGTCTGCTCATAAAACCCGGCAAGCGCCTTCTCTGCATGCAGCCATACTGTTGGCTATAATAACTACGCATTCAACCCCGCCATGCCCAAGGCTATATTAAAAAACCCCGCCTGTAAAGGCGGGGCAAAAACAAAAAAGGAAGCTTAGCCCAAATGATGTTTTTTGACTTTCATGCGGGCGATGGCTTGTTTAATCTCCAGCTCCGCCAACTCAAAGTCTATATCGGCATCTTTGCGCGAGAGCGATTCTTTGGCGCGTTTAATTTTTTGTTTCTCCGCTTCCTCGTCAATTTCATCAGCCAAGTCCGCCCCTTCGGCAAAAACATTTACGCCTTCGCGTAATATTTCCGCCAAACCGCCCAAGACGGCAAATTCTTCTTCTTTGCCGTTTACTTTATAGCGCAGCGAGCCATATCCCAGCTGCACAATCATCGGCAGATGGCCCGGCAGCACGCCCAGCTCCCCCGCCGCAGCCGGCAGCACTACAGACTCCACCGCCACGCTGTCCAGCAGCTGCTTTTGAGGGGTCACCAGGTTTAGATAAAGCGTTTTTGCCATAAATTACTCTTGTTCTTTGGCTTTTACTTTTTCATAGTTGGCCAGCACGTCTTCTATGCCGCCGCACATGAAAAAGCAGGATTCGGGAATATGGTCATATTCGCCGTTGACGATGCCTTTAAACGATTTAATGGTATCGGCCAATTTAACATATCTGCCTGGGCGGCCCGTAAACTGCTCGCCCACCGTAAAGGGCTGGGAGAGAAATTTTTGGATTTTGCGGGCGCGGTTGACAGTTTTCTTGTCCTCATCGGACAATTCGTCCATACCCAAAATAGCAATAATATCTTGCAAATCTTTATATTTCTGCAATATGCGGCGCACATCTTGGGCCACTTGGTAATGCTCTTGACCGATAATACGCGGATCCAAAATGCGGGAAGTGGACTCCAGCGGATCCACCGCCGGATAAATACCCAGGCTGGAAAGCGCGCGGGATAACACCGTTGTCGCGTCTAAGTGGGAGAACGTGGCCGCCACGCCGGGGTCGGTCAAGTCGTCTGCCGGCACATACACGGCCTGAATGGAGGTAATGGCGCCCTTTTTGGTAGAGGTAATACGCTCCTGCAATTTGCCGATTTCGGTGTTAAGCGTAGGCTGATATCCTACGGCAGAAGGCATACGCCCCAGCAGGGCGGACACTTCCGAGTTAGCCAATACAAAGCGGAAAATATTGTCCAAGAACAGCAACACATCTTGGCCTTTGACGTCGCGGAAATATTCCGCCTGCGTCAAAGCCGTCAGCGCCACTTTGGCACGGGAGCCGGGAGGCTCGTTCATCTGTCCGTATACCAGCACGGTTTTGTCCAGCACGGAACTGCCGTCGCTGAGTTTGTTTTCCTGCATTTCCAGCCACAAATCGTTCCCTTCGCGGCTTCTTTCGCCTACACCGCCAAAGACGGAGCTGCCGTGGTGCTCGCGCGCCACATTGTTGATCAGTTCCATAATCAGCACGGTCTTGCCCACGCCGGCACCGCCAAACAGGCCTACCTTGCCTCCTTTCATATACGGGGCAATTAAATCCACCACTTTAATACCGGTTTCAAACAGTTCCGGGGTCGGGTTTTGGTCCTGCAAGGAAGGAGGATCGCGGTGAATGGGCATTTTTTCCGCAGCTTCAATGGGGCCGCGGTGGTCCTGCGGTTGGCCCAATACATTCATAAGACGGCCTAAGCAGCCTTCTCCAACAGGCACTTTTAAAGCGGCGCCCGTGTCGCGCGCTTGCGCGCCGCGCTGCAAGCCGTCAGTGCTTTCCAGCGCCACACAGCGCACAATGCCGTCGCCCATTTGCTGGGCCACTTCAGCCATAATCACTTTATCTTTTGAAAGCTGAATTTCTATTGCATTTTCAATAGCCGGCAGATGGGCGGCGTCAAAAGCGATATCTACGGCCGCGCCGATTACCTGGCTTACTTTTCCGGTATTCATATGTATTCTTCCCTTGCTAAACTTAACTGTTTAGGGCTTCAGCCCCGTTGACAATATCCAAAATTTCATTGGTAATGCCCGCCTGGCGCACTTTGTTCAGCGTAACGCCCAGCGCATCAGCCAATTCGCCTGCGTTTTTACTGGCGGCGTCCATAGCGTTCATGGTGGCGGCCAAATTGGCGGCTTGGCTCTCCAGCAAAACACGGTACATATCCGCTTTCATCAAACGCGGCACCAAAATACGGAATATTTCTTTCACTCCCGGCTCAAATAAAAATTCCGTTTCATCTTTTTTCTGCGTTTGGCTTTGCAGAGTAAAAGGCAATACTTCATACTGCGCCAGCCGCTGGCTGCCCATGGATTTGAAATCATTGTAAATAAGCGTAACGGAAGAAAGTTTTTTCTCAAAAAACTCTTTCATTACCGCTTCTCCCAGCAGCTCGGCATGGGCGTAGGTTACTTTGGGGAAAATTCCCACGCTTTCATACACAATGTGTATGTTTTTATGGCGCAGGCGGCTGATAAAATCCCGCCCTTTTTTGCCAATGCAAAATACAGAAATTTCCTGGTCTTGGTGCTCCTTTAAAAACGCCACCGCCGCACGCAATATCACCGCATTAAACGACCCCGTTAGTCCTTTGTCGGCCGTAATCACAATCAGGCCTATTTTGCCCGGATTGCCAGTTTTGTTTACAAAGAAACGCCCGGCCCAGGTTTCTTCTCCTTCCTGCGGGGCAGGAAAGGCCAACACTTCCTGCTTTAAGTCAGACACCATCTCCAGCATTTTCTTGGCAAACGGGCGCGCATTATCCATAGCCTGCTGGGCTTTGCGGATACGCGCGCTGGAAATCATCTTCATCGTCTGCATGATTTGCTGCGTGGAGCGTATAGCTTTGATATTTTGGCGTATGTCGCGAAGCGATTGCATACCAAGTCCTTATTTGTTTTTGCCTTCCAAAATGCTCACATAATCGGCAATGGCTGTCTCCAACGTATAATCGGGCTTATAACCGATTTTCTCCCACGCCAAATTCATATCCGCTTCCGTTTTGTTTTGGAAGAACGGATAGGGATTGTCAATATATTCCGGTTCCAGATTGGTACCCAACTCATGGTTTAAGCATTTAATAACGTCATTGTAACTGCGGGCAATGCCGGTGGCGCAGTTATAGACGGCAGTCTCTTTGCCGTTTTGCAGGGCGCAGAGGTTGGCCTTGACTACATCTTTAACGTATACGAAGTCGCGCATTTGTTCACCGTATTTAAATACACGGGGGCGTTTGCCGGCTTTCATTTGATTATAAAGCTGATAGACCATGCTGGCCATTTTGCCTTTAAAATCTTCGCCCGGGCCAAACACATTGAAATAGCGCAGCCCGATAATTTTCATATCCTGGTGGTCATGGCTGAACATACGGGCCACATTATCATCTATTACTTTAGAAAATCCATACACATTTTCCGGGTGGGTTGGCTGGGATTCTTTCATCGGTACGGCGCCGTTGCCGTACGTCGCGGCGGAAGAAGCATAAATCACTTTTGGAATTTCATTTTCGGCAGCGTAATTAAGCAAATTGCGGAAAGCTTCCACATTTTGCTCCATCATCAATTTTTGGTCCATTACGGTTGTATCCGTGATGGCGGCCTCATGAAAAATAGCATCAAAATAATCATTTTCCGGCAAATAATTGAATAAATCTCCGGCAATCACATCACCTTTAAACCCAATTAAGTTCTTAAAATGGCCGTTCTTGGAGAAGTCATCAATGACCGTCACCTCATGTCCTTGCGCCTCCAAGGTTTTGGCAATATTGCTGCCGATAAATCCGGCGCCGCCGGTCACTAAATATTTTTTCTTCGTTTCCATGGTTTATTCTCCTTATTTACCGCTGAAAATAGATTTAAACTCGTCTAATGCGCTGTTAAGTTTTTGGGCCAAATCTTCCGTCAGTTCCGCAGCCGAGTCCAATTCTTCCATTAAGTCTTTTTTCTGCGCACCGGCCCAGGCAATCAGCTGCGCTTCGTATTGGCGCACTTGCTCTACGGCTATTTCATCGGTATAGCCGTGCACTCCGGCATACAAAGCCAACACTTCCTGACACAAGCGCATCGGTTTATATTGGTCTTGCTTAAGCAGCTCTTTCATGCGTTTGCCGCGTTCTATTTGGCGTTGGGATTCTTTGTCCAGCTCTGAACCAAACTGAGCAAAACCTTCCAATTCCTGATACTGGGACATATCAATACGCAGCGTACCAGCCACTTTGCGCATAGTCTTGCGTTGGGCGGAGCCGCCTACGCGTGAGACGGAAAGCCCTACGTTGACAGCCGGCTTGACGCCGCTTAAAAAGAGACTGCTTTCCAAATAAATTTGTCCATCGGTAATGGAAATTACGTTCGTCGGAATATAAGCCGACACGTCATTGGCCTGTGTTTCAATAATAGGCAGCGCGGTCAACGAGCCGCCGCCGTTTTCATTAGAGAGCTTGCAAGCGCGTTCCAACAGACGGGAATGCAAATAAAACACATCGCCGGGATACGCTTCGCGGCCGGGCGGGCGGCGCAGCAGCAAAGACATTTGGCGGTAAGCTTGGGCGTGTTTGGACAAATCGTCATACACAATCAACACGTCTTTGCCTTTCCACATAAAATATTCGCCAATGGCACAGCCGGCGTATGGGGCAATATAAAGCATAGAAGCCGGGTCCGCCGCGGTGGCGGCTACGACGGTGGTGTATTCCATCGCGCCAAAGTCCGTCAGCGTTTGCACTACTTGGGCTACGGTGCTGTTTTTTTGCCCAATAGCGACATAAATGCACAGACAGCGCTGGTCGGCCGGCAAATTCTTTTGGTTGATAATGGCGTCTATGGCAATGGCGGTTTTACCGGTTTGGCGGTCGCCGATAATCAGCTCGCGCTGGCCTTTGCCGATAGGCACCAGCGCATCAATGGCTTTTAGGCCGGTTTGAAGCGGCTGTTTGACGGGCTGGCGCTCCACAATGCCGGGGGCGACGATATCCAGCGGCATGTTTTTGTCAGTTTTTATTTCGCCTTTCCCATCTAAGGGGCGTCCCAACGGGTCCACTACGCGGCCGATAATGCTTTCCCCTACGGGAATGCTAATTACCTCGCCGGTACGTTTGACTGTGCCGCCTTCATGCACCACATCGTCAGAGCCCATCAGCACACAGCCGACATTATCATACTCCAAGTTCATAGCCATGCCTTTAACGCCGTGACCAAAATCCACCAGCTCAGAGGCTTTCACTTGGTTCAACCCGTACACGCGGGCTATACCGTCTCCTACTTGAATGACGGTGCCGACTTCGCTCAAGTCCGCTTGGGTTTGAAAATGTTCTATTTTTTCTTTAATAATACTTGTTATTTCTTCCGGTCTAATTGCCATATACGCACCGCTATTTGGTTAATTCTTGTTTTAATTTTTCAAATTTTGCTTTCAGCGTACCGTCTATCAGCACATCGCCGATTTGGGCCCGCAGACCGCCCAACAAGGCAGGGTCTGTTTGATATTGGACACACGCGCTTTTGCCGCTGAAACGGCCCAACGCTTCTTCCACCCGCTTTTTTTGTCCGTCAGAAAGTTCAAACGCCGTCTGCACGTGGGCCCGCACTCGGCCCAAACGCTCATCTAACAACAGCCCCACTTCCTCCACACAGCTGTCCAGCAAATAATACCGCTTGGCCTGCACCAATGCGCAAATAAAACCGGCTACAGCCCTGTCCCCTTGCAACACATCTTCAATCCAAGCGGCTTTTTCCGCAGAAGAAAAGGCCGGATCCTGCATATATGCCTGGACCGCGCGCAAAGCGTGCGCCGCGTGCTGCAGTGTTTCAAAACGCGCCGCAGCCTGCGTGCTGTCTTGACTTAAAGCGTCAAAAGCGCGGGCATAACGCCGGGCTAAAATACGGTCTGCACTTTTCATATCTCTTTATACACGGGCGGAGTGCTGTTCGCTTATTTCATGAAGCACTTCTTCTACCGCCTTTTCTGCGGATTGGGCATTAAGTTGCTGTTGCGTCACTTTGGCCGCAGCCAAAAGCGCCGTATTAACCACTTGCTCGCGCACATCAGCCAATGCCTGATTTTTTTCGGCTTCTATTTGCGCTTTGGCTTGTTCCAACAAACGCTCCGCCTGCTGTTTGGTTTCGTTTAGCAATTGCTCTTTTTGCGCATTTCCCAACGCCACTGCTTCTTGCATTTTCTTGGCGGCTTCAGAGGCAATCTGCTGCAGGCGCGCGTCTAACTCCGCCTTTATATTTTGCGCTTCCTGGCGGGCCTGGGCGGCGGCGGCTTTATCATCAGCTATTTGCTGTTCGCGTTTTTCCAACGCGCCGATAATGCCTTTCCACGCAAATTTGTGCAAAAGCCACACCAACAGCAAAAAGTTGACTACCGTCAACGCCATGACCCCGAAATCGGGATTTAACAGTTTATCCATTCTTTCCTCTTACGGAAAATTACAGCACCATCGTCAACAGACAAATGACCAGGCCCAACATGGCGGCGCCTTCCAACAGCGCGGCGATGATAATCATGGTCGTACGCAGTGCGTTGGCCGCTTCGGGCTGGCGGGCGGTGCCTTCCAAGGCGGCATTACCGATTTTACCTAAACCCAACGCAGCACCGATAACCGTCAATCCAGCGCCGATACCGGCGGCGATGAATTTCAAGACTTCCAATTCCATACTTTTTCTCCTTTGGCGGGCAGACCCGCCCGTTAAATTAATGCGAATGAATGACTAATCCTACATAAATAGACGTCAGCAGGGTAAACACATATGCCTGCAAAAACGCCACCAACAACTCCAACAACGTCATAAAAATTTCAAGCCCCATAGCCGGAATGGCAGCGCCGGTACCGGCAATTTTGCTCATGCCGCCAATAATGAAAATAATCAGCAACAAACTAAGCAGCACCATATGCCCCGAAAGCATATTGGCAAACAAACGGATAGCTAACACGCATACGCGAATAAGCAAACTAATTACTTCCAACGGAAAAATAAGCGGCACCAACCACCACGGCGTACCCCCGGGAACAAATGTTTTTACAAATCCCCACAACCCGTGGAATTTAAGACCGCAATACACGATCAGCGCGCCGGAACATAAAGCCAAACCGCCCGTAACGGAAATATTGGAAGTGATGGTCTTTACTTGCGGGATTAACCCCGCCAGATTGGAAAAAAGAATAAACAAAAACAATGTGCAGAAATAAGAAAGAAACTGTTTGCCTTCTATCCCCATACCCGGGATTACGATGCCGTCTCGCATAAAAGATACATATTCTTCTCCAACTGTATGCAACAACCGCGAAAAAACGCTTTTACCCCGGCGGGCCATCAAAATACCAATTAGCAGTAAGACTAAGCTAATGCACGCCATCGTAACGGTATGTGCAGTAACAGGCAAATGCAAGGTACCTATCATGACGCCAAAATCATGGTCCAAAATATGATGTGCAATAGTTTCAGATACTTCCATTTTTCTTTTTATCCTTATCCAATCGGTCCGCGCGGGCCATGCGTTTGGCTTCTTTAATCACGATATACATTCCTAAAGAAAACCCGGCCAATACACCCAACACAGTCAGCCACGGCATCATGTGCCAGCGTAGATCAGCCCAATATCCGCCGCCGGCCCCCAAAGCTACCGCTACGGCAAACTCCAGCCCTAATGTCGTGATGACCACATGGTCTTTAGGCGTAAAAGGCCCGATGGGCATAGCGGCCTCCGTTTATTTACCGCGCGGTAAATTATTAATTATATTATAAATTAATTTATGGCAAAAAGCGAACTCTTTTTTCGCCGTAAAAAAGCTTTTCTTTTATTGTAATAAATCTAAAAGGAAAGAGGAACTGTATTTTCAGACTAAAAAAGGAAACAAGGGCCAAAGGAGTGTCCCTCGGCTTCTGCGCACGGAACCCCACATCAAACGCCTTCTGCGTAGGGCATTGTTTTCCACACCATGGCCCTGTGATGGCTGAGAGATTTATTTTGCTCAGCGGGGCAAAACGAGCTGTAGGCGTTGTACGACCTGTTGTTGCATTTCTTTGTACTGCTGCTGCTGTTCGCGGCACGCTACAGAAGCCACAAACTGCTGTTCTTGAAGCGGCAGCGAATGATATATGCGAACTAAATCCACCATTTGGTAAAAAGCCGTTTTTAAAACATCAGATTCTTCAACGACGGCTGCTTCTTGTTCGTTCAAGTACAACAACAAAGAGGGGTTTTGGGCTATTCGCTGGGCCAAAACCGCCTCTTGGCTCTGCTTCTGGCTGAAATGCAGCAACGCCGCCACCAAAGCCAACGGCACCAGTACCTTGGTCTTAGATATTGTTTTTGCCTTGAGAGCATCATGCCATTTGGCTTCTATAGGCCCCGCGCCTACAAGCCCTATCAAATCTCCCTTTTTCTCCATTATTTCCAACGCACGCAGCGGATCTGTATCTCGGTAAAGACTCTTGATTTTTTGGTATATTTTTTTAGGCGTTCCGTATTCTATTTCTTCCTGCCAAACAAAGTCGGCCATGGCGCGGGCTTCTTCTTTAGAAACATTGCTGAACAAAACGTCATATACGCCTAAGTTTTCCAAGCGGGGATTTTTCTTCAGCCACATCATTTTGTTTTTAGCGAGCCACTTTTTTACCGCCCAATTGGCCCGCTGCAACACTGCGCGTTCCTGTTTTCTCTTCAAAATAGACACTTGACGCGATTTGTATTCCAAAATACGAGGCACCGGCCAAACTGTTTCCTGTTGCAACTGCGCCCATTGGCGGCGGTATGCTAAAATGGCCGGGAGATGGCGGGCTTCTAAAAAGAAGAAATGCGTACGGGCGGAGAGCGCTTGCCAGCTTCTTTCTAACGCACGCGTATTACGCCGCAGGAACTGCCCCGCCTGCCGCTGCCACTGAGCCCATGAAAGAAAAGATTCCGGCAAATCTAAAGGAAAAGCCCCGCTCTTGTAACCTAAATATAAATAGCGGCTTATCATGACAGTTCCGCCGCCGCTGGCTAACCAAAAGACCACTTCTTTTGAAATTTCTTGATTTTTCAACGCTTCTTGCATAGCGCGATATGCCGCATCAAATTCCGGATCAACAGAAGATGAGAAAGATGTCTTTGCGCCAAATAAGGGAGCCCAAGAAAAAAGAACAAGACTAAAACAGCACAAAAAAAGCAGAGTTCGTCGCATACCCCAGTCCTCAAACAAAATAGAAACACACAACAGCTAGGTACGGCTTATACCTTATAAAAAAGACACCCCTTCCGGGGTGTCTAAATCGCGTAAGTAAAGATTTTGCTTTCAAATGGCTTGAGTTCTATCTCAAAGCCTTGTTGCTGCAGCTGCGGAGTAACCGCTTGGCAATCTCCCGAAAATTCTTCGGTCAGCGGCTTACCTTCGACGGCGGCGGCTTTTACCTTGAGGCGGCATTTAGCCGGGACTTCGCTGTAGTTAATCACTACAGTGGAAGCGGTATTCATTTGCTTCCAAGTCCAACACAAAATGTTCCGGCAAGAAGCTCCGTCTCCTCCCGCAGGGCCGACTTCCGTCAAAGACCACTGGCCTCCATGGAAGGCCGGTTTGGAAGCTATCCGCAACAGTTTAGCGTAATAATCACGGATTGGCTCGTCTTCTTTAAAGAAATCTTTTACATACTGTATCGGCACGCGGACCGGGTGCCCCATCATTTGGAACAGATAAATCATGCGCGCACCGGGCAGTGTGGCAATAATCGTACTGGCGGCTAAGGATTTCTCCCGACCGAATGCTTTCAGGCTTTCTTCTTCGTCGTGGTTGGCTGTAAAACGAATGGAGCGCATTTGGAACAAATGTTCCGCTCCCAAATGTCCTTTAATATTTTCGGAATTGGAAAAACGCAGCCGGTCATAGAGGACTTTATCGTAGGTATAATCAAAACCCATTTCCTGGATTTCCCATTCCAAGCCCCAATATACTTCTGCGATAAATTTAAAATCCGCATGTTCTTCACGCACTTTGCGCAAAGCAACAGACCAAAATTCTTCTTTTGGCAAATTCCCGCCGACGAATTCCCACCAGGTGTCCCTATGCACTTTATTAAGAGACAACATGGCCATATCACAACGCACGCCGTCGCACAAATCCGCCACTTTGAGCAGATTGTTAAGCATAAATTCTTTCGTCTTAGGATTAAAATAATTCAGCTGGGCGGTATCTGTCCACGGAGCGAAATACGGATCGCGCCCGTGGGCAATCCACACGCCGTGGGCATTTTGGAAAAACCAATCTTTATGCACGCGGGGCGCTTCTTTGCCGGTATTAATATATAGATCCGGCTCCGACTCTACAGACGGACTGTCTATTGCGGTATGATTGGCTACAAAATCCAAAAACAACTCCATACCCATACCATTCAGTTTCTCATGCAGCTGCCGCAGGGATTGCTCTCCGCCCAAATCCGCCGCCGCTTCATATTCGTAAACGGCATACGGAGAAGCGATAATATCTTCTGTTTTAAAATCGGGATACACTTGGCGGATTTGCTGTTGTATGTCTGTGTTGGTACGGGCGATTTCGCCGGCTTTGGGACTTTGTTTCCACACTCCCATCAACCACACTGCGTCAAAACCGCGGTCTTTAAATTCTTTCCAATACTGGTCCGGAATTTCATGCAACAAAAAGCGCCGCCCGTGCTTTGCCTCTAGCCGAGCCAACCAAGCGCGCGTATTAATTTCCAAAATATGCGGATTTGTCCTCATATCAACACCCTTTCAAAACCCTTTGTTATTTTATACCACTTTCGGCAGGAAATGTAAACCTTTTTTTAGAAGTTACTTTCTGTCGGACAGGCTAGATATTTTATCCTAGAGCTTCCGACTTGTTTGGAACATGCGGACAGCTGCTATATACCGCCTGGGACTCCCTTCTTTCTGTCCAAAATTTTATGACCACATTAGATTTTAATTGCCTTTCCAATGCCAGCATATGTCGTACGCCACCCGCGCCGCAGCACCCATTGTTTTAGAAAACAGACGTTTGCTTGTGACATTGGTTGTTTAAAAGATATGCACGCCTTCCTCCGTTGGGCGCGCATCTTTGGCGACAGCGGGGCCCTCTTTTCAAACATATCCCCGCGCCATGCGTCCGCATATACCCTCCGCCCCGGTATGCGCGTATTCACACAAATATATGCCAATAAAAAACCCCGGCCTTTCAGACCGGGGTATAAATCCAAGGGAAATTATTTCCCTTCCGGCTCCTCCTCCGGTTCTTCATCTTTTACTACCGGAGCAATGCGGGCGATTTTGTCGCCTTCTTCCAGCTTTACCAGACGCACGCCTTGCGCGTTGCGGCCGACGGAGCGGATTTCTTCGCAGCGGGTACGGATTGTCATGCCTTTTTCCGTTACCACCATGAGGTCTTTGCTCTCATCTACCAGCTTAATGCCTACGACTGCGCCGTTGCGCTCGCTGGTTTTAATGGTGATGACGCCCATACCGCCGCGGTGTTGGCGTTTGTATTCGCTAAATTCCGTGCGTTTGCCAAAGCCGTTTTCGCACACAGACAAGACATCTGGCTGTTCTGCGTCATTGGGAGCTTGTTCCATGCCCACCACTTCATCACCTTTGGCTAAGGCAATACCACGCACCCCTTTTGCCGGGCGGCCCATGGCGCGCACTTCGTTTTCATCAAAACGAATGGATTTGCCATGTTTGGTGGCAATAATAATATCGCTCTTGCCAAACGTCATCTGCACGCTGATAAGCACGTCGCCTTCTTCCAGCCCGATGGCAATAATGCCCGTCTTGCGGATATTGGCAAACTCAATGAGTTCCACGCGTTTGATACTGCCCATGCGGGTGCACATGGTCAGATATGCTTTTTCTTTTTCCGCATCGTGCTTCTTGGGGTCAAAGTCCTCAATAGCCAGCGCAGAGGTTACTTTTTCTTCGCCGGTCAGCTGCAAGAGATTAACTATCGCTTTGCCTTTGGACATACGCGTGCCTTCCGGTATTTCAAAGGCGCGCAGCGCAAAGACGCGGCCGCGGTTGGTAAACATCAAAATAGTAGCGTGCGAAGACGTAATGAACAGATGTTCCATGAAGTCTTCTTCTTTCGTTTTGCCGCCGATAATGCCCTTGCCGCCGCGGTTCTGGCTCTTATAGGTAGAGAGCGGAATGCGTTTGGCGTAGCCGTCATTGGAAATGGTGATAACTACATCTTCCTTTTCAATAAGGTCTTCCATAGAGAAGTCCGTCATGTCCGGGCCGATTTGGGTGCGGCGCGCGTCGCCGTAATTCTTTTTCAATTCCGCCAGTTCGTTGACGATGATGTCCAAAATTTTCTGCGGATCTGCCAAAATGCCCTGCAGCTCGGCAATCAGTTTGAGCAATTCTTTTTGCTCCTGCTCAATAGCCGCCGAAGACAGCTGCGTCAGCTGGTGCAAACGCATATCCAAAATAGCTTGGGCCTGCACTTCTGAAAGAGTAAACTTGTTCATCAAGGCCAGCTTGGCCGCCGGAACGTCTTGACTGTTGCGGATAATAGCCACCACTTCGTCCATATTGGCAATGGCAATAAGCAAGCCGGACAAGATGTGTTCCCTGCGCTGGGCTTTGTTGAGGTCAAATTTGGTGCGGTTCGTCACGACTTCCTGGCGGTGTTTGACGTATGCTTTCATTACGTCTTTGAGAGACAAAACACGCGGCCGGCCATCTACAATTGCCAGCATATTGACCGCAAAAGAAGTCTGCAGCTGCGTATGTTTAAACAGATGATTGAGCACCACCTGGGCATTGCCGTCACGTTTGATTTCAATGACTAAACGCATGCCGCGGCGGTCCGACTCATCACGGATATCGGAAATATCGGTAATTTTCTTATCACGCACCAACGCTACAATGCTTTCTATCAAGGCCGTTTTGTTCACTTGGTACGGAATGGCGGTGACTATAATGGCTTCCCGGCCGCCTTTTCTTTCTTCAATTTCCGTAGAGGCCTGCACCTTGACGCTGCCGCGCCCTGTTTCAAAATACTCGTAAATTCCTTTGGTGCCGCGTATCCAGGCGCCTGTCGGAAAATCGGGGCCTTTGATGATTTTCATCATTTCTTTGGTGGTAATGGCCGGGTTTTTAATATAGGCGATAATCCCGTCGCATACTTCGCCCAAGTTGTGAGTAGGAATATTCGTAGCCATACCCACCGCAATACCAGAGGAGCCGTTGACCAACAGCGCAGGCAGCTTGGCCGGCAAAACAGAAGGTTCTTGCAAAGAGCCGTCATAGTTGGGAATCATTTTGACGGTATCTTTGTCCAAATCGTCTAACATTTCGTCTGAAATGCGCTGCAGGCGGCACTCAGTATAACGCATGGCGGCGGCGGAATCTCCGTCAATAGAACCGAAGTTCCCCTGGCCGTCAATCAGCGGCTGGCGCAAAGAGAAATCCTGCACCATACGCACCAGCGTATCGTACACGGCAGTATCGCCGTGCGGGTGGTATTTACCCAATACATCGCCGACTACACGGGCGGATTTTTTATAGGGCTTATTGTATTTTAGCCCCATCTCATTCATGGAATAGAGCACGCGGCGGTGTACAGGCTTGAGTCCGTCGCGCACGTCGGGCAACGCACGCCCGACGATGACGCTCATTGCGTAGTCAATATAGTAGGAACGCATTTCGTTGGCGATATCACGCTGTTGGATATTGCCAAATAAATCCACGTTGTTTTGCTGCGGTTCTTGTACCGCGCCCGTCAATTCTTCGCTCATTGTTTTTTGCTCCTGTTAAACCGTTCAAATCGTTCTCCCACACCCGCCAACAGGCGCGGGAAGAAATTAAATATCCAAGTTCTTTACTTCCAACGCGTGCGATTGGATAAACTCGCGGCGCGGTTCTACTTTATCGCCCATCAGCATCGTAAAAGCATGTTCCGTATCAGCGGCGTCATTGATTTTGACCTGTATCAGCTTACGTTTAGACGGATCCATAGTGGTTTCCCACAATTGTTCGGGATTCATTTCACCCAAACCTTTATAACGCTGTATGCTCGCCCCGGCGGAAGCGGCGTCTTTTACCGCTTTAAGCAGCTCTGCCAAACTAAACACCAACACATCGGCTTTTCCGTTATTAACCGTAAAAAGCGGTGTAATGCGGTCTTTTTCGTTTTCAATTTTCGGATATTGCTGAAAATTATATCCCAACGCTTCCAGCTTCTTTTCACAGGCCAGCAATTTGCCGAATTCAAACAAGCTTTGGTGTTCCGGCTGCAAGCTTTCATCATCTAAGATGGTGATATCCACGCCGTCGGCGGAGAGTTCTTCTTTTTTCTCCAGTACATATTCTTCGGCATAAGCGCGGTATTCGGATTCATCAAAGAAATACTTAAATCCTCCGCTCTGCAGCGGAATGCGATACACCGGCACACGCCCTTCGGCCAGGAAAGCTTGGAAATCTTTAAACGTAATATTTTTGATTTCTAACGTAGCCAACACATCTTCCATATCACGCAGAATTTTAAGCATCTCCGCCAGCGCTTGTCCTTCCAGTTTGGCGCCTTTGGCATTGGTTACAGTAACAGTAGCCAATCCTTCTTTCATCAGCCACTGCTGCATTTGATCTTCGGTCTGCAGGTATTGCTCCAGTTTTCCTTTTTTTACTTTATACAAAGGCGGCTGGGCTAAATATACATGGCCTGCTTCAATCAGCGGGCGCAGCTGGCGGTAAAAGAAGGTAAGCAACAAAGTGGAAATATGCTGTCCGTCAACATCGGCATCAGCCATTAAAATAATTTTGTGGTAGCGCAGCTTGGATATATCAAACCCGCCTTCCCCTTCACCTACGCCGGTGCCCACGGCGGCAATCAAATCACGCACCGTATCGCTGGAGAGTATTTTTACCAGCGGGGCTTTTTCCACGTTTAAAATTTTACCGCGCAGCGGCAAAATGGCTTGGAACACGCGGTCGCGCCCTTGTTTGGCGCTGCCGCCGGCGGAGTCACCTTCCACCAGGAACAATTCGCACTTGGCGCTGTCTCGTTCTTGGCAATCAGCCAGTTTGCCCGGCAAACCGCCTCCTTCAAAAGCGCCTTTGCGGCGGGTCAAATCACGCGCTTTGCGCGCCGCTTCACGCGCTACGGCAGCTCCAATACATTTTTCGCAAATGGCGCGGGCCGTTTTGGGGTTTTCTTCAAAGAAAGTAGCTAATGTTTCTCCCACAACAGAGCGCACAATGCCTTCTATTTCAGAGTTGCCCAGTTTAGTTTTGGTCTGTCCTTCAAACTGCGGGTGCGGAATTTTGACCGACAGCACCGCCGTCAGTCCTTCTTTAATATCATCTCCGCCTACAGACACATCTTTATGCTGTTTGGACAGATTATTATTTTTGATATATTCGTTGATAATGCGCGTCAGCGAAGAGCGGAAACCGCTTAAATGAGTACCGCCTTCTACCGTATTGATATTATTAACAAACGAAAATACGTTTTCGCTATATCCTTCGTTATACTGAATTGCGAAGGATATATAATTATCTCCTACGGTTTTAGTCAAATAAATCGGCTCCGGATTAATAACTGTTTTATTGGTGTTTAAAAATTTGGCAAATTGCGAGATACCGCCTTCATAATGGAAGGTAACGGCTTTGGCTTCTTCGCCGCGTTCATCGGTAAACAAAATTTTCACGCCGGCATTTAAGAAAGCCAATTCACGCAGACGGTTGGCTATGGTTTCATACACAAAAGCCACATCGCCGAAAATTTCTTTGTCCGCATGGAAAGTAACTTTTGTACCGTGTTCTTTGGTAGTACCAATTTCTTCCACTTTTGTCAGCGGTTTTCCGCGTTTATATTGCTGCCGGTAAATTTTGCCGTTTTTCTTTACTTCCACTTCCATATCTTCAGACAAAGCGTTCACGCAGGATACACCCACCCCGTGCAAACCGCCAGACACTTTATACGCGCCGCTGTCAAATTTACCGCCGGCATGCAACACGGTCATAACTACTTCCAACGCGCTTTTATGGCGGAGCTTGGGATCTTTAGCATTGGTCATTAAATCAACAGGGATACCGCGGCCGTCATCTTCCACCGAACACGTCATATCGTCTTTAATAGTGACTTTGATGGTTGTGGCGCCTCCGGCTAAAATTTCATCTACAGAATTATCCACCACTTCATACACTAAATGGTGCAATCCCGGCAGGCCCGTAGAACCGATATACATAGCGGGGCGTTTACGCACCGCTTCCAAACCTTCTAAAACTTGAATTTTGGAGGAATCATACTGCTTATTTTCTTCGTCGCTCATTGCTGGCTCCTCAATCATTTACAATTTCTATTTTTTTAATCCACGGCTTATCAAAATGTTTATTTAATTCTTTGATTAAATTTTCACGCCGGCCAATCAATTCATTACGCGCAACTGACAACTTAACCGACACATAAATACAATTTCCTTGCACGGCATTTAATTTCCAAAAACGGCTTTTATCTCCTGTTAAACGAGTCCATATGTGATCCAACAGCATCAGCTGGTTTAAACGCGTATATAAGCGCCCGTATTTACCGCTTAATTCGGCAGGAGACGACCATGTATTACGCGGTTTAGCGCCAAATTTCATATTTATATACGCACAGGCATAATGACGTATTTTAAATCCGTGCCTTCTACCGGTTCTATGAGTACAGGCTGGGAAGCATTAACAAAAGAAAAAGACACCTTTTCACTGCCGATATTTTTTAATACGTCAATAATAAATTGAGGATTAAATGCACAATCAAACGCTTCCTGCGTGTATTCTATAGGAAGTTCATCGGTAAATTCCATATTCTGAGAAGTAGAAGAAACAGTCATAGTATTATCTTCCATATGGAATTTTACGGTGCTGCCAAATTCGCCTGAACACAAAGCTGCGCGGCGGGTGGAAGCTAATAACTCTTTGGTAAATACTTCAAAAGAAATATTTTTCTTAGTCGGAATAACCTGCTTATAATTAGGGAAATTTCCTTCTATTAAGCGGGAAATAAAGGTTGTTTCATTTAATTCAAAGCTTACTTGGTTAGAGGCTACGTTTACTTGAATCATAGCATCTTTGTCCGGTTTAGCTAAAGAGATAAAACGGACCACTTCATTTAAAATCTTAGTAGGAATAATAATTTTAAATTCACCGGAATTAGGCAATGCCGCATGGCTGGCTACCGCCAAACGGCCTCCGTCTGTAGCAACCACTTCAAATTGTTCAGCCGTATTATTCCATAATAAGCCGTTTAGAATATAACGGGTTTCCTGTGTAGAAGCGGAAAAAGCCGTTTTATCTATCATAGTTTGTAAGGCCAAGGGACTTAAACTGAGGCTGTTTGTTTTCTCAATTTCCGGAATAGCGGGATATTCTGACTTGGGAATTCCTATTACCCAAAATTTGCTTTTGCCGGATTTAATATGAAATTTGTTATTTTCACCGGTAAAAAGATTTATCTCTTTTCCGTCGGGCAAATTTTTAATAATTTCAGAAAATTCTTTTGTCGGGATAGTAAGGCTTCCTTCTTCTTCCACTTCCGCAGGAATATAATGTACTACCGCCATTTCCATATCCGTGCGGACCAATTTCAGTTTATTGCCTTGCGTTTCAATTAAAAAGTTATGCAAAATCGGCATTGTTGTGCGGGAGGCTACTCCTGTAGAAATAACCTGTATTCCTTCCAAAAGAGTTTCTTTAGTTATGTTAATCTTCATACTTTTAATCCTGTTATTATATATTGTTAATAGTGTGGATTTTGTGTATTGCCCTATACAAATTGCCTTGCGTTGCTGTGCATAAGTTTGTTTTTTTATAAACATTACACACATTGATTTTTTTTATGTGCTGATTTTTTAATTTATACTCCTTTTATCCACTGTTTTTTTATTTTTTATCCACAGCTTTAATGTCACTGATAATTTGGTTAATTTCTGCAGAGAAGAAAGGATCTTCTTTTATTTTTTGTTTAACTATATCTCTTGCGTATAAAACAGTGGTGTGATCGCGGTTAAATTCACGACCTATTTCCGGCAAAGACAAATCAGTTAATTCTGTACATAAGAACATGGCAATTTGTCTAGGCCAAGCGACCGATTGTGTTTTGCGTTTCGAGGTAAAATCTTCTATATTTATCCGCGAATGTTTCCCTACTACTTTTTTAATGGCATTTACATTTACCGCCAAGCGTTGTTCTTCTTGAATTAGAATATCTGAGAGTAATTCTTTGGCTATGGGGATAGTGGGGGTGACTCCATGAGTACTACAATATGATACTAAGCGAAACAGAGAACCTTCCAATTCCCTAATATTTGTTTGTATACCTTCTGCAATAAAAGAAATTACATCGTCTCCAATATCAAAATGAATAGAGTCACGTTTCTGACGTAAAATTGCAATACGGGTTTCTAAATTCGGTTTTTTGATTTCCGTAATAATTCCAGAAAGCAGACGAGAGGACAAACGTTCGTCTAAAGCTAATTGCTGCGGAGTTCTGTCTGAAGACAAAACAATTTGTTTGCGGCTTTCAAATAACGCATTAAACGTATAAAAAAATTCCATTTCGCTGGCGGATTTTCCGGCAACAAATTGAATATCGTCCATTAAAAAACAATCCAAAGAGCGATATTTTTTACGAAAACTTTCTGAAGATTTATTTTGCAAAGCTTCTATATATTCGCCTACAAATTCTTCCCCAGACATATAAAGTACGCGCGCATTCGGATTTTGCTGTAAAATCTGGTTACCGATTGCATGCAAAAGATGGGTTTTTCCTAATCCCGGCGTAGAATAAAATACTAAGGGATTATTTTTGCGGTCTCCCATTTTATTTACTACCGCCTGTGCCGCTTTGTAAGCAAAGCGGTTGGAAGGGGATTCTATAAAATTATCAAATCGGTATGAAGAATTAAGCCGGGCCGGAAACGGATTTTTTACTATTACCGGCGCCGGGGCAGGAGCTTGGATAATCCTTTCTATGGCGTCATGCGGATCCGGATTCGTTTCTTTTATAATATACAGAACGTTAATTTCTTGGCCCGTGTGTTGCAAAAAAGCGTCTTTAATAATCTGTTCATAGCGGTTTTGTATGGTATTTTTCCAGACGGAGTTGGGTAATTGTATAGATAATACATTATCCTGAAAAGTAAATACTACCGGCTTAAACCACATGGTAAAGGTATCTTTGCCTAGAATTTTTTCAATTTCGGAAAATATAGGAGCGAGATCTTCGCTGTTTGAGAGAGTGTCCACTGCTTTACCGCCATAAATTAAGATATATTACAATCTTACTAATTATTGAATTCAGCGTCAATAAAATGAAGCGGTTTTGTAGTTTAAATAAATAGAAAAGCATAAAAGAGGCATTTTTTTAACAATCAAATACCCCTCCCTCTAATGGAGGTGCGTAAAGCGTAAATTCTTTAATTTTAGCCCAAAAAAATAAAAAATAGAGTTATCCACAGTTTTTGTAACTCCTAATTACTTTTTATATCTTGTTGTAGAAAAAGAAAGGTTTTATAATAGCAACATATAAATATAGTATAATTAAATAGGAATTTTTCTTATTTAATTTTATATTGTATACATATATTTTGGGCTGGGAAAGAAAGTATAATACGGTATAAGGTAACATATATATAATATGTATATATGTTTGTTTATGTAAATTATAAAGAGGGAGTGTTTTATGACACAAATCAATGAAATTTATAAATGCAAAGTATGCGGCAATATGGTGGAAGTGGTACATGCGGGAGCGGGGGAACTGGTGTGCTGCGGTCAGCCTATGGAAAAACAGGTGGCTGGTACAACCGACGGAGCCAGCGAAAAACATGTGCCTGTTATTGAGAAAATAGAAGGTGGATATAAGGTGAAAGTGGGTTCTGTACCGCACCCGATGTTGGAAGCACACTGGATTGAATGGATTGAATTGGTTACCGCGTGCGGACGTGTACAGCGCAAGTATTTAAAACCAGGCGAAGCTCCGGAAGCCACATTTCAATGTGGGGCCGACAAAGTAACCGCCCGCGAATACTGCAATTTGCACGGTTTGTGGGAAAAAGAAAATTAAGTATTGATCCCCCGCTTTAAGCGGGGGGACTGTTTTTGCAAGAAAAAAGACTACATGCAGAGGAGAAGATATGCAGGCGGTTAAAATAACAGACAAAGTATATTGGGTGGGGGCTATTGATTGGAATATACGCGATTTTCATGGATATTCCACCAAACGCGGTACCACCTATAATGCGTTTTTGGTGTTAAGCGGCAAACCAACCTTAATTGATACAGTTAAAAAAGAGTTTTATCCTGAAATGATGGCGCGTATTGCCAGCATTATAGACCCTAAAAAAATTGAAATAATTATTTCTAATCATTCGGAAATGGATCATTCCGGCGCTTTGCCGCAGGCAGTGGCCGCTATACAGCCGAAAGAAATTTATTGTTCGGATATGGGTCTTAAAAATTTAACCGCCCAGCTTTATCCTCAGTTTGAAATGAAACCCGTAAAAACCGGCGATCGTATAGACGTTGGCGGGGACAGTATTTCTTTTGTGGAAGCGCGCATGCTGCATTGGCCGGACAGTATGTTTTCTTATTTAGAGAAAGAAAACATACTTTTTACTAATGACGTATTTGGCATGCATTATGCCACCGGAAAACTGTTTGATGATGAAAATGAAGAAAGAATGTGGCTTTATGAAGCGGAAAAATATTATGCCAATATTGTATTGCCATATTCTGACATTGTGTTGCGCTTTTTAGACAATGTGCAAAAAATGGGTCTCTCTCCCAAAATGATTGCTCCGGATCATGGCTTTATTTGGCGTAAAGACCCTTCTAAAATCATTAATTTGTATGCCAAATGGGCTTCCCAAGCGCCTAAGAATAAAGCCATAGTCGTATATGATACGATGTGGGGTAGTACGCAGAAAATGGCGGAGTATGTGGTGGAAGGGTTGCGCCAGGGGGGTACGGAAGTGAAGCAGCTGTCCATGCACGCTTGCCACCGCAGCGATGTGGCAACGGAATTGTTAGACAGCAGCGGTCTTGTTATTGGCTCGCCAGTATTAAATTCTGAAATTTTCCCGGCCATGGCAGACGTGCTGTGTTATTTAAAGGGCTTAAAGAAAAAGAATTTAGTGGGTGGCGCTTTTGGTTCGTATGGGTGGAATCCGGGGCCGATAAATACGCTGTCGGATATGCTTAAAGCTATGAATGTGGAACAAGTGGCTCCTGTAGTCAGCTCTAAGTTTGTGCCTGATGAAGGGGTATTGAAAGCTTGTAGTGAGCTGGGCTTGACCATAAGCAAAAAAATTGCGGAAAAACTATAAAAGAGGGCCTATGTCTGAACAGGAAATTGCGGAAGGATTGAATTTTATTACATATGGGCTGTATATTGTTACTTCCTCTTGGAAGGGGCGTGATAATGGTATGATTGTCAATACTGTTTTTCAAGTAACTGCCCAGCCGGCGCGGGTGGCAATTTCAGTCAATAAAGAGAGTCTTTCGCATGAACTTATCAGCCAAAGCCGCGTGTTTGCCGCCATGCCGTTGGCCCAAAGCGCCGATCTAGTATTTATTGGCCGGTTTGGATTTCGCAGCGGGCGTACATTTGATAAATTTGCCGGTTTGCAAATAGAACGCGGCACCTTAGGCTCCCCGATTGTGAGAGATCACACGTTGAGTTTTTTAGAAGTGCAGGTAGAGCAAACAGTAGATGTAGGAACGCATACGTTGTTTATTGGTACGGTTAGAGACGGGGTCTGTTTTCATACGGAAAAACCTGCCCCGATGACGTATGAATATTATCATACCGTCATTAAAGGCAAAGCGCCTAAAGGCGCCACCCACGCCTAAAGAAACCCGGGCCCTTGCTTTTTCTTTGGAGAAGGCGGCTCCTGCCGGAGATGGGCGTGGAAGAAGGAAAATGAGTTTTTAAAAAAGATACGGGAGGTAGTTTTATGAAATACGTTTGTGAAATTTGCGGTTATACCTATGACCCTGCGGCCGGAGATCCGGAACATGGCATAGCTGCCGGAACAAAATTTGAAGATTTACCGGCGGACTGGACTTGCCCCGTCTGTGGTGTCGGCAAGGACCAATTTAAGCCGGCAGAATAACAAGCTTTTTGCATGGTATCCGCTTCGGTCTAAACCGGGGCGGATATTTTATGGAGAAATTGTTTTCTAGTTATCTTTTATAATACGTCTTAGGCCTAAACTGGGCCGAGTATGAGACAGAATTTGTGTTATAGAAACCCATAGCGCTCCCCAGGCCAGTACACTGACAAAAAAGGTTGGTCACGACGATATAAACAGACATGTCCGTATCTAAAAAGAACAAGAGCGTATTGTTTTTTGTAGCGAAGGGGGGTTCATTTTTTGCTTCTGATAACTTTGCTATAATGGAAACATGAAGATTTTATATGTATGCACTACTACGGATATGGGCGGGGCGGAGACGGCTTTGCGCGCGTTGGCTTTGGCAGCACACAAGCAAGGACATAGCGTAAAAGTTATTTCATTGAAGCCGCTTGGCAGTATAGGCCGGGATATGCAGCAGCAAGGGCTGGAAGTGTTTTCCTTGGACATGGTTGGCAAGCTAAATCCATTGGAAACGGCGGGCGTATTGGGGCGTTTGATCCAAGAAATAGAATCGTTTCAGCCAGCCGTAGTGCATGCTTTTTTGTACCGGGCGATCCAATTGTGCCGTCTGGCAAAAAGAAAAATCCCCTGCCGTCTGATTACCACTCCTCATTATGATTTATCGCACAAAAATTATTTGTTGCGTTTGCTGGACCGGGCTTTAAAAGACGAAGACACTCTTTCTTGTGCGGAGTCACGTGCGACGGCTTCTTTTTTAGAAAAAAAACAGCGCTATGTTTCCTCTAAGCTGCGTTTTGTGTCCAACGGCGTAGATTTAAATCATTTTATTCCCGATGAAACTGCCCGGCGCCAGGCGCGTGCTCTATTGCACATTGCGGATACGGATATTGTATTTTTGTGCGTGGCGCGTTTAGCTGCAGAGAAAAATCATTCCGTTTTGTTAGAAGCTTTTAAGGCGGTAATATCCCGTCAGACGACTGCACGGCTGTTGCTGGTAGGAGACGGGCCAGAAAAAGAGAAAATAGTGCAAATAATTCGGGCCGAAGGACTTGAAAAGGCCGTATTATTAGCAGGGGAAGTAAGTAATGTAAAGCCTTATTTGTTAGCAAGCGATATATTTATTTTGGTGTCCTCTATTGAGAGTTTGCCGATGTCTTTATTAGAGGCTTGTTCGTGTGGGCTTCCCGCTATAGTTAGTAAATGTGGGGATATGCCCAGTGTCGTGCTGCATGGAGAAACAGGTTTTGTTTGTAATGCCAAAGATCCTATAATCATCAGCGCTTTAATGGCGGAGTTGGCTGAAAACAAGCCGTTGCGTCAAAGAATGGGGCAGGCGGCCCGCAGACGTATAGAACGATATTATACCTCTCCAGAACAAATTTATTTAAAAATTTATAAAGAAATACAATAGTTTTCACGTGGAAACCGGAGAATATATGGAGCAAAAACTTTTTACAGTTGCTTGTATTATGTATGTTTTTTCTTGGGGAAGTAAAAGGCTTTTTCAGAAAAAACGTTTAGAAAAACCCACCTTGTTTGCCTTGTGGCATGCGGCTTTTTTGATGCTGATTTTAGGGTGTGCTTATTATGTTTTTGATTTTATTATGAGCAGTTCTTCTCCTGTATTGCCGGAGTCGGGCATATCCGCCAAGAGTCTGTTTGTTGGTGTTGTTATTATGGCATTGGCGGGATATGGTTTTGTGGCGGCTAAACATAAGAAAGAGGAAAAGCAGCGGCAGCCTTTGATTAAAACAGATTTGGAATGGGCCAATACGGTGTATTTTGCCGGATTTGTAGCCTCTTTTGTGATGTTTTTCTTTATACAAGCTTTCAAAATTCCCTCCGCCTCTATGCAGAACACCTTATTGATTGGAGATCATTTGTTTGTGAACAAAGCGGCGTATGGTTTTCGTATTCCATTGACACAGATTCGTTTTGGTGAATTCCGCCAAATTAAACCGGGTGACATTATTGTTTTTTCTTTCCCGGCAGACACGCCGGAGCAGATTAATTGCGGGGGATATCAATATGGGCGCGATTATGTAAAGCGGGTAGTTGGTATGCCTGGAGATAAAATAGAAGTAAAAGAAGGAGTATTGTATATTAATGACCAAGAGGCCCCGTTACATGGGTATGAGATTTTTGAACCTGTTGAGCGTCTTGCTTCTGACGATATTCTAGATTCCCAGACTTATCAAATATTGTGGGAAGACCGAAAGTTAGAAGATATATACGGCCTCTCTCTGCGTGATGATTTTGGTCCTGTTATCGTACCAGAAGGAAGCTATTTTGCTATGGGTGATAATCGGGATAATTCTTGTGATTCCCGTTTTTGGGGGCCTGTTCCTAGGGAAAATATTAAAGGAACCGCTTGGTTTATACATTGGCCACTGAGCCGTATCCGTTTAATAAAATAAAGGTGTTGGCTTTTGTCTGTCTATGGGATAGGCTTGGTTTATCCACATTCATTCACAGCCTGGCGCATAGCGTTGTTTCCACGTGAAAACATGTTGTTTTCTCGTCATAACACTTCTATCTAGGTCCAGTAAGCTTGTGCATTTAATTATCCACAGATAAAGAAATAAGGTGCCGGTTTCCACGTGGAAACAACGCCTTGCTTTTATGTTTTATTTATGATTTAATATAGACACGGAGGATTTATGGGTGAAATAATAGCCATAGCGAATCAAAAAGGCGGTGTGGGTAAAACGACAACGGCCATTAATCTAGCGTATGCTCTTGCTTACTTAGACCAAGAAGTCTTGTTAGTAGATTTTGACCCTCAAGGGAATGCCGGTTCCGGTTTAGGCATTACATTGGCTGACGGGGAAAAATCCGTATATCATTTATTAACGCAGAACGCCACTTTTGAAGAAGTGGTACGCCAGACATCTAATGAGATGTTAGATGTATTGCCTACCTGCAAACATTTGGCGGGTGCGGAGTTGGAATTAGTAAATGTACGCGGTAGAGAGAATATGCTGCGTAATGTGTTAAATCCGCTTCGCTCCATGTACCGCTATATCATTATAGACTGTCCCCCCTCTTTGGGGTTGTTAACGTTAAATGCACTGATGGCGGCCGACAGCGTGATCCCTCCTGTACAATGTGAATATTATGCAATGGAAGGGCTGGCTCATTTTATGTCCACTATTTCTAAAATCCAGCAATTCTTGCACACCAATTTGAAGTTAGACGGCGGAGTGCTTACCATGCATGATTCCCGCATGAACTTATCCAAGCAGGTATTTGAACAGGTAAGCCAATTTTTTGGAGATAAAGTATACAAAACTCCTATTCCGCGTAATATCCGTTTGGCGGAAGCGCCCAGTTTTGGGCAATCTATTTTTGATTATGACCCCACCTGCCGCGGGGCCAAAGCGTATGTTCAGTTGGCGGTAGAATTTTTAGCACGGCGCGGCGCCAATGTGGCTGATTTTGTCCAGCCGGAAAAAACCGATGCCAACGCATATAATTATGATTTTGGAGGATAAATATGGCCAGACAAGCTTTAGGTAAAGGGCTAGATGCCTTATTGAAGCAAACCCAAGAGGTATTGGATAATCCCGCCTCTTCATCAGCCCATACGGCTGGAGCCAGCGTGCAGAAAATCGCTTTGGATAAAATTATTCCCAACCGTTTCCAGCCGCGCCGTGTTTTTGATGAGGGAAAACTGCAGGAGTTGGCCCAATCTATTCGTGAACATGGGTTAACTCAGCCTATTGTGGTGGTTTATGACGCCGGATTGGATAAATATGAAATTGTCGTAGGGGAACGTCGTTTCCGTGCCAGCCAGTTGGCCGGGTTAAGCGATATTGATGCATTGGTGCACAAGGCATTAACTGACCAACAAATGTGCGCATTGGCGCTGATTGAAAATATCCAACGGGAAGACTTAAACCCCATAGAAACGGCTTTGGGATACCGCAACTTAATAAATAAGTTCGGCATTTCTCAAACGGATTTAGCCCAATACTGCGGTAAATCTAAGGGGGCGGTTTCCAATTCGTTGCGTTTGCTGGAATTGCCGCAGCATATGCAGGAAGCTTTGCAAGATGGAACGATTACGGAAGGACACGGCAAGGCCCTTTTGATGTTGGCTGATCCGGCTAAAAAAGAAACCCTTTTTCAACGCATGAAGAAGACAAAAATGTCGGTCCGCCAAGCGGAAG
This sequence comes from uncultured Elusimicrobiales bacterium, assembly GCA_944324115.1. Classification (GTDB taxonomy): domain Bacteria; phylum Elusimicrobiota; class Elusimicrobia; order Elusimicrobiales; family Elusimicrobiaceae; genus Avelusimicrobium. The sequence continues at coordinate 40,786 of CALUVB010000005.1, forward strand.
ACGCCGCTCATGCACTCTTGCAGCCTGCCGCCGCCCAAAAGCTGCCCAAACCGCCGGAAGTGGCCTCTTTTGAAAATGAATTGCAGGCCGCTTTAGGCACCAAAGTAGAAGTGCGCTACGGTAAAAAAATGTCTAAAGGGGTATTGATTATTCAATACCATTCTTTGGAAGAGTTGGATAATTTAGCCAGTCGTTTGAAAATGAAGCTGTTATAAATGTTTGAAAAGCAAACCGGACCCGCTGACAACGGGTCCGGTTTTTATATATAGGCCTTACAGAGGTGCCGGTGGGTTATACATGCATGTATGAAGGCGGCGATATCAAATGGCACAGCAAAGCGCTGCCGGACCGTACTATCTGTTGTCTTCTTGGCGGGATCTAAAACCTGCATTATTCGTATCATCGGTCAAAATATATGTTGGGACTGGTTGCAATTCGGGTATTTGTCGGTGGGATAAAAAGAGAGTCCTTTCGGTTCCTTTTAATGACAGGCTGTAAAAAGAATGTTGGTTTATTTCAGCTTAGTTTCCATGTGAAAACTTTTCTTTAATCTTTCTTAACCTTAACTACCGGGTCCATATCTTGGTTTTTTGGTCGGTTCTTATATTTGACAAGCGAAAATGTGAGATTTTGGGCCTAATAGGCTAAAATAACAGTTTTTGGTCTGTTTTGGCTTTTATTGGCCTTATTTTTGTTTTTTAACGCCTAATAACTGGTGTTTTGGCTAAAATTATTTTCTCAGACGGAGAAAATGCCTGTTTTCTACTAAAATGGCTCCCAAAGTCTCCACAGAGCTTTTGAATTAATGCATATTCTTCAAATATTATAGACCTTTTTAAATCCGTTCCCGCCCCGCTTGTTGGCCAGGAAACACAAACCCCTTTTTAAAAGAGAATTACTATCATATGAGACCTGTATGGCGGTATAAGACGGACAGGAGCCCGGCGCTGCTTTTGGAAGGCCTGTTCGGGTGCAAGTCGGCCGATAGAGACCGTGCAGAACAAATTTATAAGTTAGGAAAACTTACTTTTAAAGCGAGTGGGATAAAAGTTAGTTTTTCTAAAATTTGTGTTTTTGTAAACAGAGGAGGGGGTAATGATTTTTCTGGCTGAGAATGGGCTTTGTGGCACTGTTTGTTCGTGTAAAAACAGCGTGGCTGTTTGTGTTACGCAAAAGGCGTGAGGAAACAAAGACCTCCTTTTTCCGACGGGAGAGGAAAACCGCATATATGCAAAATCCCCCGAAACAAACGGGGGATTTGGAAATATACATACCCCCGCGCGTTTGGCCCGGGGTGATAGCAGTTACTTACCTTCGTAGAAGTCTCGTATTGTATCGCATACTTGAGATACTTGTTCCGGCGAAAGTTCCGGAAACATGGGAATAGACAATACTTCTTGAGCGGCTTTTTCAGCGTTGGGATAATCTTCCGCTTTCAACCCCAAGTGTTTATATGCAGGTTGTTTATACAAAGGCACCGGGTAATATACCGCACAGCCTATGCCGTGGTCTTTAAGATATTGCTGTAATTCGTCGCGGCGTTCGGCGCGGATAGTATATACATAATAAGACTGGGAATAACCGGCAGGCGGCGTCGGCGGAGTAACCACCGGCAGGCCGTGCAGGCCTTCCTCGTACAAAGCGGCTACTTTTTGGCGGGCGTCACTCCACTCTTGCAGATGACGCAGTTTCACGCGCAAAATGGCGGCTTGCACTTCGTCCATACGTAAAGTAGAGCCTTCCAGGTCATATTCATAGGCTTTATTTTTTGCGCGGCCGCTGTGGCGCAGGCTGCGGCAGCGGTCCGCCACGTCATCGTCATTCGTGGTGATAGCTCCTGCGTCTCCGCAGGCGCCTAAGTTTTTGCTGGGATAAAAGCTAAAAGCTCCCGCATCGCCGATACCGCCCACTTTCACGCCGTCAGCCGTGGCCAGATGCGCTTGGGCGCAGTCTTCTATTACACGCAAATCGTGTTCACGCGCCAAGTTCATAATGGAATCCATATCCGCCGGAAAACCATATAAATGTACGGGCAAAATGGCTTTTGTTTTTTTGGTGATTTTGCGTTCAATATCTTTTGGATCAATGTTATAGGTGCGGGGGTCGATGTCGGCAAAGACAAACTTCGCTCCAGTCAAAGACACGGAGGAAGTGGTGGCGATAAACGTAAACGGAGTAGTTATGACTTCATCTCCTTCTCCAATACCTGCCGCGCCTAAAGCAATTTGAATGGCGCTGGCTCCAGAGGAACAGGAAATACAATGTTTGACGCCAATGGCTTCGGCAAATTCTTTTTCAAAAGCTTCTGTTTGCGGGCCGAGCAGCCAGTGCATAGAATTCAGTGCATCTAAAGCGGCGGCATTGAGTTCCGGTTTCAATGATTCATGTTGTTTCTGCAGATTAAACAGCGGGATTGGATTTTGTGACATAGAGATATGAACGGCTCCTTTTATTTATACAGACTATATACGTCGGGCATTTCCAAAAGTTCTTTGGTGAGCTTTTGGAATTCCCGTCCGGTAAATGTGGCCACCAGCGCCACAGAAAATTGTTTATCGTGTTTGGTAACTACTTTTTTTAAGATTTGTACATTCTGCTTTTCTATTTCATGACAAATTTGGTCCACCACTTTCCAGCTGGGGGCACAAGTAAGAAAAATAGTGTCGTAGCGGCGCAATTGTTCCAACAAACCTAATGTGCGGCGTACGCCCAACTGCAGCAAAATAGCCGCAGCGCACGCGGTAGAAGCCAGCAAGTATTGACCAAAACCTACCGCCATACCGACGGCAGCCACCAACCATACGGCGGCCGCGGTGGTCAAGCCGGAAATTTTATTTCCTTCGCGCAAAATGGCTCCAGCCCCCAGAAATCCTACGCCGGAAACAATTTGCGCTGCGATGCGGCCCGGGTCCCCGCCCATTTCGGCCATATACAGCGAGAGCATGGTAAACAAAGCCGCGCCCAAACAAATGATGGAATTGGTGGCATATCCGGCTGGCTTCTCATTATATTCGCGTTCCAGCCCCATAATACCGCCCAGCACCAAAGCCAAAATGATTTTTACGATAAAATCTTCCATAGTCTTATTATAGCAAAAGCCGTCAACAGCGGAAGCAAAATTACAGCAGCCACAGCAGCGCAAAGAAATACACCAGCATCATGCTTATTCCCATTGGAAGCGCAATGCGGGCCCAGTCGCGGCTTTTGATGTTCAGTTTGGAAGCGCAGATAATATTCGGGATATTGCCCGGAATTAATAATCCCCCCGCCAAGATGAGTGATATGAATAGAAAAATAAGAGTATCCGGAGGCAGTGTGGGCTGTATTTCTATGCTGGCCATGGTGGCGTTATCTAATACGGCGGAGAGACTGTTTATCCAATACAGCGCGCTGCGTGAAAGCGAATGGATCAAGCGGCCTGCCAGCGGCTTGAGCCCTTCCCCCAGCAAAATTAATGCGGCAATAAACAGATATACTTTTCCGGCCCGTTTTAGTACAGTGGCATGGGTGTCGGCAGAGACGGCGCGCTGGGCGTCAGTTAGCGGGGCAATGCCTAACCGGGCCGCCAGCCCCGCAAACAATAACAATCCGGGCAAAATCCAAAAGCCCAGTTTTTCCAGCAAGAAGAAAAATCCGGCGTGATACGGTTCCCCGCGCAAACGCGCTATGGCAATGGTGGAGAGGGGTTCCCCCACCGGCGTCAGTACCGCCCCTAACCCAATAGCAAAGCATAAATAAACCGCAAGGCGGTTTTTCTGTTTGTCATGCAAGCGCAATCCTTTGATGATTTCTGCTCCAATTAACGCTGCAATAATGGCGGTTATCAGACTGGAACAAATTCCCAACGCCAGCACCAGCAAAAACAGAAACCAGCGTGGGCCCGTTTTGCTTTCCACATGATGCGCAGCCAGATGCAGTTTCCCGCCGAACCGTTTAAATAATATGCCTAAAACAAACACCGCAGCGGCAATTAAAATGGGCTCTTTGAGGGTTTCTTGTACCAAATGAATAGTCCATACCTCCGCCAGCGTCACGGCCAGCAGACCGCAAACAAAAAGAAAGCCTTCCAGTTGTTCCTCTGCTTTCTTGAATAAAAAAGGCAAAAAGAAAACCGCCAGCACCAAAGCCGCAAGCAATATGTTTTGCCAAGAAGAAAGTTCTCCGTGCATAGTTTTATTTTACTTGTTCTGCCATACTTATATCGTTGTAAAAATAGATTAAAATCAGCGTCTTCGGTACGCGGCATTTTATTCTGGCAAGTATAAAAGAGGAGTTCTCTTTTGTACATTGAATGAATAGACTGAAATCACGGAAAGAGAATGCTTGCGCATAGGGTATTCCTATCGCCTGCAATCCAAAGCGCCCCCCTTTGGCGCGGCGGTTGGCATTAAATCCGTGGGTAGCTGCGGCCTGGGCTCCGACGATAGAAAAAAGCGCCCGCCTTGTGTGATAGGCGGGCGCAAAAGGCAGTTGCTGCAAAGCAGATTTAAAATTTCACACCCAGCTTCAGCATAATGGTCCAATAGCCGTAATCATCTTTGCCAAAGCGGTCTTTCATATCGCCGCGCAAACCCAACCAATTGTAGCGTCCTTCGGCTCCGAACACGACTGTTTCGTCAATGTCAAATTCCAACCCGGCGCCCAACATCCAAGCTATATCCGTGCTGTCGTAGGTTTCTTTGCTGTTGGTGGCGGCGTCTTTTTCTTTGGCATACATGTATCCAGCCCCGATACCGGCCGTACCATAAAGGCGTGTCATGGAAGCGGGGAACAAATATACGCGGCCGGCTACCATGCCGGTGGCGATGCCGGAGCGGTAATTAACGGTGTTTCCGCTGGAGATGGTGATGTCGTCTCCAGTGCTCAAGCCGGCATAATTTCCGTCTAATCCCAGCGTCAGCCAAGGCAGCAGGTTGCGTACAAAGGCGATGCCGGCGGAAAAACCGGTATCTCCCAACTGCAGGGTTTGTCCGTTTTCGTTCCAGTCTTCTGCGGGCAAAGCCACTCCGCCGTAAAATTCCACGCGGGTGGTGTTAGTTTGTAACCCGTATTTAGGGGTTTCTTCATAAGAGCAGCAGGTATACTGTGCTGCCGCATAAAGCGCTGGTGCGCAAAATAAAGCGGCTAAAACTAATAATTTTTTCATAAAGCTCCTTGCTGAGAATATACGCGTATCCACTTATTATTTTATTTTTTCCAATCGTTTTTGACAACAATTAACTGGCTGCGCGGATCTTGAAAAGATCCTTCTTCTACGGAGCGCACGATGCTTTCCCATTGGCCGCGCGCTTTTAAAATTTGTTCGCAAATATCGCGCACCGCGCCAAAGCCGCCGTGTTTGGAAGAGACATACAACGCCACGCGTTTTACTTCTTCTACCCCGTTGGCCACTGTGAGCGGCATGCCGACGGTTTTTAATATACCCAAGTCAATAATATCGTCTCCGATAAAAGCCGCTTCCTGCGGCGTTGCCCCAAAGCGCGCACACGCATCTAAAAGAGCCGCCGATTTGTTCAGCGTAGAATAATACAAAATATCCATGCCCAACAGGGTGGCCCAATGCTGCAGCACCGGGGCCGAGCCGCGCGAAATAATACCCGTACGGATACCGCAGGCGCGCAGGAAAATCATGCCCATTCCGTCTAAAGATTCAAAATTTTTGACTTCAATATGGTTCCCGCTGCCGTCGGTATACCAGACCAGCTTGCTGTCCGTCATGACGCCGTCTATGTCAGTAAGCAGTAGTTTTAGCGTTTTTGCTTTTTGGATAAAGGCTTCATTCATATATTAATTATACCATTTGCTCGTGTTATACTAAGAGGATAGAGGCATGGTAAAAATTATATAATGAAACTATGAAGAAGATTTTTCTTTTTTTAGCGGTTGCGGTGCTGTTTGGCGCCGGCTGCACGCCTAAGACGGTCATTAGCCAAAGTTATGACTTTGACAAGATGAACCGTATCGGCATTATGGGGTTTTCCAGCCCGTACAGCGGGCTGTCTGGCGTGGAGAATTTGTTTGCTAAATATTTAATAGAATCCGGCTTTAAAGTGGTGGAACGCGCCCAGCTGGAGCAGGTATTGCAGGAACATCATATTTCCGTATCCGGTTATTTGTCGCCTGAAACGACCCGCAAGATCGGGGAAATTTTGGGAGTAGATGTGTTGCTGATAGGTGAAGTGACTTCTTATACTCCTACCCGCACGGGCGTTACGATGGTATCTTCCCGCCGTACGGAATCCCACCCGGTCTATTCTCAAAACGTTATGCAGCTTCCTGACGGAAGCTATGCCGCTTATACGCAGCAGGTAGGCACGCAATATACGCACAGTACCGATGTGCGGCCCAGCCAATATACCATTAATGCCCAAGTGGGCATCATTGCAAAACTGGTAGATGTAGAGACGGCCGAAATAGTATGGATCGGGTCTTTGTCGGAAGACAGTTCCAGTGCGTTAGATGCGGCCGATTACATTGCGCGCAGCTTGGTAAAAAGCTTTACCAAAGAGCTGGCTAAACTGCGGGGCGAATAATTATGCGGCCGGTTACTCAACAGCAGAAAACGTTGGCCGGTCTAGCCTTGGGCGGGTTCTTTTTTATAGTCAAAACGGTGACGGCGGCCCTGTTGGTTTTGGCGGCGGTGTTGGTCGTCAGCCAAAGTGCGGTGGCTCCCGTCAGTACGCGTTTGCTGGGCATGTATGCTTTGCGATATACGGCACAAACCGTCAAGCCGTACCGGCATTTGTTTCCGCAGCCGTATATGGTCAATTTAGAAGAAGAACAAACGAGGTAATCCATGTTGGACATTAAACAAATTCTTGCTAATCCCGATGAAATCAAACGGCGCCTGTCTTTGCGCAAGACCGCTTTGGCGGCGCAAATAGACGAAGTGCTCTCTTTGTACGAAAATTACAAAAAAGTTTTGGCCGCCGTGGAAGAAATGCGTGCCCAGCGCAACAGTCTTTCTAAACAAATTGGACAAATAAAAAAAGAACAAGGAGACGCCGCCGCCAAAGAAGTGATGGCGCAGGTGAGCCAGCTGAAGGAAACTATGGCCCAGAAAGAGGCGGAGCTGGAGCCGCTTAAAAAGCAAATAGATGATTTGTTGTTAAGTATTCCCAATATTCCCAATGAAAATATCCCGGTGGGCGCCTCTGACGCCGATAACCCGGAATATTTGCCTTGCTCCATGCCGCTGCCGAAATTTGATTTTAAGCCGTTGGACCACCAAAGTGTTGGAGAAAAATTGGGTATTTTGGATTTTGCTGCCGCGGCCACGCTCTCCGGCAGCCGCTTTGCTTTGTATAAAGGAGACGGAGCCCGTTTGGAGCGCGCCATTATTTCTTTTATGTTGGACATGCACGCGCGCAAAGGATATACGGAAATTTTGCCGCCGGTCATTGTAAACGAAGAAATCTTGTACGGCACGGGCCAGCTGCCCAAATTCCGAGAAGATATGTATGAGCTGACCGGGGAACCGAAACAATTTTTAATCTCTACAGCGGAAATCCCGCTGACTAACTTAAACCGCGGGCGCGTAATTGCCGAGGCGGAACTGCCTATTAAACTGACCGCATGGACCCCGTGCTTTCGCAAAGAGTCCGGCACCTATGGCAAAGATACGCGCGGTTTAATCCGCAATCACCAGTTTAACAAAGTAGAGCTGGTGATGATTTCCAAACCGGAAAATTCCTATCAAATGCTGGAAATCATGGTCTCTGATGCGCAGGAAGTGCTCAAAGAACTGGGCCTGCCTTACCATGTAGTGGAACTGTGTTCCGGCGATATCGGTTTTTCTTCCGCCAAAACCTATGATATTGAAGTGTGGATGCCCAGCGAGAACCGCTTCCGCGAGATTTCTTCCTGCTCCAACTGTTTGGACTTCCAGGCCCGCCGTATGGGGCTGCGCTATAAAAACGCGCAAGGCAAGCTGGAATATGTGCATACCTTAAACGGCAGTGGATTGGCCGTAGGCCGCACATTCGCCGCCATTTTGGAAAACTGCCAACAGGCAGATGGCTCGGTCGTGATTCCGCCGGCGCTGCGCCCGTATTTTGGCAAGGATAAAATAGAGGCCAAGAAATAATGCGAACGTTTTTTTCTCTGTTTGCCTCGCTGCTGTTTACCGCAGCTGTGGCGTTGCCGTCTGCTGCGGAAATCAAATTGCCTCCCGATGTAATGGAGTATGCCACCGTGGGTATAAACGGGGTGTATAGCTTGGATTTTGCCACCGCGCAAGAAAATATAAAAAAAGTATTTGCCCTGTATCCGGATCATCCGTTTGCACATTTTGGTAATGCGATGATTGCCTGGTCGCGCTACGAGTATGAATTTGAAACCAGCGACGACACGCAACGCAAAGTATTTGAAAAGACACTTGATGACTCCATTAAAGGCATTAAGCGCTGGATTAAACAACACCCAGACGATCCCAACGCTTATATGGGTATCGGCGCTTTATATGGGCTGCGGGCCATGTTTTCCATGCGTACCCGCAGCTGGATTACGGCCTATTTTTCCGGACGTAAAGCCATTGGCAATTTGGAAAAATCGCTGAAACTTGACCCTACCTATTATGACGCTTATTTCGGGCTGGGTATTTACAATTATTATGCCGGTACGTTGCCCAGCGTGATTAAAATTTTGGCCGCTATTGTGGCGATTAAGGGGGACCCAGACAAAGGAGTGCAACAGCTTAATCTTTCGCGCGAGAAAGCTATGTTTACTTCGGACAGCTCCAAACTGATTTTAATAGAAGTGCAAAACACGCGCGGCGGAAAATATTACGACCCGGAAAAATCGTTGGAATATATCCGCCAACTGCGCAAAAAATACCCGAATAATCCGCTTATGCATTATGTGGAGTTGATTTGTTTGTATGAAACCGGCCATTATGAGGAAGTGGAAAAAGGCGGGAGAGAATTTTTGGAGTTAATAGGCAAAGACCCATTTTATAAAGATATTTATATTTCCCGTGCGTATACCGCTATTGGTACGTCATTGATGTCGCGCGGCCAATGGGAACAGGCGCGGGAGGCTTTTGAAGAAGGCCAGCAAGCGCTTAAAAGCCAAGCCCCCAGCCGCTGGGGCGTTTGGAATGAGTACCGCTTAGGTCAGGTGTATGATATGCTGGGCCAGCGCGGCAAGGCGGTGGCGCAATATAAAAAAGTGCTCTCTTTTAAAGACAAGTGGGGTTTTGACGAAGTAGCCGAGCAAGGGCTGAAAACCCCCTGGCAGCCGCAGCCTGGGCATGACGCGGGGCCTTTGCCGCCGCTGTAAAAACAATTTTTCAAACGGGCCTGCAGCCCGTTTTTTTCAGGCGGTTTTATGTTCTGCTCTGTGAGGGGGAATATCACGCGGCAGAAGAATGAGGGTTGTTGTGCATGGGGTTGTTCTCTGCTTTGCGCGGGAAAATTTTGGTATGATAAGATATCTTAGCCGGGCAGAAGGAGGGCAAATATGAACAAAGTGTGTAAGATTTTGGCCGTGGGCTTAGGGTGTCTTTTCCCTTTGCTCGCACAAGCAAATGGCTTGGAAAAAGGAGATCAAATGGTATCGGGTTTCTTTGGAGGCGCGCTGTCAGCCAGCGGCTCTGAAATAGACATAGAAACGTCATGGGGCACCGCGGACTCGGTAGGGTGGGGAAATGGCGCCATTTCCTACGGACTGCAATATTTATATGCACTGAATCCTTATTTGGCTGTGGGAGCGGAATTTAATGCAAATAATTTTGAATCTACCACGGACACGGTGTGGGGATATGGCTATGAGGAAAGCGTAAGCAGTAAAATGGACGTGTACAGCCTTATGGCGGCCGGCCGTCTGACAACTAGTCCGGCTTCTAGTTTTCGTTTTTATATTCCGTTTGGCGCCGGGTGGGCTTTTGCCAAAAATTCTGTTTCCGCCACAGTGGCTGGCGAGTATGGCAGCGACAGTGACAGCGACAACTCTTTTATTTATTATGTAGGTATGGGGTTGGAGGGAGACGTCAGTGATAATTGGTTGGTCGGGCTGGAGCTGCGCTACAGCAGTTTCCCTTTTGATAACAGCAAGCTGGTCATGGGCGGCGGGAAAGAAGCCTATTCTTTCTTGTCATTTATGCTGAAAGCATCATATAAATTTTAAGATTCATGCCCATGCGGGCAAAACCCGCACATTGCGTTTAAAAGCAATCGTTTTTTCTTTTGACAAAAACCCGCCCTTCGGGGCGGGTTTTGTACAGAGGGAACGCTTATTTCTTCTTTTGAGTCTTTAGCGTCAAATATCCCATTAAGCGGTAGATAAGCTTAGATACGTTAAACTCCGTAATGGGATCTGCCTTTCTTTGGCAAGCTTCCACCACGTCTACAGCCACAATATTTTTCTTTTCAATGACCGCGCGGAACAAATCCAGCGCTTCATACCAGCCAAACCCTCCGGGCTGCGGCGTACCGGTGGCCGGAATGACGGAGGGATCAAAGCCGTCAACGTCAATAGTAATGTACACCGTATCCGTCAGTTTTTTGAGCACTTGAGGAATCAGCTTGTTCACATCGCGGTGTTCGTGCATGAAAAACGTGGTTACTTTGCCTGCGTTGCAATATTGTTTTTCTTCGCTGGCTACGCTGCGTATCCCCACCTGTACTACAGGCACCTGGCGGGAAGCCGGGTAGAGCGCGCAGGCGTGGCTTTTGGGCGTGCCTTCAAAGGTTTCGCGCAAGTCGGCATGTGCGTCAAAATGTAAAATGCTCAGATTTTTATACGCATCAATATACGGCTGCGCCAACGCCTGCGTGACAGTGTGTTCCCCGCCGATATAAAAAGGGATGCATTGTTTGTGCGTCATCATTTCGCGCACAGTTTTGTCTATTTCTTTGAAAACTTTAGACGTCGGGCCGGAACATTTGACCGCCGGACAAGTGTGTATGCCTTCCTGCCAGGTTTCGGTTTTGGTTTCTTCGTCCCAAAGTTCAATCTGGGTAGAGGCTTCTATAATGGCGGCGGGGCCTTTGGCCGTGCCATGTCCGTAACAGACCGTTTTTTCAAACGGCACGGGAACGACGGCGAACTTACAAAGGGCCAGAGAGCTGTTTTTGCTCTCTAGCCCCATAAACTTATCAGTTTGTACGTTATCGCTCACAACGGGTCCTGATTATTTTACAAATACGGCTGCAGCGATGACCGTGGTCCACAGTCCTTCCACGCAGATAGCAGACTGCGTGATGTTGGTCGTGCGAACGATTTTGCCGCTCATTTTCCAGATTTCTTCTTTCTGGTCCCAGGTGGTGTTGTTGTCAAACTCAATCCCCAGGGTAGTAGACAGCATCAGCGCGGCCAAGTCTTCAGCGTAATCGCCGGCTTGTTTGTCCGTTTCGCCGAAGCTGTGGTGTTCGGAAATGTAGCCGTGGGTTTTTTTGTCTTTCGGAATGGCCAAGCCGACTGATGCAGAAATCAAGCGGCGGTATTCGTTGCTGGTGTTGCGGCTGATGACGCAGTGCAAAATCTGGCCGGTACGCAGCTGGCTGACGCCTTTGGCTATGGGGATGGTTTTGCATCCCGGAGGGAAAATGCTGGACACGGGCACAATGTTAAACGGAGCAATCTTTGCATCGCGCAAGGCTTCTTCAAAGCTTGCCAGTTTTTCTTTGTGTCTGCCGATTCCTTTGGTAAGGAATATCTCTTTGGGAACAAACGGTTCGTACATTTTAAGTTTTAATTCCTCGTGAATTAATATAATATAAATTATAACAAATACCATATGGCTTTGTTATATTTATACGGCCCGTCTTACCAAAACGGCTGGTCCACTTAGTGTAACAAATTAAACGGATTAATTCCATATGCAAAAATGGGTGACCCTTATTTTTATTTTAGCCCTTGCGGCGGGAGTGAACGGCATGGAAAGCATGTTTAGAAACGGCGTTTTACATTTTGACTATAAAGCGGAGGACCTGGCCCCCGCCGAAGCGGCTGCCCGGCAACAGCTGGAAAAAGATTTGGCGGCTTTGGTGGCTATCCCCGATGAGGAGCGTACGTTTGACAATACGGTGCTGGGGTATGAACGTGCTTTTGAAAAATATGGCGATGCGCTGGGTATGAGCGGTTTTCTGTCTTATGTATCTACGGATAAAAATTTTCGCGACGCGGCCCTGGCTCTGCAAATGCAGATGAGTCAATACATGGTAGACGTAGCTACCCGGCGCGATGTGTACCGCGCCATTAAAGCATATGCTGACACCACCCCGCAATTGGAGCCGGACCAAGCCTTGCTGCTTAAAGACATGATGATTGGTTTTAAAAACAGCGGTATGGAATTGAATGATGAGGAACTGGAAACATTTAAAAAATTAAACAAAGAAAAAGCCCAATATGTTATCCAATTTGACAAAAACGTGCAAGAATATAAGGACTATTTAGACGTTGATGAGGCCCAACTGCAGGGGTTGGGGGCCGATTATATTTCCAAGCTGCAAAAAACACCGCAAGGAAAATACCGCGTGACGCTGGATTATCCAGACTATGTTCCGTTTATGCTCAATGCCGAAAGCGACGCGGCGCGCAAAGAGCTGGAATTTAAATACAACCGCCGCGGCGGGGAAGAAAACGTGGAGCTGCTTGAAAAAACGCTGACGCTGCGCCGCCAAATCGCGCAGCTTTTGGGATATAAAAATCACGCCCAGCTGAAGTTGGAAAACCGTATGGCCAAAAATCCCGAAACAGTGGAAAAATTCTTAAAAGATTTACAAAAACGTTTACAGCCGATGGCCAAACAGGAAGACAAAAACTTAATTGCCTATAAAAATGAAAAAAAGGGCAGCAAAAGCCGCACGCTTTATCCTTATGAAAGCGGGTATTGGGGCAATAAATATAAAAAAGAAAATTTAGATGTAGACCCGGAAATTATCAAAGAATACTTTCCTTCTGATGTCGTGATAGAAGGCATGTTGGATTTGTTTGGCAATTTGTTTGGTATTTCTTTTGAGCCGGCGGATATCCCGGTATGGCACCCAGATGTCAAAGCGTTTAAAATCATCAATAAATCAGACGGTGCCTTGGTGGCGTATTTTTATATGGATTTATACCCGCGGGAAGGGAAATATAAACATGCCGCTTGTTTTGATTTAGTGGAAGGAAAAGAAAAAGAAGACGGTTCCTATCAAATTCCGTTTGTGGCTATCGTAGCTAACATGAACAAGCCTTCCGCCCAGACTCCTTCTTTGTTGAAACATGGCGAAGTCAGCACATTATTTCATGAGTTTGGGCACGTCTTGCACAATGCGTTGACCAAAGCGCGTTATTCTTCCCAATCCGGCACCAGCGTCAGCTGGGACTTTGTGGAAACGCCCAGCCAAATGTTGGAACGCTGGGCTTGGAATCCGCAAGTGCTTAAAAAGATAAGCAAACATTATAAAACCGGGGAACCGCTCCCAGATGAGCTGATTGAGCGTATGATTGCCGCCAAAAATTTCGGTGCGGCCGGCGCGTATCTGCGTCAAGATTTTTTTGCCCAGTACGATATGACGCTGCATACAAAAAACAAAACGCCGGATACCACAAAAACCTACTTTTCTCTGACCAAAAAAATTCGCGGACTTCCTCTTACGAAAGGCACCTATCCGCAGGCGGCTTTTGGGCATATTATGGGCGGCTATGATGCGGGGTATTACGGCTATTTGTGGTCGGAAGTGATTGCGGAAGATTTCTTCAGCGAGTTTGAAAAGAACGGCGTTTTTAATCCGGAAATGGGATTAAAATTCCGCCGTGAAATTTTAGAGAAAGGCGGCACGGTGGAAGAAGAACAAATGGTGCAGAATTTTTTGGGCCGCAAAGAAGATATTACGCCATTTCTTAAATCCATTGGCGTGGAGGATACCAAATGAACGTCATTATCGGGATTGATGTGGGTGGGTCCACTACCAAAATTGTGGGCTATTCCACTGAAGGCAAATTAATTGGCCGGTTGAAGGTGGAAGCCGCCGACCCGCTCACCTCTGCTTACGGAGCGTTGGGTAAATTTATCAATGAGAACAAACTGGCTCTTTCCCAGGTAAAACAAATTGTGCTGACGGGGGTGGGGTCCTCTTTGTTTACAGGAGACATTTATGGTATTTCCGCCCGCAAGGTAGATGAATTCCAGGCCATTGGGTTAGGCGGATTGGCTTTGTCTAAAAAGAAAGAAGGGCTTATTATCAGTATGGGTACGGGCACGGCTTTTGTGCGGGCGGATAAAAACGGAATACGTCATATTGGCGGTTCTGGCGTAGGGGGCGGTACGGTGTTGGGCCTGTGCGGAGAGTTGTGCAACGCGCGTTCTTTTGAGACAGTGGTGGAAATGGCGCACCGCGGAGACTTGAAAAAAGTAGATTTGAACATTTCAGATATTTGCCCCGGAGATATCGCCACGCTTTCGCCGGATGTTACTGCTTCCAATTTTGGCAAAATGGCTGACGGTCTGACAGCGGAAGATTTGGCCCGCGGCGTACTCAATATGGTCTTTCAAACGATAGGCATGCTGGCAGTGTTTGCTTGCCGGAATGATCCCGTGAAAGATGTGATTGTAACCGGCACGCTCAGCACCGTTCCGTGCGCCAAGGTGCTGTTTAAACAGGTAGAACGTTTATATAAAATTCGGTTTATTATACCGCCTCATTCCATTTATGCTACGGCCACCGGGGCGGCGTTGTCTTATATTCATCAAAATAGCAAGAAAAAGTAATGTCAGCTTATGACGGATATTCACGCAGAATACAAAAAGTCCAGTTTCGGCCCGGCGTTTTTGTTTTTAGATAAAACCCGGCGGGAAGCGTTGGCGGCCTATTATGCGTTTTGCCGGTTGGCAGATGATATAGCTGACGAGCCTGGCGTGTCGGACCGGCTGGGAGAGTTGACGTTGTGGCGCGAAGAAATAGGCCGTGTGTTTGACGGCAAAGCGCAGACCCCTTTAGGAAAAGAGTTGCAGCAAATTGCGGCACGCTATAACATGAAGCCGGACCGGTTTTTATTGTTATTGGAAGGCATGCAAGCTGATATACAGGGGCGCAGCTACGCGAATTTTGAAGACTTGGAATGGTATTTGTGGCGCGTGGCGGGCATAGTAGGGCTGGCCACATTGGATATTTTAGGCGTAAAAGGCTCCCAAGCCCAGGCGCTTGCCCGGGCGTTGGGTTTTGCCGTGCAGACCACTAATATTATCCGAGATGTTTATGAAGACGCTTCTTTAGGCCGCGTTTATATTCCGCAGGATTTGTTGGAGGCGCACGGCTTGAGCCGGCAGGATTTGCTCTCTTCCGCCCACCCCAGCAGACTGCCGGGCGTGCTGGCGGTATTGGCAGGCAAATCCAACGAGTTTTACCGCCAGGCCGGACAGTTAATGCGTGTTCTGCCCGCCCGCAAAATGTTGCCTTGCCGCGTGATGGGTTTTGTTTATCGGGCAAATCTTGCTAAAATAGAAAAAACGGGCTTTTTATTTGACCGGCCCGTAAAACTTTCTAAACCGGAAAAAGCATTACAATGTATTTATGCGCTATGTAAAACCGACTTTGTTTTTTAGTCTATTTGTCACGTTGTGTCCAGCTTTTGCCTTGGCACAAACGCAGCTGACCGCTTGTTTGGAACAAGGCAAGAAAGAGTTTTCCGGGCGCGATTATACGCATGCCCGCAGCACTTTTGAGCGCTGTCTGAAAATGGACCCGCAAAATGTAGAGACCCTGCTTAGTTTGGGCGGAGTGGCTCTGACACAAGACAAATTAGATGAGGCCCGCCGCTATTTCCGCCGCGCCATTGGGAATATGGAACGTACGTCTCCGTATTTTTCGTACAGCTATTCCATGTTGGGAGACATCGCTTTTAAACAGCAGCAGCCTCAATCTGCGCTCAAGTATTATGACCGTTCTTTGGGATATAACCGAGCCAATGTCAATTCGTTGGTGGGCAAGGCGGTGATTACCGAAAACCAAGGCAATCTAAAAGAGGCGGCCCAGCTGTATGAAACTGCCCTGGCTGTAGAGCCCTTGAACGTGGTGGCGCGCAAGCGGTTGATAGCGCTGGAACCCGTTTATTTTTCCGATGAGGAGAAATTAGCCGCGCTGAAGCAGCGTTACGCCGCTTTGCCGGATAAGACAGACATATCGGAAACGGACCGGGCGCTGTTTAATAAAATACATTCTGCCGAACAGCGCGGCGGCATTGATTATTTAAAAAGCAAGTATAAAGTGCTGCCGGCCGATTATGTGGTGACGCTGTTTAAAGATACGGATTTTTCCCGGGAAGTCTTGACGCTGAGCGGATATAACGCCTTGCAAAAACAGATTGGACAAGATGCTGTTGTGGTGTTCCAGAAAATGAAAGTCCGCACACAAGATGTATTTGATTTGAGGGATTTGAAAGGAAATAAAATTTTCTTGCCGGACAGCACATTGACCGACAGCGGCTTTTATGTCTATAATGAGGCGCTGCAGGGGAGGAAAGCGTTTCTGTTGCCGTCGGAAAGCGTGCCTCCTACGCAGGCTGATTTAGATAAACTGGCCGCCCGGGTAAGCGATTTGGAACGCAGCGGTTATACGGAGATTTCCCGTTCGGAGCTGGCCTTGGTTGAGCAACAGACCAACTGCTCGGAAGATACCTTGCGCCAATATATGGGGTTGTATGTTTTAACTGTTTCTAAAAACGATAAACGCTATTTTGTCCCGCAGGGAGAAACTGCTGACCCTAAAAAAGGAGTGGCCTATTATTATGTCGCTCGTGCGCGCGCCAAACGCAACCCCAATATCCGCATTCCGCGGAACAGTTTGGCGGAAATGTATGAGTCTTATGGCTACAAATTGTGCAGTTCGGTTGATGGGGAATTGCTGGAAATGTAGCGCCTGTTTAAATTTAAAAAGCCCACAAAGCATTTTAGCTCTGTGGGCTTTTTATAGGTGAAATTGCGGCGGTGCTGCCCGGTTTTGACTGTACGCTCGTAGATTATGGGCGCATAAATCCCAGCGGATCCGCCGCGGGCGATGTCTGCGGCGTGTTTGATAAAAAACGGAAAGCCCGAGCGTTTGGCGGCGTTTTGTTTATAGGTGTGCGCCGATTAAGGCCATAAATTCTTGCGGAGTTAAAATGGGCACACCTAACTGTTGCGCTTTGTTTAGTTTGCTTCCTGCGGCTTTAGCGGCTACGACGAAAGATGTTTTGGCCGACACGCTCCCGCTGGTTTTGCCTCCGTGTTGGCGTACCAATAATTCCGCCTGTGTGCGTGTAAGCCCTTCTATTTCCCCTGTAAATACTACGGTTTTTCCTTCCAATGCGCGGGAAGATATTTGTTTCTCAGGCTGGGTAAAATTTAATCCTGTTTGGCGCAGCAGCTCTATTTGTTCCCGTGCGGCCGGATCGTGAAAGAAATCGTAAACGCTTTGGGATACGACTACTCCTACGTCTGGCACGGCTTGCAGCTCTTGTAAAGAAGCCTGCATCAAATTGTCTAAGGTATGAAACCTTTCTGCCAACACTTCCGCCGTTTTTGCCCCGACAAAAGCGATACCCAGCGCAAATAACAAACGGGAAAGAGGTCTTTTTTTGCTGGCTTCCAGCCCGTCTAATAAGTTTTGTGATTTTTTTTCTTTAAAATTTTCCAAAGACAACAAATGGAAAAAATTCAAATTGTATAAATCCGAAAAATTGCTGACAAATTGCCGCTCTACTAATTCATCTACTACCGCTTCCCCCATGCCTTCAATGTCCATAGCGCCGCGGCTGGCGTAATGCAAAATGCGCCCTTTAATCTGCGCCGGGCAGGAAGGATTTACGCAATAATACCCCACTTCTCCTTCCGCTTGGTACACGGGCCGCTGGCAGGAAGGACATGCGGCGGGCGGTACAATATCCTGCCGGCCTATATGCTCCACCACTTTAATAATTTTGGGAATTACTTCTCCCGCGCGTTCCAAGATAATGCGGTCTCCTATTCGCAGATCCAGCCGTTTAATCTCGTCGAAATTATGAAGCGTAGCGTTGGAGATCACTACTCCGGCGCAGGAAACCGGCTCCACCTGCGCTACCGGCGTAATCACTCCGGAGCGTCCCACTGAAAACAACACGTTGCGCACAGTGGTTGAGGCTTGTTCTGCCGGATATTTAAATGCGATTGCCCAGCGCGGGCTTTTGGCGGTTACTCCCAAAATGCGTTGTTGGGAGAAGGAGTTTACTTTGATGACCAACCCGTCGGTATCAAAAGGAAGTTGGTGCCGTTTTTCGTCAAATTCATGGTAAAAACGTACAATATCTTCTATAGAATTTGTTTGCAGCCGCACCGGCGAAACGGCAAACCCCCATTGCCGGCAGTCGGCTATAAAATCGCTGAATGTTTGGACTGTAATTTGCCCGGAACCAAAAGAATGGGCAAAAAATTTCAGTGGCCGTTGGGCGGTGATAGCCGGGTCTTTTTGACGCAAAGAGCCGGCCGCTGCATTGCGGGTGTTGGCAAAAATAAGCTGGTTTTGGGCGGCTTGTTTCTCGTTTAAAAGCTCTAAATCTTTTTTATCCAAATAAATTTCCCCGCGTATTTCCAATATACCGGCCGGGGCGTGGGCAATCCGGTGCGGAATATCTTTAATGGTCCACACATTGGCTGTAATATCTTCGCCCGTTTTTCCGTCGCCGCGGCTGGCGGCGGTGGTCAAGATGCCATTGAGATAAGTTAAAGAACAAGATACGCCGTCAATTTTGGCTTCCAGCACCAGATCAAAAGCATTGCTGGCCAATATCTTGGCGCAGCGTTCATGCCATGCACGAACATCTGCTTCATTGTATGAGTTGTCCAAGCTCATCATGGGCGTGCCGTGTACTACCGGGGCAAAAGTGGCGCTGGCGTGGCCTCCTATTGTTTGGGTGGGCGAATCGGCTGAAGCAAACTGGGGATATTGTTCTTCTAAGGTTTTTAATTGTTGATACAGTTCATCGTACTGCGTATCAGACAAAACGGGGTCATCTAAATCATAATACAGATGATTATGATGTTCTATTTCTTTGCGCAGTTTTGCTATTTCTTCGGCAGGATTGAAGGACATGGAGTCCTCTTTTATTTTCGTTCTTTTTTCAGCTGATCCAGCAGACCGTTAATAAATTTGCCGGAATTGTCTGTAGAATATTTTTTAGCCAGCTCAATGGCTTCGTCTATTACTGCAGGCACGGGTGTTTTCTCCGGGCTGAAGACCAATTCATAAGCGGCCATGCGCAGAATGGATCGGTCCACCACGGACATGCGGCCGATAGTCCAATTTTTGGCGTATTTGGAAACCAAGCTGTCTATTTCCGGTAAATGCCGGGTAGTGCCGGAGACGAGATCTTGACAGAATGAAAAATTTTCTCCCAATTCCCGCTGAAAATCGGCGGCATAAGGGGCTACTTTCGCGCTGTCTAATAGTTTGGCGCTGTCTGCATAGTACAAACATTGTAAAGCACATTCTCTTGCCATTCTGCGGTTGCTCATAATCTTTTCCTCTCGTCTGGAGTTATTTTATTTTACTATATTTGCGCGCGCAACGCACCGGCCCTCATATACTAAGGCCTAACAGCGGGCTGGGCCCTTTACGGAAAAAACTTGGGTCCAAAAGCCCATGTATTAATTCAAAAAGATCCTTATAATACTAAATAAGCCATCATACAAGGAGAACAAAACATGAAGAAAGCAGTTATTTTCTTGTTTTTCTGTTTCGGGGTGGGACTTCCGTTTGCGGAGCCTGTTTGTGCCCAAGAGAGCAAAGCGGCCTCCCGGCCTCAAGCGGTTGTTTCCGGGGAATACAGCCGGGCGGAATTAATGCAGAAAGTAAAAAATATGGAAGTGTTGGATTTTAAAAGAATGCCGTCTTCTTTTTGGTATTTGGCGGGAGATGCCTATTTGAGCAAACAGGAAGACATCAATATTTTCTATATGGCCAAAAACCGCTATGAGCGCAATCCCAATCAATTTGTTGCTGTATTTAATTATGCCACCGTCATTTTGGGTTTAAACGCCGGCGAAGGCTGCGCCTGCTCGGACATGCAGCTTGATGAAGCGTACCGTTTGTTGGAACGTGCCCAAAAACTGCGCTCAGATTATTTGCCTGTATATCAGCAGCAAGACTTCGTGCTGATGTTTAAAATTTTTGGTCCGGTATGGGCAGGGCCTGGCTACGATGAGGAAGATGCCGTTGTTTTGTACCGCAAAATGCCGGACTTGGCCCGCAAACGTTTGGCAGTACAGGAAAAACTGATTGCCCAAGGAGAAGGAGATTTGTATACAGCCCGGCAGATTTGCCAAGCGCTGCAGCGTAGCGCCAGTGCGGCGAAATATCAACAGATGATGGAGGAACAAAAAGCCGCCCTTCGCGCCCAACGTTACAAAACGGCAGAAGAATTTGCACGGAACTTGGCAGTCATTGGCAGCAGAATCCAACAATCCAGCCAAGAGAGACGTCGCAACTAATTTATTCCTGTTCTTCATATGTGTTCTCCCCGCCCCGGCATCCGCCGGGGTTTTTTGGTGTGGCAAACAATTCTTCCTTTTGAAAATAAACGGAGCTGTGAAGCGGATAAAGCTTGAGCAGGTGTTTTGTGGCGGAGCGGCTGTGTGAGCCTGTTTTTGAAAGCAGTAGCGTGGAGCTTTTTGCGTATGGGAGAACCGGTGTCATATTACGAAATTGGAAAATAGATGTTTTTGCAAAATAAGAGATAAAACTTATTAAGAATTTTTACTGTTATTTTTCTTTTGTTTTTGCTACAATAAAATGCTTTCGGTTCGCGCAGGCAGGCATAGCGGCGGAAGTGTAGTTGGAGAAAGCGCCACTCCCAGTCTGACACGGAACGAAAGAAATTAAGGTCTTAAAGACCTAAAGGAGAATAAACATGAAAAAAATGATACTTGCGCTTTGTGCGCTGACGCTGGTTTCTGCTTGGCCCGTTCAAGCCAAACCGGTGTATGTAACCGCCAGCCAGAACTACATTACCCAGGAAGTGGCCGGATTGGCGTCGTTTACTGCCTTGTCTGTTGACGGGCAGGCAGAAGTGGACTTCCGCCAAGGTGCGGAAGCAGAACCTTTTGTGGTAATTTACGGTTCCGATAATTTGGTCAGCTTGGTAGATGTGAAAAGCGATGGGAAAACGCTGACTGTCAGCTATAAAGAGCCGCTGTTGATTATGGGAGAAGGCCGTCTGAAAGTGACGGTGGTGGCTCCGTCATTGGAACGGGTGGAAGCGTATCAAAGCGCCGAAGTAGATGTGCAAGGCTTGCTGACGGCCGCAGATTTGTCCGTGATAGCTTCTGGGGAAGGAGAGGTTTCTTTCCAGTCAGTGAATGCTGCTAAAGTGACGGCGGCTCTGTCTGGAGATGCCAGCGTGGAATTTGACAGCTTAGCCTGCCAAAGCTTACAGGCTGACGCGCGCGATACGGCCTCTTTTGAGTCTGACCGCACCGCTTGTGACCATGTTGTCTTGACGGCTAAAGACCGCGCGGAAGCTTCCGCGGAGGGGCTTTCCGGCCGCAGTGTCAGCGCGACCGCCAGCGATTATGCGGAAGTAGAGCTGAAAGGTTCCGTCTTGACGGCGGATTTCAAAGTGTCCGGCTCTGCGCAATTAGATGCAGATGATGTAACCGCGCAGACAGTCCAAGTGAGCGCAACGGATTCTTCCCGCGCCAAAGTGTATGCTTCCTCCACGTTAACTGCCGACGCTTCTAAACGTGCCACCATTATTTACAAAGGCTATCCAAAAGAAGTAGTCCGCCACGGAAAAGAAGCAAATATCCGCGCTCATTTAAACCGCTAAAGCCGGCTGTTTTATGCGGCCCCGCCGGGGTTACCGGCGGGGCTTTTTATATCCAGAAATTTTTGTGCTTTGACGTTTTAAGAGCTTTTTGTGTCGGGAGTGTTAACTCTTAGCTGGGCCGGGACTGTAAAAGTTGAACCGTTGCCCAAGAAGAACTCTTTTTGTATAGCACATTGCCTGTGTCAGCGGGCAATGTGACAAGAAGATAAGGCGAGCGAGCTGTTTCCGTTTGACCAAAGCTTGTGGAAAACAGAGTAAGCGCAAGCGGCAGTCTGCCGCAACGCATACCCTGCGTGTACTAAAACGGGGCCGGGCTCCAATATAACAATTCCCGATTGGGCGGAAAAGTGTATAGTGAATAAAATATAAGAAGGGAGAGGCTCTTTTGAGGTACAAAACTGGCCGGGCTGCCATGTGTCTTGTGTTGGGTTGGGGTATACTTGTTGTACAGAGCGATAGCGGCAAATAGCCTGGGTGCCGCGTAAAACGGGCCTTTATTCAGACCTCTTGGCGGGTCGTGCCGCCTGGCTGCTGGGCCAGACGTATTTATTTTGTTACAATAAACGTATGAAACATTTTGTATGGTTGTTGGCGGCTTTTGGAGTGGCGGCCTGCAGCGGGGTGGAGCAGCTGGATTCCCCGCTGGTAGGCGGGGAGCGGGATTCGTACGGCTGCGTCACTTCAGCTGGATATACTTATAGTCATCTTCGGCAGCAGTGTCTGCGCCCGTGGGAAGACGGCATTCGCCTTGCAGCGGTGGAAACGGCGGGCGTGCCGCTTGCGTCGGGTGCGTATGTTCTTTTGTCTGACGACGGCAGCCGTGCAGAGCTGTTTTGGGCCTTGGGTCCATCGGCTGTGTTGGAGCGTGCATTCGCGCCGCAGGGCCCCTATTGGACCAATGACGGAGTACGCTTGGAGCGCCTGCCTCAAGGTTGGCGATTGTATAAAGAAAACAGGTTGCTTTTCCAAGCCGACAATCCTCCCGCAGAAGCAAATTGACACCTTTTGATACAACTTGGTATAATAAAAGAGTCCTAGAAAGGACTATTTTTTTTGCAAAGAAAATAGAATGGCTCGATTTGATATTAAAAGAACCTTTAAAAAAGATTTGTATAACCGCAACGGCAATATCCGCGCGCCGGAAGTAAGAGTCATTAACTCTGACGGTACTATGGTGGGTGTCCTGCCCACTGCGCAAGCCGTAGCGATGGCTAAAGAACAAGAGCTGGACCTGGTGGAAATATCACCCAACGCCCAGCCGCCTGTTTGTAAAATACTTGATTACAATAAGTATGTTTTTGAACAGAGCAAAAAAAATAAAGACGCTAAGAAAAAACAGAGCAAAGTGACGCTTAAAGAGCTGCGTATCAAGTCACGCATTGCTCCGCATGACTTAGACGTCAAACTCAGACAAATAGAAGGATTTCTTAAAAAGAAAGATATGGTGCGCCTGGTGGTCGTATTTCACGGGCGGGAAAACCAGCACAAAGATATTGGCATTCAAATGCTTCAAGACGCTGCCAAGCGTTTAGAGCCTTTGGCCAATGTAGACGGCGGCTTGCAGCAGCAAGGCAACCGCATGTCCATGACGTTTGTGCCCAAGATATAACTTTCTTTTTAATAAAAACGCCTGCCCGCGCATGGTTTGCGTAGGGGAGGGCGCGCTTGACGGCGCGAAATTATATAAGAGGAAAACAAATGCCTAAAATGAAAAACCATAGCGGTGCCAAAAAACGCTTCCGCGTTACCGCAAAGGGTAAATATACCCACCGCAAAGCCGGCAGAAAACATTTGCTTACGCCTGTTTCTGCT
>CALUVB010000006.1 GCA_944324115.1 uncultured Elusimicrobiales bacterium
GCGGTTTTACGTTGATTGAATTATTGGTCGTGGTATTAATCATCGGCATTTTGGCGGCGGTG
The DNA here is from genome assembly GCA_944324115.1 of uncultured Elusimicrobiales bacterium. Taxonomy (GTDB): domain Bacteria; phylum Elusimicrobiota; class Elusimicrobia; order Elusimicrobiales; family Elusimicrobiaceae; genus Avelusimicrobium. The sequence goes on from CALUVB010000006.1 coordinate 63, forward strand.
GCTCTGCCCCAATATACCAAGGCCGTAGAGCGCAGCCGTGTGGCTGAGGCGGAAATTATGCTGCGTAGTTTGTTAGATGCGCAAGAGCGCTGTTTTATGGTATACGGTGAAGGGGCAGGAGAATGTATGCAAAGCAACACCGCAACAACCGATGGATTATTTGTGCATATGGACATAACGCTTCCTTCCTCTGAAGTGGTTGAAACTCCTTCTGGTTTTCGTGGAATAAAAATCAATAATTTTATTTATTATCTTGACGGCCAATATGTTACAGCGGACAGAGAGAGTGGAGATAAATATTTATATTATTTAAGTGCTACCAGGTATCGCTCTGAACATGACGATAAATGTCGGCCCTATGGAATTACTTGTGGAGATGAGGAAATGTCCTGCAAAGATTTGGGATATACGCGTGAGATAGAAGGCTGCGGCTGGGTAAAGTAGCTGGAGTTTAATTTCTTTTTCTCTGTTGCGGTGGGAAGGCAGTTTGCTATGATATTAAATATGAATACTGCGATTTCCACCGCTTTCTTTTTGAGCTTTTTGGCCGGGGCGGCCACCAGCGTGGGCGGGTTGCTAGCTTTTGTCGTCAAAAAAAATAATTTCGCCGCCTTAGCCTTAGGGTTGGGGTTTTCCGCCGGAGTAATGCTCTATGTTTCCTTTGTGGAGATGATGCCGGCCGCCAAAGAGTCTTTGTCTATGCTCTATGGCATTGACGGGGGAGCATGGCTGGCTACCGGCGTATTTTTCGGCGGGGTGGTGCTGGCATGGCTGATAGACCGGTTTATGCCTTCTCACCATGTTCATTCCGATGCGCTGGAACAAAAAAACAAACTTAAACACTTAGGGCTTTTTACTGCGTTGGCGCTGGCGATTCATAACTTTCCGGAAGGACTGGCTACTTTTATGGCTTCTATGGAAGATGTCACGTTGGGCGTTTCCATTGCCATTGCGGTGGCGATACATAATATCCCGGAAGGTATTGCGGTGGCTTTGCCGGTATACCATGCCACCGGCAATAAGAGCAAGGCCTTTTGGTACAGTACATTTTCCGGTATGGCCGAACCGGTGGGAGCGGTGTTGGGGTATGTGGTGTTCCGCTCGGTGTTAAGCGATGCCGCCTTTGGGGTGATGTTTGCATTGGTGGCTGGAATTATGGTGTACATTTCTTTAGACGAATTGCTTCCGACGGCTCACGAATACGGAGACGGACATGGCGTTATTTGGGGAGTTATTGGAGGCATGATGGTAATGGCGTTGTCTCTGTTAATCTTCTAATTTCCAGACTAATGTGTGATACTTTTGCGTTTGCGGGATAATATAAGTGAAGGCAGCCAATCCTGGAGATGACATATGGATTTTGACGAAACATACAGCCGTTTATTTAAACCTGTGCTGGCCTATATACTGGGGCGCATGAACCGCCCCGATGCCGCCGAAGAAGTGTGTGCGCGGGTATGGCAAAAAGTCTGGGACAAAAGAGCTCAGTTTGACCCGCAGCGGGGTCTGCCCGATCAATGGATTTTCGGTATAGCACGCAACGAAGTAAATAAATATTTTGGGTTTTGGCAGTTTAAGCGGTTTTTTTCTTTGGCAGAAGCGCAAGAACAATATGCTTCTGCAGATCCGCTTCCTTTTGAACACATGCAGCAACAGGAAAGAAATGATGTATTGTTGCGCGCGCTTCAAACATTAAACGGCAGAGAGCGGGATTTAATTTCGCTTAAATTTTTTGCCTCTTTTACTAATCGTCAAATTGCACAGATGACGCAACTGAGCGAGAGTAATGTGGGCACTATTTTAAGCCGTGCGATACAGAAATTGCGTGCTTATATGGAGGAAGTATGAAATTTTCAGAGCAGCAATTAATTCAGTCTTATCAACAATTGGATCCAGATCCGCAGCAGGTGCTGCAGGATAAGCTGTATCAACAGATTTGCGCAAAAAAACATTCTTTTAAAAGAAAAACGGTATGGGGGCTTTGCGCCGTATGTGCGGCGGTGGTGATGGTGGTGTGTGTGTATATGTTCCGCCCGGCAGAGCCCCCCTATTTGCTAGACCCGGCTGATTTTAATCAGATGAATTTTGCACTGTACCGGGAACTGGCACTGCCGGGGCAAGATTTGGGCATTTCGCTGGAAGAGCTGAGCCCGTCTTCCTCTCTCTAAAAGGAGTTTGTTATGAAAAAGTTATTAGTGGTGTTTGGAATTTGTATCCTGTTTTCTTCTGTTGCGTGGGCTAGACCTAAAGTGGACTTGGCTCAAATCCGCGCAGAACGCGATAAAGGCATTGCTAAAATATCGGCCGAAGTGCGGGATATATCGGCGCGTTATTGGGCCGGAGAAGTGTTGCGGGGACATACTACTATGAGTAGTCTGCGCAGCAATTGCCGCCATTGGCTGGGCTCTGCGGAGGAAAACATGCGTATGCTGGATTTGGCGGAAGAATGGATAAGAAAAGGCGATGTGCCTGAACTGACGCCGCAAGAACGGGAACAGTTAGATGAAAATAACCGGCGGGTAAAAGAATTCTTGAACAGTTGGGAAAATCCGGCCGCCAAAATGCTGGCCGAAGAAAACCGCAAAATTACCCAAATGAAAGCTCCCGTATTTGAGCTGGAAGCGCGGTATTGGGCTTGGCGGGTGGCGGTATTGCAGGATATAAGTTATGAAGAACTTCTCTCTCAATCGCAGCGTTGGATTGGCGAGAGAGAAGAAAACCAAAGATTAATGAAGGCTATCGCCGACAATATCCAAACAGGAAACACGGCTCCTTTGAGCGCCCAAGAAAGACGGCAATTAGATGAAAATAGAAAGGAAATATATAATTACCTGCAATAATCTTCTCACCCAAGGCCCGCTTTTAGGAGCGGGCCTTGGCGTTTAATCCCGTTTATTTTTGTGTATTACTGGTGCTGGCACGAGGGCTTTGGCGGCGCTTTGAGTTGGCTTAGACCGCAGGGAGAGGCTGTTTTGCCTCATGACGGTTTACCGGCCAACCGATCTGTTTTTGAGATTAAGGTAAAGGAAGAAAGGGCGGGGCGTTGGCGCGTTTGGCGGTTGGATTTCGTAAACGTTTGCGCGTGGATACGGCGAGAAGGAATGTGCGTCCCGTGCAGGCTGCCGGGACAGCCTGGCGCCGGAGAAGCTAGTATAATAAATCCGCCGCTGTATCATATCAGCGGCGGAGCATAGGAAATATTTTGAAGATATTATACGGCTGTTGCTAGAATAAATAAGGGGCAACCATAAATGAAATCATGGAACCTACGGAATAGCTGGTCACATTCACCGCTATACTCAGCGCCGCCGCGTTGCGCAGCGAAAGCTGGCGGCGGTTGCACAGCCAGAAAATGAACGCTTCTGTTATTACACAGAACAGCCATAGCAGGGCCGTTTCCGTCACTACATTGCCCAGTATTTGCCATGCCAGCGGCATAGTAATCAGATTGGCCAAAACAACGCTGTAGAGCACGCGATAGCTTTTGCCAGTGTAAGCCAAATAGGAAAAAGCCGCCAGTACTTCCGTCAGCAAAATAATAATTAATGACAGCCAAGCATCAGCCCGCAACAACGCATTAAACGTATGGGATTGGGCAGAACGTTCCACCCACAAATCTCCTTCCCGCACTGTAACGGTAAAGGAATCGTGCAGCCGCTCCGGCGCGGGAAAAACGTTGCTTTGCCGTTTTACTCCGTCTGAAAAATCAATAATTAACTGTTGATAGGGGGCATATTTGTAAGCGATAGAGAAACAGCCGTCAGAGTGGCAATAAAGCTTTTGTATGCCGTAACGGCCCAGCGGTGTATTTTGAATGCACTGATTGTCTTGGCATTGAATTTGCTCGCTGGTATCGGGCAAAATGGCGGGCCGGTCTTCTCCTTGATATACAAAGTCAAAATCCATTTCCGGCTTAGGGAAAACGCCGCCGAAAAGCGGCGTAAACATAAACAGCAAGGCTGGCAAAAGCAAAAGTTTCTTCATATTTTTGTCTCGTATTTTATATTTGCTATTATAACATTATACGAGGAAAAGGGGGATATATGATTTTCAGTAAAATACAATTGGCCCGCTACGCAGATGTCATGGTATGGGCGATGGAGAATGCCCGCCGCGGCGGTAAGTTTAAAAAATACGATACGGTTTTGCTCCGTTATGATCGGGCCGCCGCCGCCCTGGCCCAGGCGGTGTATGAACGTTTGCTGCAGAAACGCTATTTGCCTACGGCGCGTGCCGATGCGTCGGAAGCGTTTGAACGCGCTTTTTATGACTTGGCAGATGAAAAACAACTTACCTATATCGCCGCCGGAGAAAAAGAATTTCAAGAAAAGCTGAATGGACTTATTGCTTTGCGCGCACCGGAAGATTTGACCGCTCTGAAGCATACTGATCCTGCACGGCTGGGCCGCGCGGCGGTGGCGCGCAAGCCGCTGCGTGAAATTATGGACCGGGCTGAGCAAGAGGGGGCCTTCGCCTGGACATTATGCAACTATCCTACAGAAGAACTGGCGGCTAAAGCCGGCCTTTCAATTAAACAGTATGCTTCTCAAGTGGCGAAAGCTTGTTTCTTAAATGAAAAGGACCCTGTGAAAAAATGGAAGGAAGTGATGAAGCAGATTGCAGAGATAGGCGCTTGGCTTAATGGACTGGAAATAGCGCGCTTGCGGGTGGAGACGGCGCATATGGATTTTGAAGTGTCATTGGGAGAAAAACGGCAGTTCATTTCCGGAGGAGGGAACAATATTCCGTCTTTTGAAATTTTTACCTCTCCGGACTGGCGCGGTACCCGCGGTGTATATTATGCGGATTTGTCTTCTTACCGCAGCGGCAATTATGTACAGGGAGTTAAATTGGAGTTTAAGAACGGCCGCGTCGTAAAAGCTTCCGCCCGGCAAGGAGCGGAATTTCTGCGCAAAATGCTGGCGATGGACCGCGGAGCCAGCCAGATAGGGGAATTCTCTTTGACGGACCGGCGTTTTTCTAAAATAGATAAGTTCATGGCGGATATCTTATTTGATGAGAATTTCGGCGGCAAGCACGGCAACTGTCATGTGGCGGTAGGCGCCAGTTACGCAGACACTTTTGCCGGAGATGTGAGTAAATTAGACAAAAAAATGAAAGAGAAGCTGGGGTTTAATGATTCTGCTTTGCATTGGGATTTGATTAATACGGAAGAAAAAACAGTACAAGCCCAATTAAAAAATGGGAAAACCGTGTTAATTTATGAGAAAGGCCGTTTTACCTACTAACAGCTTTCTCCTGTGAATACCTGCATTTGGCGGGGCCGCACACAAAGAGGCGGGCGGAACGGCCGTTTGGGCAAAGAGAAGAAGTCTGCCCGATGTATAAAAATTCTGCGGCTGATGCGTTTTTGTTTTAAAAATTGCTTCGGTCCTACCTGCTGAATATATAAAAAAGGCCCTTAGGCCGGGATAGTTGCAGAATAGAAGTTAAAGTTCTTCGTGCATTACCTTCAGTACGGATTTTTCTTTTGCCACGGGCAGGCATTCCTGCACGCGGTAGCATTTCCCGTTAACACTTTGGGAGATGGCTTCTATATCGGCGTCTGTGAGCACTTCTTTGTCGTAGGTGGTGCGGAATTCGTAGCCGATGCCCGCATTGCGTATCAAATCCATAGACTGGCGCAACACAGCCGGGTTAAATTCCACTCCTGTAATGGAAGAATACTTTTCCAGCGGGGCTTTCAAATCCATCGCAATAAAATCCACCAATTTTTTCTCCAGCAATTCTTTTATCATATCTGGCCGGGTACCATTGGTGTCCAGTTTGACGGCATAGCCCATGGATTTTATTTTGGCTAAAAATTGTGGCAAGTCATCAAATAAAGTGGGCTCTCCTCCGGAGACTACAATTCCCTCCAGCGTGCCCTGGCGGCGTTTTAAAAAGGCGTCTATTTCCTCTTCTGCAACGGGCTGAGTGAAAAGATGGGGATATACCAATTCCGGGTTATGACAGTAGCGGCAGCGGAAATTGCACCCCTGGGTAAATATCACCGCAGCCGGCCGGCCCGGAAAATCTATGAGCGTAAATTTTAGCAATCCTCCTATTTTCATCTCAAGCCCGTTGCAAAAAAAGGAAATTTTATTTGTCGCTGTGGCAGCCGCAGTCGCAGCCGCAGCCTACGTTCATGTTTTTGCGCATGGCAAATTCTTCTTTTTTGCCTTTATTCCAGTTCTGCACCGGGCGCAAGTAACCGACCACACGGCTGTACACTTCACATTTAGAGCCGTGAACGTCTTGCATCTCTTTTTTGAGTTCAGAGATTTTGTTCTCTACAATTTTCTTTTCTTCAGCTGTCATGTAATTACTCCTGTTACTTCTTCCTTCTTGTCCGGTCTGCAACCGCCCGAAGCGGTTTTATATGGGTTGGGCCGGACTGCTTCGCAGGGGCTTTTCGGGGCCCCCGAAAAGGTACTTGCACAAATTATTTGCTGTACAACTGTTCTTCCAATAGGCGCACTTGGCGTTCCAGCTCCTGCATGCGTTCGGCTTTGCATTTGGGGCATTCAAAATGTTCCCCTTCAATATAGCCGCATTTGGGGCAGACGCTGAATGTGGGCGTAATGGAGAAGTAGGGAAGCGTGTATTTTTCGCACACGGTTCTGATGAATTTCTTCATCGCTTCCAAGTTTTTAATGCGTTCCCCGGTGAATATATGCTGCACGGTGCCTCCGGTGTATTTGGACTGGATATTGCTCTGTAAGTCCAGCATTTCAAATACGTCGTCGGTATAGTTGACCGGCAGCTGCGATGAATTGGTATAGAAAGGCTGGTGCCCTTGTTTATACAGTTCCTCATCTGCGCAGATGATTTCGGGGTAGCGCTCCTTGTCCAGCTTGGCCAAGCGGTAAGAGGTGCCTTCGGCCGGGGTGGCTTCCAAGTTGTAGTTGTTGCCGGTTTCTTCCTGAAATTTGACCAAGGTCTCACGCATAAAGGTCAACACTTTTTCAGCAAAGGCGCGGCCTTTCTCTGTGCCGATGTCTTCCCCTATCAAGTTGACGGAGGCTTCGTTCAGGCCCACTAAGCCGATGGTGGAGAAGTGGTTTTTCCAATATTCGTTAAAGCGCTGCTTGACGGTGCGCAAATAGAAGCTCATGTACGGATAAAGATTTGCGCTGGTAAAGCGTTCAATAACTTTACGCTTGATTTCTAAGCTTTCTTTGGCCGTTTCCATGCGGTCAAGCAGATTTTTGAAAAATTCATCTTCATCTTTGGACAAATAGCCCAAGCGCGGCAAATTGATAGTCACCACACCGATAGAGCCCGTCAGCGGGGCAGAACCAAACAGACCGCCGCCGCGTTTGCGCAGCTCGCGGTTGTCAATACGCAAGCGGCAGCACATGGAACGGGCGTCTTCGGGGTTCATGTCGGAGTTAATAAAGTTGGCAAAGTACGGAATGCCGTATTTGGCCGTCATTTCCCACAACGGCGTTAATTTAGGATTATCCCAGTCGAAATCTTTGGTAATATTGTACGTCGGAATCGGGAACGTGAACACGCGGCCTTTGGCGTCTCCTGCGAGCATGACTTCGCAGAAAGCGCGGTTGAGCAAGTCCATTTCGTTTTGGAACTCTTTATAGGTCTTGTCCATCAGTTTCCCGCCGATGATAACCGGCTGGTCCTTATAATAGGAAGGCACATTAAGGTCCAGCGTTAAGTTGGTAAAAGGCGTTTGGAAGCCTACGCGGGTGGGCACGTTCACGTTAAACAGAAATTCCTGCAGGGCCTGTTTTACTTCATCGTAAGAAAGCTTGTCGTAATAGATAAACGGCGCCAACAGCGTATCAAAATTGCTGAACGCCTGCGCTCCGGCGCTTTCCCCCTGCAAGGTGTAGAAAAAGTTGACCACTTGGCCCAGAGCCGTGCGGAAGTGTTTGGCGGGTTTGCTTTCGGCTTTGCCTACTACACCGGTGAAGCCGCTGAGCAGCAAATCTTGCAAATCCCAACCTACGCAGTAAGCGCCCAGCAAGCCCAAATCGTGCAGGTGGAAGTCCCCTTCCGTGTGCATGCGTTTTACTTTTTCAGGATAAATTTTATTGAGCCAGTAAATTTTGCTGATTTCAGAGGAAATATAATTGTTAAGTCCCTGCAGGGAATAGCCCATATTGCTGTTTTCGTTGACTTGCCAGTCAATTTGTTTAAGGTATTGATCTACCAAATCCACGTTGAATTTGGAAGAAATTTCACGGATACGGGCGTGCTGGTCGCGGTAGAGGATATAAGCTTTTGCCGTTTTGTGATAATTAGACGTCAGCAATACATCTTCTACAATATCCTGTACGTTTTCTACGTTGGGGGTGGTGTCGGAATAAAGCTGTTGAATGATATTAATGGCCCGGATAGTCAATTTTTTTGCGGTTTCTGCGTCAAACTCTCCGGTTACCGCGGCGGCTTTTTCAATAGCCTTGGTAATCTTTTTAGAATCAAAATGTTGAATAGTTCCGTCTCTTTTGACGATATTTGTAATTACTTCTGCGTTTTCCATGGTATAAGTCCTGTGTATGTGGTAGCCGCGCGGGTAGAAACCTGCGACAGTTTAAATTTTTGCATAAAAAAACTAAAAATGCAAATTACGTCTAAAAAGGCAGACAAAAAACAGGTAAAAAATATTTTTTTACTTCTGAGAATTTCATTTTTTATTTGACTTTTGTCTGCAAAAAATTTTTTGTATTATTTGGGCTAATTAGTAATTATTACTATTAAGAGTATAGCTTATTTAGCGCTTTTGATAAACCTTTTATATTTGAAACGTGGGGCGTTTTAGTTTTGGAATAAAAGTACGGCAGAACGTTAGCTGCGGCAGTTTCTAAACGTGTTTGCGGAAAAATAACAAAAAAAAGAAATATTTTGCTTTTTTCTTGACCACAAGCCGCGAAAGTGATTAAATAAAACAAACAGGAGGGGAATATATGGACTTTTATCAAATTATGGTATTAATCGCAGTAATTGCTTTTGTGGTGCTGGTAGTTTACGCAGTGGCCACGCTGCGCCAAGTGGGGCGTACGGCGGAATCTTTGGAATACTTGGCCACATTGACCGCTGAGAATATGGCTAAAACCCAAAGCACGTTTGATTTGCTGGACAACGTGTCTTCTTTTTTGGACAGTACGTTTTATAAACTGCTGCGTTTGGGGGCGGATACGATTCAGCGCTATCGTTCTAAAAAATAAAAAACGCGGGAGAGACAACTCCCGCGTTTTTCTATATTTCCCGCTTTAGACAGAAAGCCGCTTGAAAGCGGCTTTTTCTATACTGTTTGGCTGAGCGGCGCAGGGGGAGATGTCCTTGCTGTTGGGGCGGTATGTGATGGCGCTTGTTGTGCAGCAGTATGTCTTTATCTGCGAATGTCTCCATTAACCCGCTTGGGGCGTAAGCAATTGGCCGCTCCTCTGCTCAACGCAGGTCTTTTTTTGCTTGAGATCCGGGCTAGTTGAGCAAAATTACGGCATAATTTAGGCTCCAAGCAAATCCCAACCATATAATATAAGGCACTAACAGCCAAAAAGCTTGCCGGCAAACGGGCCAAAGGCGTTTGAGCAGCCAGGCCGTCACGAAAACTAAAGCGGTTAAAACCAATAAAGCCCAGCCCGGCTCTTGCCTTCCAAAAAATATGGGTGTCCACAAAGCATTCAGTGCCAACTGGCTGATAAACAATAACAAAGCCGGGCGTATCTCTGGGCGCAGACCTCGCCTGGTTAGATAAAAGCCGGCTACCCCCATTAAAATATATAACACGCTCCATACCGCCCCAAACAGCCAATCCGGCGGCATAAAAGAAGGTTGCACTAATCCGTGGAACCAAGGTATTCCTTGGCTGACGGAAGTTGCTCCTGCCCAAGTAGGCAGCTGGCAGAAGACAATCCAAAATATAAGTCTGGGCAAATGATGCATATTTCCCCCAGTATGCTTTATCATATTGGAAGTATGGTTTTCATCTTCCTGTACTTGCTCCAGTATAGCTTATTCTGGGTTTTTTGCGGTAGCATAAAACCGGATTAGAGTGCTGTGATTTGAGGAGAGGAGAAAAAGCTTTTAGCTGTTTTTGAAAAATTCTATCTTCGGTCTTGCTTTAGCTGGCCTGTTAAAGACAGAAAAGCCTATGTGTACAGCTTTCCCGGAGCGGAGAAAAATGCTAAAATAAAACAGAACTATTTTAACCTCCCCAAAGAGAGGCGTTATGGATACTAAATTGATTGCAGAAATTACCCAGTGGATGAAAACCACGGATTTGGCAGAATTTTGTTACGAAAAAAATCATAATTGTATTGAAATCAAAACCCGCGAAGCTTTGCCCGAGCCTGCTCAGTTCTCTTGTCATTTAACAGCCGTTGCCGCGCCTGCTTTGGGCTTTTATCATGCCGCCCCGAAAGGCAAGAGTTTGCCTCTGAAAGAAGGCCAAAAAGTCAAGGAAGGAGACAGCTTGGGTTTGGTGGAAACCGTATCTGCCAAGCACTCCGTTACGGCGCCGGTGGCCGGTACGCTGCGTATTATTGCCGCCGAAGAAGGCAAAGCTGTAGAATATGGCCAGCCGTTGTTTTTTATTGAACCGTAGAGGCCTTCCATGACTGCAAAAATTAAAGTAACTCCCTTTAAAAAAGTGCTTATAGCCAACCGCGGCGAAATTGCTTTGCGCGTGATTCGCACGCTCAGAGAAATGAATATCAAATCCATTGCCGTTTATTCCGAAGCGGACCGCAATAGCCTGCATGTGCGTATGGCTGATGAAGCGGTGTGTATCGGTGCGGCTCCGTCGACGTTGAGCTATCTGAATATTGACGCGGTGGTAACCGCCGCCAAGATGACCGGGGCAGACGCCGTACACCCGGGCTATGGGTTTTTGTCTGAAAATGCGGATTTTGCCGAAGCCGTGACCAAAGCCGGCATTACGTTTATTGGCCCTACGGCCCAAGCAATCAGTATGTTGGGCGTGAAAAGCACCGCGCGTGAAATTGCCGTCAAAGGCGGCGTGCCGATTACGCCGGGTTCTGATGGCGTGGTGGGAAAGAACTTTAGAGAAGTGGCCCGTAAAATCGGCTTTCCTATTATGATTAAGGCTTCTTTGGGCGGCGGCGGAAAAGGAATGCGTGCTTGTTTGGAAGAAAAAGATTTGGAACGCATGATGAAAACAGCCCAGGCCGAAGCCAAGGCCAACTTTGGCGATGATCGCGTCTATTTTGAAAAACTCGTTTTAAATCCGCGTCATATTGAAGTGCAGGTGGCTGCCGATAATTATGGCAACGCCATTGCCTTTGCCGAGCGCGACTGCAGCATGCAGCGCCGCCACCAGAAGCTGGTGGAAGAATCGCCGTCTCCGTTTGTAGATGCGGTTACCCGCCGTAAACTGCAAGAAGCCGCCGTTAAATTGGTCAAAGCTGCCAAATACCGCGGCGTGGGCACGGTGGAATTTTTGATGGCGCAGAACAAAGAATTTTATTTTATGGAAGTAAATACGCGTCTTCAGGTGGAGCACCCGGTAACGGAAGCCGTGTGCGGCTATGATTTGGTTAAAATGCAAATCCGCATTGCTCAAGGCGAGCCCTTGTGCATCGGGCAGAAAGAAGCGGCGGTCATTCGCTGTCATGCCATTGAACACCGTATTAATGCCGAAGACAGTGATCGTAATTTTACCCCGTGTCCGGGTACTATTGAAGAATGGATTCCCGCCGGGGGCTTGGGGGTGCGTGTGGACAGCCATATGTATACGGGATACACCATTCCCAGCTATTATGACAGTTTGATAGCTAAGCTGATTTTAACCGCTCCAGACCGAGAAAAGCTGCTGCAACGCAGCCGCCGCGCGCTGGGGGAATTTAAAGTGGGGGGGGTTAAGACGACGATTCCTTTCCACCAGAAGATAGTAAATAATTCGGATTTCGTTGCTGGCAATATGGATACGGGACTGATTGAACGTATGCTGGAAGCGCAACAAAAGCAAGATGAAGGCAAAAAGTAAGATTTTCAGCCGGCCCGCATTAGCCAAATGGCTGGATAAACAACGCAAAGCGGGACATAAAATAGTATTTACCAACGGCTGTTTTGATATTCTGCACGCCGGACATGTAAGCGTGCTGGAGTTTTCGCGTGCCCAAGGAGACGTGCTGGTGGTGGGGGTGAACAGCGATGCATCGGTGCGGCGTTTGAAAGGTCCCACCCGCCCCGTCAATAAACAAGCCGACCGGGCGTTGGTGCTGGCGGCGCTGGAGTCGGTAAACGCGGTGTGCGTATTTGGAGAAGATACGCCGTACAATTTAATTAAATTGGTCCGCCCCGATGTGCTGGTAAAAGGCGGCGATTATAAGCCTTCGGAAATTGTGGGCAGAGAATTTGCAAAAAAAGTAGCGCGTTTTGCTCTTTTAAAAGGGCGTTCCACTACCAATATTATCAAGAAAGTACAGAAGTAGGTACCAAAAGGAAAAGAATATGTCTGATATTTTTGAAAAGTGCAAAAATTATAAAGATGCCAAACTGGCCATGAAGCTGGGTATTTACGGCTATTTCCAGCCGATAGAATCGGCCCAGGGGCCGGAAGTGGTGTTAGGCGGTAAAAAGTATATTATGGCCGGGTCTAACAATTATTTGGGATTGGCCGATGACCCGGAGATGAAAAAAGCCGCCGCAGACGCCGCCTTGAAATACGGCACCGGCTGTGCGGGTTCCCGCTTTTTGAATGGGAATACCGTTTTTCACGACCAATTGGAACAGCGCATTGCGCGTTTTAAACGCAAAGAAGCCGGCCTTATCTTTTCCACCGGTTATCAGATGAATTTGGGCGTGGTGTCCTGCTTAATTAGAAAAGGGGATTATGCCATTGTGGATAAATTGGACCATGCCAGTATTTTAGACGGCGTCAAACTTTCTGACGGAGAGATGGTGCGTTTTAAACACAATGACCCGGAAGATTTGGAACGTGTACTTTCTAAATTGCCTCCCGAAGCCGGGAAATTGATTATTGTAGACGGCGTCTTTAGCATGGAGGGTGACATTTGCCCACTGCCGGACATTGTCAAAGCCGCCAAGAAATACGGCGCGCGTATTATAGTAGATGATGCGCATGCGACGGGTATCATCGGCAAAACAGGCCGCGGCACCTGTGAATATTTCGGTTTGGAAAACGGGGAAGTGGATTTGGTGGTAGGCACCTGCTCCAAGACCTTTGCCACGGTGGGTGGCTTTGTGGTGGGAGACGCGGATATTATTCATTATATCCGCCACAATGCACGCAGCCAGATTTTCTCCGCGGCGTTGCCGCCGGCCTCTGTGGCTTCTATCAATAAAGCGCTGGAGCTGATAGAAAATGATACTTCCCGCCGCGATAATTTGTTCCGTATGACGGATAATTTGAAAAAAGGTTTGCGTGAGCTGGGCTTTGATTTGGGACACAGCACCACGCCGGTTATCCCGGTGCATGTGGGCAGCAATGAAAACTGCTTTAAGATGTGGCGTGCGCTGCATGAGCTGGGTATTTTCTCCAATCCGGTGGTCAGCCCTGCCGTGCCGCCGGGCCGCGCCTTAATGCGTTTGACGTTGATGGCTACGCACACTGACGAGCATGTACAAAAGATTATTGATGCGTTTGCCCAGGCGGGCCGGGCAGTAGGCGTTATTAAATAGTGATTCTTAGACCCCGCACTCGCAAGAGGCGGGGTTTTGTAATAGCCGGTGGAAACGAGACGGAAGCTGGTTGAAATATTTTTCCGGGGTTGAATACCATAACAGAGCCGGCTTTTGAGGGTTGAAGGAGACAAGTTGCCACGGGTAAATGCCCGTGGTAGTTTCTTTTGGAGGGAGTATGGCGCAGATAGAGATCCAAGATGCAGAAAAACAGCTTAAATCATTTGTTCAATTTCCTTTTGATTTATATAAAAATGACCCCTATTGGGTGGGGGAGCTGAAAGCGGATACGCTGAAATTACTGCGGCCTAAAAATACCTTTTGGAGCCATGCGCGGCGTAAATTATTGCTGGCATATAAAGACGGCCAGGTGGCGGGCCGGCTGTGCGTGTTGGTAAATGACACATACAACAACTATCATAAAGAGAATATCGGTTTTTTCGGATTTTTTGACTGTATCAATGATAAAGCCGTTTCTTGCGCCCTGTTTGAAGAAGGGGAAAAGTGGTTGCGTACACAAGGAGTGCAAGCCGTGCGCGGGCCAGCCAATCCTTCTTCCAACCATGTTTATGGGTTGCTGACGGACAGCTTTGAGCAAATGCCTGCTATTATGATGCCATATAATTATCCGTATTATATGGAGTTACTAGAAGCTGCTGGATTTGCAAAAGCAAAAGATTTGCTGGCGTTTAAACGTACGCGTGATGACAAATTTTCTGCATTGTTTGAGAAAATAGTGGCTCGTGCGGCGCGCGTTAAAGGTTTGACGCTGCGGCGGTTGAATTTAAAAAAACTAAAGCAAGAGGCTTCTATTATCCGTAAAATTTATAATGAGGCCTGGGCGGAGAACTGGGGGCATACGCCGCTGTCTGAGGAAGAAATGCAAGACATGGTGCGGGAGCTGAAGTGGGTAGTGCGCTCCGAAGGCACCTGCGTGGCGGAAGTAGACGGTGTACCGGCCGGATTTTATATTGCCATTCCCAATATGAATCATGTGTTAAAAATTTTGCGCGGTAGCTTGTTCAATCCTTGGCGTACGTTGCGTGCTCTGTTGGCTTGGCCTAAGATACGTGACGCACGTTTAATTATGTTGGGGGTGGAGCCGGGGTTCCGCAAGCGCGGTATAGACTTGGTGCTGATTAAGCATATTGTAGAATACGGCGTAGCCATATGGGACGAAGCGGAACTGTCGTGGATTTTAGAAGATAATGAGGGCATTATCCGCGCCATGACGGAGGCGGGGTGTTATCAAACCAAGCGCTATCGTCTGTATCAGAAGCCACTTTAGCATGCTGCATCACAAAGGTCTTGTTCATTGATCCCCCAGCCTGTCTGGGGGTTTTTCTATGGACTGATTTCTTAGAAGGTATTTCAGACAGGGTAGAAAAGTGTGTAAAAGAATGGGTTATCGTAAGAAAAGGACCAATGTGTGTTAGGCCAGTTGCTATTGGCTGTTGGCTATTTGCCAGGTACTGGGCAAAATCCAACACTGCTTTTGCAAAATAATTAGAAATAACGGATCTGGCCTGGTCCTGTTAGGCGGGGCATTATATGCCTTGCATTGTTTTTTTTTTTTGATACATTTTGTTTATGAACAAAATGTATCAAAAAAGTACCCTACAACAGCAAAATGCTGCTGTGCACCATATAAGTGGTTTTACATTGATAGAACTATTAGTAGTTGTGTTGATTATTGGTATTTTAGCGGCGGTGGCATTGCCTCAATATCAGAAAGCAGTCTGGAAAGCCCGCACCGCAGAAGTACAGCAAATGTTGCACAGTTTAAAGAGAGCCTATCAATTGTGTATGTTAGAAAATCCCGATGGAGAAGCCTGCCGAGGAGAGAATTTTTGGCAGAATATGTCTTGGACTGTCCCTGGGGAAGTGAGTACAAACTGCGAAGGGGGCTTGGTTTGCTTCCGCACCCAGCATTGGAGTTATGAAGATGCGGATGGAGACGTATTTGTATTTCCGTTGGAAAATAATCGTATAAATAAAAATTTACATTTGACGCTTTCTCTTTATGTCTCTGTGTATGAAGATGTGACATGTGAAGACGACCAAGGAGTTAGTCAGGGAAATGATTTTAAAGGATACTGCAAAGCAATGGGTTTCTGACAAATAAGTGGAATTGTATTAATACGCTCCCGCAGGTTACTTGCGGGAGCGTATTCTATGAGGTATGAAGGATTCTGCTGTTTGGTTGGTATTATAAGAAAAACAAATTAAAGAAGAGAAAAACAAGCAGACTTCCGCTGTCCATTGTTGTTCCCTTGAAAGAGGCGGTGGGGAGAGAATGTGGAGAATTTATTTTTTAGTAACCCGTTTCCATGCCGCTTCAAAGTCCGCCGGGACAGGTGCCTCAAAGACAAGTGTTCTTTTGCTAAAGGGGTGCTGAAACTCCAGCCGCCGCGCGTGCAGCATGAGCCGCTCTGCCGTGGCGCCTTTATACAACCAGTCTCCCAACACCGGGTATCCCAGCCAACTTAAATGTACGCGCAACTGATTGGTGCGGCCGGTGCGGGGATAAAGCTCTACATAAGTAAATCCATTTTTGCGTTGCAAGACCTTGTATTCTGTTACTGCTTCGCGGCCTACATCGGAGGCTTTAATTTTCCCGCCTGCCACCCGCCCAATGGGTACATTTATTGTGCCGCTTTCGTCTGGGATTTCTCCGCAAGCGATTGCGTGATAGGTCTTGTGCACATCGCGATTGGCGAACAGATCCGTCATGGCGGTCTGAAAGTTTGTATTTTTGGCCAACAGCATGACGCCGCTGGTCTCTCGGTCCAAGCGGTGTACCAAGCCTGCGCGCGGGGTGCCCGGCTCAAATCCTTTGGGTGGGGCGGCCAACACCAGAGAGACTAATGTTTCTTCCGCTGCAAAAGCCGCTTCCGGGCTGGTTTCCCAAATAGGACTCTGCGGATGTACCAACATGCCGGCTGGTTTGTTGATGACAAAGTAATCTTTTCCTTGCGCTATAATTAAATCGGAAAGTTTGCCGCTTTGTTCCTGTGCAGTAGGCAATTCAATTTCCACGGTTTCTCCGGTTTGCAGCGGCCAGGAGGGTTTTACTTTTTTCCCGTTCACCGTAATTTTGCCTTCTTTTATCATCTTTTGTACTAATGCCCGCGAAAATTGCGGCAGTTCATCAGTGGCAAAAATGTCTAAACGGCGGGAGTAGCCCGCAAAATCAAGAATTTTTTTATCCGGCATGATTCGTATCCTTTTTCAAAAAGCACATAACCGTCACCGTAACAATAATGGTCAGCACGGAAATCAGCTGTGAGGGGGAAAGCCCCAGTATGTATTCGCCGCGGAAGTCTCCACGGAAAAATTCTATCACAAAACGAATTATACAGTAGCCAATTAAATAGGCTGCTAATACAGCGCCATTTTTGTGTGGTTTTTTGTAATAGTATTGTAAAATAAAAAACAAAATCAAGTTGGCTATTACTTCGTAGAGTTGCGTGGGGTGCAGTGGGGTGGTGCCCAGATATTGCGGAGCTACCAAGCTGTGCGGGTCGGTAAACGTGACGCCCCAAGGCAGAGTGGTCGGTTTGCCATAACAGCACCCCGCCAAGAAACAGCCAGTGCGGCCAATGGCGTGTCCAATAGGGAGCCCGACAATAAAAAAATCAGCCGTAGGCAACACGGCCAATTTTTTCTTCTTTAAATAAAAGAGCAGTGCGGCAATAGCTGTTACGGCTCCGCCAAAGAATACAAAACCGTAGCGGAAATTTTTAATCGCGTAGTTCAAACGTTCTGCAAAAGTGGTTCCCATCTCCTGCCAAGATACCAGGATATAAAGCAGCTTTGCCCCAAGTAAGGCCGATACAAACGCAATAAAAATAATATTCCAGAAGGTGTCTTTGTCTAGCTTTATATAATGAAGGCGTTTATATAAATACCACGCCGCCGCCATATAGGCCAGCGCGGTCATGAGTCCGTAAGAGGCTAGCTCAAAAGAGCCGATTTTAAATAGGATAGGGTGCATTAGCTGATTACCTTTTCATCTTTAATGGCGCTGCGCATAAACGGATTGGTGGCGCGTTCATAGCCGATATTAGAGGAACATTTTCCTCCGTAGCTGTGGCCAGCAAACACCCGGGTGTCTTCCGGCAGTTTGGAAAGGGTAAGCAAGCTTTTGCGCATGGCCCTCGGATCGGAAGAAGGCAAATCCACCCGGCCGCAGGCTCCCGGAAACAGTGTATCCCCCGTAAAGACCGCATCGGCTATTTGCAGACATACGCCGCCGGCCGTATGACCGGGGGTAGGTATAATATGTATGGCAAAAGGGCCTATTTTTATGTCTTGTGCTCCGTCATAGGGCTGCAGCACGTCTTCAGGCAGTCCGCTTAAAAGCACGTCGTTTTTTTCTATATATGCTTTTAAGCCGTGAGCGCGGAGCAGTTGCTCAGACTCTTTGACATGGTCAAAATGTCCGTGTGTAAAAAATACCGCCCGCAAGTCGGCTCCCTTTGTCTTGAGAGTATGCTCAATGTAATTCATATCCCAAGCTGGATCAATAAGCAAAGCGTCGTGGCCTTGTGTAAGTAAATATGTACAGTTGGCCATGGGGCCTAATTCCAATACTTCTATATTCATGACAATATCCTTATTATTTGGTCTTTGGTGTGGAATAAACAGCCGTGCCTGCGGGCGCGGGGAATCTGTTTCAGTCTGCTTTAAAACGAAATTCCGTCTCTCCCGGTTTAGACATATGGTATTCCACCCGCGCTACCCGCTCTAAATAAACCGGGTCTTGTTTTTTAAGCAGAGACAGCTTTTTCTGCAGCTGTTCATATTGCTGGTCCAGTTGTATGGTCTGGCGGCTTAAATTTTTGAGCTCTATTTTATTGTGTATCAAACTGATAAACGTATCTCCCAAAAACAAGCAAACCGCTACCACCGCCAAAGCGGCGATGGTAAGCAATTTGCGGTTGCGTACAATGAGCGTTTTTAAGTCTTTCATTTTTTGAATGCTTTGTTTTTGGCGTAACAAGCCTTTTTCCCCAATTCGTGTTCTATTTGCAACAAGCGGTTATATTTGGCGGTCCGTTCCGCCCGGGCCGGTGCACCGGTTTTGATGGCGCCGGCATTGGTGGCTACGGCTAAATCAGCGATAAAACTGTCTTCTGTTTCACCGGAGCGGTGAGAAATAATACACGAATAACGGGCTTTATGGGCGGCCAGAATAACATCTATCGTTTCCGACACGGTGCCAATTTGGTTGAGTTTAATCAAAATGGCATTGGCCGCCTTTTGTTCAATCCCCATTTGCAGACGAACAGGGTTGGTAACGAACAAATCATCTCCCACAAGGCGGATTTTCCGCCCCAGTTGGGCCGTAATATGCTGCCAGCCAGCCCAGTCGTCTTCTTGCAGAGGATCTTCTATGGATATAATGGGGAATTTTTGGCACCATTTTTCATAAATTCGGCTCATTTGCTGGGAAGTATAGGTTTGGTTTTCAAAATGATATTTCCCATTTTTGTAAAATTCGCTGGCAGCACAGTCCATGGCTAAAGACATAGACGAGTGTTTTGCTTTTTTGCAGGCAGCAACCAGTGTCTTGAGCACATCTTCGTGTTTGGCAATTTTGGGGGCAAAGCCTCCCTCATCACCCACAGCTGTTACCTGGCCGTTTTCTTTTAGAATGTCTTTTAATGCGTGGTATGTCTGGCTGGCCCATTGGAGCGCTTCGGAAAAGCTGTTGGCTTGGGCCGGTACAATCATAAATTCCTGTACGTCTAACCCGGAGTCGGCATGTTTGCCGCCGTTGATGATATTCAGCATAGGGGTCGGCAGCAGGTATTGCTTGCTGTTTAGGCCGTAACAATTGCGTATATGTTTATAAAGGGGAACGCCTTCGCTTTGCGCGCCGGCCCGCAGTACTGCCATAGATACGGCCAACATGGCATTGGCGCCAAGTTTGCTTTTGTTCTCCGTTCCGTCTAGGGCAATCATCGTGTCATCTAAGAGGCGGATATCGTTGGCTTGTATGGAGCTTAACTGTTTGGCGATTTTGCTGATATTGGCAACGGCTTTTAAAACTCCTTTGCCATTATAGCGCGTGCCGCCGTCGCGCAGCTCCAGCGCTTCATGTGAGCCGGTGCTGGCACCGCTGGGCACCATGGCGGTGGCTGTGCTTCCGTCATCTAAAACAACATCGGCGGCTACTGTCGGGTATCCGCGGGAATCCAATACTTCTCTGCCGGTTATTTTTTTTATCCGGGCCATATAACCCCCTTCGCCTAGGTTGCGTGCTAGACGATACTGTCTATGATTTTTTTGCCTTCCTTGATTAATACAGCGGGCAATTTTTCATCGGGCGCTTCCGCATACAAACGTATGCGCCGCTCCGTGCTTGACGGGCGTATTGCCAGCCAGCTGCCTCCCTTCAAAATGAATTTGAAGCCGTCTGTGGAATCTATGCGCCACACGGAGGTCTTATTAATAGCCAGGGGGGGCTTAATGTCCAAGCGCTCCATGATGCGGTTGATTTCAGTTTCCGTTTTGGGGATACTGACTTTTTGGTCATACATGGGGCGATATTGTTTGTAGAAATCTTTACGCAGCTGTTTGAGTGTTTTGCCTTCCACAGCCAGCATATCAATGATTAGAAAACAAGCTAATAGCCCGTCTTTGTCCGGGATATGATTGGCTACGGCGATGCCGCCGGATTCTTCCATACCCATAATATACTGGCCGGTGGTCATCAATTCGGTGATATATTTAAATCCGACTGGCGTTTCCCGCATCATCAGTCCATGCGCTTTGGCTACTTGGTCAAAAAGCGTAGAGGTAATCACGCTTCTTACCACACGCCCCTTCAGCTTTTTGTTTTTGACCATATGGTGCAAAAGCATAGGGCCGATTTCGTTAGGAGAAATCCATTCCCCGTCGGAATCTATAAGGCCGAATTTGTCACAGTCTGGGTTGCAGGCAATACCCAGGTGCATTTTTTTGGATAGGACCAGCTTTTTGAGGCCTTCCAAACTGACCGGGCCGGCATTGGGCACTTTGCCGCCGAAGAGCACATCAGTCCCTTCATCTAAGGCTTCCACCGTCACGCCGTATTTTTCCAACGGCGTGCGGAAATAATATTGAGCCGTGCCAAACAGCGGATCCAAAGCGATTTTTAATTTGGCTTTTTTTAGGGCTTTGCCGTCTAAAAGCTTTTCCAAATGCGCCATATATTCTTTTTTGAGGGAATTGGTGGGTATGACGGCGGAATTCAAATGATCAAATTCCGTGGAAGAAGTTCTGAGCACTTGGGCGGCCGGCCCGGGGGTGCGTTTTTCAATGTCTTCCACAATTTCATTGTTGGCGATGCCGCCGTAATACGCAATCCATTTAAGCCCGCAGACATGGTATTCCGCTTCGCTCCCGGTAATAACGACGGCCCCCACGGCGGCTTCTTTAAGTACATTCCATTCCGCTACCGGAGTGGGCAAAGGTTCATCAGCCATTTTGACGCTAATCCCGTTGGCCAAAAAAGCATTGGCAGCCACATAGGCCAGCTGTTTGGAAAGGAAACGGGTGTCATAGCCGATAATCACCAACGGTTTTTTGGGTTTTTTACCTTGTTCTTGGCAGTGTTTCTGATAGCCGCTGCCTTCAAAACCATAAAAAGAGTTTTCCAAAATATGGTCGGAAATCCCGAATGCAAGACGCTGGACGGACTGGGCGGTTAGGCCCTCGGCAATGACCGCCCGGAAACCGGATGTACTAAATTTGATATCTTCGCTCATAGTGCTGGTATTATACTAAAAAAATGGCCTTTTTTCATTTTTTCTTACCTTATATATGCAAAAAATTTTTCCACTTTGGCAAGAGGCGTTTGACGGGGGTACAAAAATGATAAAATAAAAAAGGTTTAAAGGCAGGATATTGCACATGAATTTTGAACGTGTTAAACAATTTATAAAAGACGCCGCTCTGCCGGCCTATCGTATCGGACAAGTAAAAGATGCCGTGTATAAAAATGGCATTTCTTCTTGGCAGGAGGCCACTTCGCTGCCGGCTGAGTTGCGCGAAAAGCTGGAAAAAGAGCTGCCCATTTTGAGCTTTACCGTCAAGAAAATGGTCCTTTCTGAGCAGGACCGGGTGGCCAAGGCGCTTTTGAAATTAAAAGACGGCCTTTTAATTGAGACGGTGCTTTTGAAACCGCACGAAGGTTGGAGCGTTTGCGTGTCCACCCAAGTGGGCTGCGCGATGAAATGCAGCTTTTGCAGTACGGGGCGCATGGGCTTTAAGCGGGATTTGACGGAAGAAGAAATTGCCGACCAAGTGCTGATGTGGTTTCAGTATGTAAAAAGAGAAAAAATAGGCGACCGTATTTCCCATGTGGTGTTTATGGGTATGGGGGAGCCGCTGGTCAATTATTTAAACGTGGTCAAGGCAGTGCAAAATTTAACCAACCCCGATTTTTTAAATATCGGCGCGCGGCATATTTCCATTTCCACTTCCGGCATAGCGGACAAACTGCATAAGCTGGCGGTGGATTTGCCGCAAGTTAATTTGGCAGTGTCTTTGCATAATGCGGATAATGAGGAACGCAGCCGGTTAATGCCGGTCAACCGCCGTTATGATTTAGACGATTTGCGCCTTGCTTTAGATGAATACTTGGCGCTGACGGGGCGGCAGGTCTTTTTGGAATATGCTGTTATTGACGGAGTAAACAACCGCCCGGAACATATTCGCAAGTTAGGCAAATGGATAAGGGAGAACAAGTTTAGTTATTTGCTGCATGTAAATTTAATCGCTTGCAATTTGGGCAGAGGCAAAAAAACCGATGACCGGGCCGTACAAGAGATGGCTGATGCGCTGAAAGCTATGGGGATTGGCGTAACTATTCGCAAGAGTATGGGTAATGACATTAGTGCTGCATGTGGGCAGCTGGCGTCTAAAAATTAGGAGAAAAATATGAAAAAATTGTTTATTTTGCCGTTGTGTTTGTTGGCAGGAGCGTGTGCGACGCTTAACCAAGCCAATATGGACTGGATTCCTATTGGGCCTACCTTTCCGGAGACTATGCCGCCCGATGTGCAAATTGTCACCGATAAAAGTGAAATTACCCGCCCGTACGGTAATTTGGGTTTGCTGCGTATTAAAAATTTAGATCCGGACCGGGATACATTAAAACGCGGCGTTGAGAAAGCCCGCCGCTTCGTGGCTTCTAAGGGGGCAGATGCCATGTTCTTGGGACAATATAACAGTGCCGAAGACGGCGCGCTTAACCCGAAGGTTACTTTAATTGTCTATGCCATCAAATATGTAGATGATTTGAGCGAAGCAGACATTAAAGCGATGGAAGATTTTGAAGTGGAAGGCGCTTTAAACGCCAGTTTGGATTTCTGAGCTGAATTTATGAAAAAGAAAGCAATAGTTTTATTTTCCGGCGGGCTGGACAGCACCACCTGTCTCTACTGGGCGTTAGATAAAGGCTACGAATGCGAAACGCTGACCGTTTCTTACGGGCAGAAACACGAGCGGGAAGTGCGCTCTGCGCGGGAAATAGCGCAGCGGTTGGGGGTGAAACAGCATTTTGTTACGCTGGATTTTCCGTGGTTGGCTTCCAGCTCCTTGGTGGATAAAAATCAAGCTATTCCGGATTTGCCTGTAGATGAAATTACCAGCGGTAAAATTCCCTCTACTTATGTACCGGGGCGCAATTTGGTGTTTTTGTCGGTGGCGGCTTCATTGATGGATTCCCTGCATGCAGACGCCATTGTGGCCGGCCCCAATGCGGTGGATTTTTCAGGCTATCCGGATTGCACGCCGGCGTTTTTTGACGCTGCCGCCCAAGCTATTAACCGCGGTACCGAACGCGGGGTAACCCGCGGAGTGGAAGTGTTGGCCCCGCTGATGGATTTAAATAAAGCAGACATTGTGCGCCTTGGCGCCAAATTGGGCGTGCCCTTTGAGCTTACCTGGAGCTGTTACAGCGGCGGGGAAAAACCGTGCGGGCATTGTGATTCCTGCAAATTGCGTGCGCGCGGGTTTGCCGAGGCGGGAATAAGAGACGGTTCTTTGCAATAAACTTCAGCAAACAGCCTGCGGTTTTCCTTTGGCAGCCATGGCTCTGCCGAAGGATTGAAAAAAGAGGAGAAATTATGCGGAAATGGATTTTTGTAGTTAGCTTAAGCGTTTGTGCCAGTTTTTCGTATGCTCAGAAAGCGGCCGATTCGGCACAAACTGCACCGCAGCAAACGGCTGAGGCAGTGGCTGCGGCTCCTGCCGTGCCGGCGCTGACTCCGGAAGAACAATATGAGCGCTTTCAAGAGAGAAATAAAGAAATACGCCGGTTGACTAAACTTTACCGTAAGGCGAAAACGGAAGAAAAAAAGACGGAGATAAAAGCGCGCTTATTGCAAATAGTATCTGAAGCGACCGATGAAGGGATCGTGTGGGCTAAAGAGCGTATAGCCGCTGAGCGGGCTAATTTGGACCAATGGGAAAAAAACTTGCAGGAGCAGGAAGCGGATTTGGACCAGCTCAAAGCCAGACGGGTAGATGATATTTTAAGCGGAGAGGCGGAGCGGCGTCACAAGTTGGCGCAGAAACGCTGGAAGCAGGAAATGAAAGACCGCAAAAAATATATGAAATAATATATACCCCGCGCCCGTAATGGACACGGGGTTTTTAGGCCCCGGTTCCCGTGTAGGCATGCGGGTGAAATAGCTGAATTCATCTAATTGAGAATTGCGGTATACGTTTTTAAGGTGAAAGCCTGCCGAAAAAATAATAGTTTTTTGTTTTCCTTCATTGAAACCGATGCTGCATTTTATTTGCAAAGAAAGCCTGGCTCAAACTTCTCTATAAAATCGTTTGGAAATGCCGGCAAACCGAGCATGCTGACATGGGCGAATAGGGTTGACTTGTTTTTTTTTTTTGATAGATTTTGTATATGAGCAAAATCTATCAAAAAATGAATCTGACTCGGAAAACTTTTTCCCAGCGTTTTGTGGGCGGTTTTACGCTCATTGAATTGCTGGTGGTGGTGCTGATCATTGGCATATTGTCTGCCATTGCCTTGCCTCAATATACCAAGGCGGTAGAAAAAGCACGCTTGGCGGAAGCTTTAGTGTTATTAAAACACTTGCGTCAGCAAGGGCAGATGTATCTTCTGGCCAATGGAGAAATTCACGGTGTAGTAAGTTTTGAAGATTTAGGAGTAACTTGGCCTGATGATTTTCAGATCAGCGGAGATGTGTATGATGAAGATGAAAAAGCTTGCAATAAATATTGGTGCTTTTGGTCTAATACGTTGAGCCACGGCGCTAGTATTGCTAATTTTCGCCCTGACAGTCCGATGGCCCTTCGTTGTAAAGATGGAGATCCTGATGGGTATATATTGTATGGATTGGAATATGCCTCTCATAGCGAAGATGACTCTATAAAAGACCAGCTTTTCTGTATAAACTATGAAGAGGACTATTGTGCGATGTTGGGGTTGCAGCAGCCTTAGTTCTATTTGTGAAATGAGCAAAAGCGCGAAACGATTGGTTTCGCGCTTTTTGTATACCCCGCATTCTTCTTCCGGAAAAATGTTCCTCCAAAGTTAGCGGAGCCAATAGAAACAGCAGGAAGCAAAAGGTGGATAAAGGCGGGGCTTTAGCTTCCAAGACATACTCAAGCGGGAAAATAAAAGCCGCGGGTGAAATGCCGCGGCTTTGTGTTGGTAAATTTTGTTTCGTAGCGACTATTTTCAAAAAGTTAAAATAAGCCGGAGCTTTCCAATGCGCTTAAAGCCTGTGTAATATCGCTTACTACGATAATAAAACGGGTCCTTCCGTTTCCTACGCATGCTCCATAAATAGAGGTGATATTGATATCCTTGGCGCAGAGCACGTTGCCTATATCAAAGGCCAACCCCACCCGGTCGGGCGTATCTATACAAATAGCATCTGTTTTGACGCTGGTAAAGCCGGCTTTGGTCAGTGCGTGGCTGATCTCTGTATTGTAATTCACAGCCACCCGCACTACGGCTGCGTCAAAACGCACGTCTTGTGAGATAGCAATCAAATTTACCCGCTCTTTCACAAATAGGTCCGCGAAGTTTCTTAGCGCACCCGGTTCATTGACTAAAAATACGCTGTATTGTTTTACTACGCCGATGGACATGCCCAAAGACCCTCTATCTTTCTTCCCTTGCTGCTGGGCGGTACGCCCAAACGCCCGCCGTATATTTAAAGCGATCCTCTGTTTATTATAGCAAACATTTCCCGGTGAATTTTACCATTGCTGGCTAAGGTCTGCTGACCAAATGTTTCCAGCTTTTTCCATTTTCTTGCGGAGAAATCTGTTACTTTTCCGCCTGCTTCTTCTAAAATTAACTTTCCGGCGGAAATGTCCCACGGGTTAAGGCAGTCTTCCCAATATCCGTCAAAGCGGCCCGCAGCCACCCAGCACATATCCAGTGCAGCAGAACCTAAACGACGGATATCGTGGCAGGAAAGAATAAAGTTTTTAAACCGCTCCAACAGTTCATTCATGCGGTGTTCCCGCACATAAGGAAAGCCGGTCACTAGCAGCGCATTTTCCAGTTTGTTGACGGAGGAAACCTGTATTTTTTTGCCGTTGAGTGTGGCGCCTTTGCCTTTGCGCGCCAAAAATAATTCGTTCATACATACATCATACACGCCGCCGAGCACAATCTCATTTTTATGCGCCAGCGCTATGGAAATGGAAAAGTGCGGCATTGTGTGGGCGTAATTGGTGGTGCCGTCTATGGGGTCTATCACCCATTTCCAGGCAGAGCCGGTATTTTTTAGTCCGTTTTCCTCTGCTAAAAAATCATGTTCCGGAAAGTTCTTTTTAATAATCTGTAAAATGGCTTTTTGGCATGTCACATCGGCCTGCGTAACCAAGTTGGCCCGGCCTTTGAGCCCATAGCTTACTTTACCCAGCCGCCTTCTGGCGATGGCGCCTGCGGTTTTTAAGCATTCCTGCAAAATGGCAAATTCTTTGTTCATGGTATGAGAATATCAGCTTGTTTTAATTTGTTTTCCAAATCCAGCATGGCTTTGCAGTCATCTTCGTTATACATAAGCACTTTTTTTATCAGTTCGTCGTTGCCTGTTTTTAGCCAATTGGTGAAATACACCATGCTGTCCATGGCGCCGCAGTCGTCTTGACGCCAGTTAAAGCCAAAAGCCGGGGCCGCTGCTTTGAGCGAAAAGCTGGGCGCCGGCAGATAAAAGGCTTTCTGTACGGCCACTTTTAAGTCATAACACAAACTGACCAGCAGATTTAGCTTTTGCTCGTCATGTTTGTTCTCTTGGGCCATTTTGCGCATTTTTTTTGCTTCATATTCTGTCCAATGGTACAAGACCGTATTTTCCGGCTCTTTAATATAATCGTAAAATTGTTCAAAAATTTTAATTTCTTCTTCCGGCGTTTTGGCTACAAACGAAATATACTTGTCTTCTTCTTTATCCCAAATACCGATTAAATAGACAAAGGATATATTCTCTTTGGTAAATGTTTCCGTCGCTTCAAAATCAAAATACAGATTGCGTTTTTTGGCCGGCGGGGGAAAGCAACCGGCTTGTTTCAGTACGGGTTTGTGGTGCAAATAAGCCAGCGAATTGTAGTAAGCGTCAGTGGCAAAAGGTTCCTCCAGCAAGCCGCGCAATTTCTCCAGCCCGGCGCGTGCTACGTCATCGGTGGTAAACAGGCCATAAATTTTAAGACATTGGCGCATTTCGGCGCTTAGTCCGGGAAGCATTTGCAGATCTTTGCTTTCAGCTACGACTTTATTTGCGTAAATGCGCCAAGGGGGATTAGCCGCTTTGGGCGGTTTATGGGCTTCGGGTTTTGCTTTTCCGTCGCGAATGCGGCGAAAGTATTCCAGTTCTTGTTCCAGGCGTTGCTCATGGTCCAAATAATCCACTTCGGTGGTTTTTCCTTTGAGCTCTACGTGCGTATAACGACAAGTAAATCCTTGTATGTCTGCTAGTATGCGGTTTAAAAGAGATACTTGCAGCGCATAGTGTTCTTTCAATTCATGGGCCCGTTTAAACTGAACGATGCGATAATAATAATTGCCAAAGCGGCTGCGTGTTCCGTCTATTCTCTGCAGTAGATTTACGCTACCGTACACGTTTTGGGGCAGATTCCACAGAGCAGCGTTGGCGATGGCGTTTTTGCCTTCAGCCATAGCGCGCAGGGTGGCTTTAAAGCGTTCCGTATCGTTTGTAGCGGAAATAAATTCCACTCCCGGAAAATGTTCTTTTATCCAATGATCGCGGCTGTTGCGGTCTGTGCGTACTTTCAGATTTTCGTAGCGGTTTAATTCATTGACGGCAGCCTCTGCCGGAGCGTGAAACGAACACCAAATGCCAAAGGGATCCTCTAGCAAGGAAAACATTTTGGAAGCATTAAAATCGGTTTTATCCGGGGTACGTTCGGCGGAAAAACGGCGAAATAGAGTATCTGTTAGTGTCTCGTACATTATTTATATTCTATATCTTTTTGCGGGGAAATGCACAGCCGCTCCTATAGCAGCGCCGGGCTGCGCGGACTCATAGAAACGGGCGGTGCGGTATTTCGTCGGGTTCTGTTCTTGCTAAAGAGCCGTGTTTTCTGTGCGAAAATATGATAATATAATACATATGTTAAATGCCTTGCTTTTTCAATTAATAGGTTTTACTGTGTGTTTTGTTTTGCTGTTTTATTTTACAGCAAAGTACCGTGCTGCCTTGGTGCGCGAAACGGATTTGGACTTCCCGGTAGAAGATTTGACTGTAATGACGGTGGCTAAACCTAATTTTGCTTCCCGGGCTTCTATTTTAAGTTCATTACAGAATACTTCGGCTTTGGAAGTGACGGATTTGAAGGAAAAAGTGAAAGAGCTGCATTATCGCTTGGAAGAAATGAAATTGGCGCAAGATAAAAATAATGCCGACTTGAGCCGCTTAGTTGCCCGCATGGAGCAACGCTTGTCCACTTTTGAGCAGGAATATATTACAAAATTGCAGCCTACTTTGCTGAGCTTGATTGAAGAATTGGAAAATATGAAAGTGGCTGAAAAAAAAGATAAGTAGCAAAAACAACTTTAAATTTAAAAAGCCCGCCCTCAAAATGGCGGGCTTTTTTGCCGTATCAGAAGACCTGGCGGGGGGATAGTTTTCCATGCGGAAAAGAATACGGTTGTTTCTGCCGGCAAATTATACTCTTGGTAAAAAACACCCCTACATTATCTTCCTCTGTTAGAAAAACATTTTGTAAAAATTGGGTTTAGAGACCTAATCCTGCTGTTTGTTGACGAGAACAGCTTTAAGCAAAATACCCGCAATTGTACTTGGCGGCGAAAACTTCCTAAAGATAAAGCGCAAAAATCTAAGTGAGCGGATTAGATTTTGTTGTTGGAGGAGGGGCAAAAACAGCCTGGAACTTGGCCCATAACCACTAAATTTCATATAATATATCCATATAGAGTTTTACCCAAAACTCGGGAGATAAAATGAACAATAAAACCAAAGAGCCTATTGCCATTGTCGGCATTGGCGCCATTATGCCTGGAGCTTTAAATAAAGACGAGTTCTGGCAAAACATTCAAACTGGTAAATATTGCATCACCGAAATTCCCCAATCTTATTGGGATTATAAACTTTTCTACAGTCCGGACCATAAAGCCGAAGATAAACTATATTCCAAAATTGGCGGCTTTATTCCCGCAGAGTTTAAATTTAATTCTATCAAGTATCGCATTCCGCCCCAAATCGCCAAGCAGATGGACACTGTGCAGCACTTGGCTATTGAAACCACCCGCATGGCATTGGAAGACAGCGGATATGATAAAAAAGAATTTGACCGCAACCGCTGTGCGGTAATTGTAGGCAATTCTATGGGCGGTATGAAAAACGAGATGTCCAATACACGTTTGAACCGCCCGTTTTTATATGAAATTTTGAAAGAAACCCCTACCTATAAATCACTTTCTCCGGAAGCCGAACAGAAACTGATGAACGAAATGGACGAAGGTGTCCGCCAGAAATTTACCCCTATTACTGAAGACTCCATGCCCGGCGAATTGGCGAACGTGATTGCCGGCCGCTTGGCTAACGTCTTTGACATACACGGCACCAACTTTACCGTAGACGCCGCATGCGCCACGTCTTTGGCCGCGGTGGACCAGGCCGTCAACGGCTTGCGCGAGGGGAACTTTGATATGGCTATTGTGGGCGGCGTAGACCAGATGATGTCGCCTTCTGCCTATATTAAGTTCTGCAAGATCGGTGCTTTGTCTGCCACGGCTTCCTGCCCCTTTGATGCCAAGGCCGACGGCTTTGTCATGGCGGAAGGCGCCGGTACGGTCATTTTGAAACGCCTCTCCGATGCAGTCAAAGACGGAGACAAGATTTACGCCGTTATCCGCGCCATTGGCGCTTCTTCCGATGGGAAAGGCAAAGGCATTACCGCTCCTAACCCCAAAGGCCAAAAAATTGCCGTAGAGAAAGCTTTTGAACAGGTGGATTATACGCCGGGCGATGTCGGTCTGGTGGAAGCGCACGGCACCAGCACCCGCGTGGGTGATGCTGTGGAGCTCAATGCCTTATATGAAATTTTCGGTCCGTACGCCAAACCCGGCACCATTGGGCTGGGTAGCGTCAAAAGCCAAATCGGCCATGCTAAGGCCGCGGCAGGTATGGCCTCTTTAATTAAGATCTCTTTGGCTATATATAATAAGGTATTGCCGCCTTCTATTAATTTTGAAACCCCGAACCCGACGGTAGATTGGGCCACCAGCCCCTTCCGCGTCATTACCAAACTGGAACCGTGGAACACCGATAAAGTGCGCCGCGCCAACGTGTCCGCCTTCGGCTTTGGCGGCACCAACTTCCATGTAGCTATGGAAGAAATGAATGACGGCCTGCTTAAAAAGACGGAGGAAAAGAAAGTCTGCGCCGCCGCAATTTCAAATCCTACCCCCGCAATAGAGGAGAAACAAGAGATGAACGCCAGTAAGTACAGCCTGCTTGTCCCGGGCGAAAAAATCCAAAGCGATGTATTGACCTTTTCGGCAGACACAAAGCAGGATTTATTCAATGAATTGGGCAAAGCCGTTTTAGCCATTAAATATGACCTGACCTATCTGCCCAGCATTTCTTACAAAAACCACATTCAAAAGCCGCGTAAATTTGCGGTATCTATTAATGTAGAAAATCCGGAAAAACTAAAAGAAAAAATTGAATATTTTATTAAAATCGCCAGCGGGCAAGACGTGTGGACCCAGGAATCTTTGTACTTAAAGATGAAAGGTATCTATCCGTTTACACCGACGGAAATTAAACCAAAAGTATGCTTCATGTTCCCGGGGCAAGGCTCCCAGTATGTGGACATGATGAAAGATTTGGCTTCCAAATATAAAGTGGTCAAAGACACGTTTGACGAGGCTGACCGCCTGCTGATCAAAATTATCGGCCAGAACTTAACCGATACCTTGTGGAGCAAACCCGGCGAAACAAAAGAACAAATCGCCGCGCGCGAAGCCGCCATTAAGAAAACGGAAATGACGCAGCCCGCCATGCTCACGGCAGATATTGCCATGATGCGCCTGCTCTCTACGTTTGGGTTAAAACCCGATGTGGTGATGGGCCACAGTTTGGGCGAATACGCCGCTGCGGTGGCTGCCGGCATTTTTGATTTTGAAAACGGGCTCAAAGCCGTCTGCACCCGCGGTAAAGTAATGTCTGAAATCCGCGTGGAGGACAATGGTAAAATGGCTTCTATCGCCGCTACGGCTGAAGCGGTGGAGCCGGAGCTTAAACGCATCAGCGGATATGTGGCAGTAGCCAACAAAAACTGCCCGACGCAGACTGTTATTGCCGGTGCTTCTAAATCTGTAGACGACGCTATTAAGATGTTTACCGATATGGGTATTCAAGCGGTGCAAATCCCGGTGTCCCACGCGTTTCACTCCGAAATTGTGCGCCCGGCTATGCCGCAGTACCGTGCATTCTTGGATACCTTGACGTTCCACGCGCCCACCATGCCCATTACCACCAATGTTACGGCGGAATTTTATCCTAATGACCCCGAGAAAATCAAAGACCTTATGGTCACGCAGATTTCCCACTCGGTGGAATGGATGAAACAGCTTAAAACCACCTACGATTCCGGTGTGCGTTTGTTTGTGGAATGCGGCCCCAAACGGGTGCTTTCCGCATTAGCCGCCAGCACGCTTTCCGACAAAAAAGACATTAAAGTACTGGCTTCCAACCACCCTAAAAAGGGCGGCATTGTGGAATTTAACGATTTGTTTGCCAACTTAATTTCTTCCGGCATTTATATTGACTGGAAAGGCACCGATATTTACGGCGATAATTCCACCTATAACCCGGCGTTTGTAAAATGGGTGGACTCCACCGCCACGCCGACTGAAAAATGTGAGGGAAATATGCCTGCCACTATGGAAAAACAGCTGCAAGCGGGCCAAGAATGCTGCGCACGCAAAAATGTGGTCATCAGCGGTATTGCCGCCGGCGGCCCGGGCAGCTGGGATAAAGTATTCCGCGAAGGAGTATTAGACGAAATTTTGCAGGGGCGCAATTTGATTGAGCCCGTCAGCTCCGATTGCCAGCAAAAACAAATTGACAAGAACGTGGAAATCGTCATTAAATCCAAAGACGGCAACCACCGTATAGAGCATTTAAACTCTGTTTCTCAGGCCGTTAAGCTGGCAGCCAAAGCTGGCAGCTTTGACTTGGAAAAAGAATTCGGTCTGCCTGCTAAATGGGTGGCCTCTATGGATAAAGCTTTCCAACTGGCTATTGCGGCGGGTATCTTGGCTTTGAAAGACGCCGGCATTCCGCTTGTGCTCTATTACAAGCCCACCTCCACCGGCGGGTATTTGCCCGACCGCTGGGGTCTGCCGGAAGAGATGATTGACAACACGGGCGTCATTTTCACCTCTGCTTATCCTATTACCAACAGCATGATGGGGGAATTTGCCCAAAAGCTGACGGCTCTGTTGGAAAACAAAAACGCCAAAGAATTGACCAAATTCTACGAGACGTTTATCAACCAGATTTCCGACCCGGCTCTGAAAGCCGAACTGAAAGCGTGGTATGATGCGGAAATGGCCAAAGTGCCTGCTCTGCAGTCGTTTACCTCCCAGTTTATTTTAAAGACCATTATTATCGCTCAGTCCCACTTTGCCCAGTGGATCCGCGCCAAAGGCCCCGCCACTTCCATGAGTGCGGCGTGCGCTTCTACGGCGCAGGCCATTTCCGTGGCGCATGACTGGATCCGCCTGGGCCGTGCCAAACGCGTCATCGTCATCAGCGCAGACGATATTACCAACGACTCTATTGCCGAGTGGATGCTGACGGCTTTCTTAGCCTCCGGCGCCGCTACGACCGAGGGCGATGTAACCAAAGCCGCCCTGCCTTTTGACCGCCGCCGCAACGGCATGATTGTGGGTATGGGTGCCGTATCTTTGGTGGTGGAAGAACAGAGCGAAGTGGAAAAACGCGGCATGAAACCCCTGGCGAAACTCTTGGCCACCGAAATCCGCAACAGCGGCTTCCACGTCACCCGCTTAGATGTCAACCATGTGGCCCAAGTAATGAACGAACTGGTGTCTGCGGCGGAAAGAGATTTCGGTTTGAACCGCTCCGACATCGCCAAACAGCTGGTATTTATCTCTCATGAAACCTATACGCCTGCGCGCGGCGGCTCTGCCAGCGCCGAAGCGTACGCTCTTAAATCTACCTTTGGCAAAGACGTCAGCTCCGTTATCGTCAGCAATACCAAGGGCTTTACCGGCCACTCTATGGGAGCTGGCTTGGAAGACGCCATTGCAGTGCGCTGTTTGAACACCGGCATCGTGCCCCCGATTGCCAACTTTAAAGAGGCCGATCCGGAACTGGAAGGCATTACTTTAAGCAAAGGCGGCCATTATGATTTCAAATATGCGCTGCGTTTGGCGGCGGGTTTTGGCTCCCAGATTGGCATGACGCTTTTAGAAAGAATGTGGACTGAAGGAGAACCCCGCATTTATGACAATGCCAAACATGAAGCGTGGCTGAAACAAATTTCTAACCAAGAAAACCCAGTGCTGGAAATTGACCACAACACCCTGCGCGTGAAAGACAACTATAAACACGGGGTGAAACCTTCCTTAATTATGGAAGGAGCGCAAGCTTTTGTGGACAAAGCCAGCATGATGCACAGCCACACCGCGCCGAAAGCGGCAGCTGCCCCTGTGGCGGCTCCCGCCGCGGTGACCCCGGCTCCTGCGCCTGTTGCGGCACCGAAAGCGGCCTTGCCCAGCTTAGATGAGGCGGCTGTGACCAAAGACATTTTGGCTATCGTATCTGAAAAGACCGGCTACCCCGAAGATATGCTGGACTTGGACTTGGATATGGAAGCCGACTTGGGTATTGATACAGTCAAACAAGCCGAGTTGTTTGCCATTATGCGCGAGAAATACCAGATTGCGCGCCAGGAAGGCGTACAGCTTAAAGACTATCCGACCATTCGCTCCATTATTAACTATGCAATAGCCAATGCGGGCAGTGAAGGTGCGGCTTCTGTAGCTCCAGCAGCCCAGCCTGCCG
>CALUVB010000007.1 GCA_944324115.1 uncultured Elusimicrobiales bacterium
TAAGGTCGTACGGGGACAATTCCAGCTTCACTTTGTCTCCGGGCAGAATTCTTATATGATGAACTCTCATTTTCCCGGATATATGGCCCAGAATGACCTTGCCGCCCGGAATTTCAATCTTGAACATAGCGTTGGGCAAGGCTTCCAGAACTTTGCCTTCTACTTCTATTTTATCGCTCATATATCTCCGAGTTCGGGTTAAATTTCAGAACGCCCCGCAGCTGCCTGCCGGGTCATTCAAAAGCAGTAAGTATTTCACTGCCGTGAGCCGTGACCGCTACCGTATGTTCAAAGTGGGCCGCCAAACTGCCGTCCCGCGTGATCACCGTCCAGCCGTCACTAAGCTGCTTGACTCTCCAAGTTCCCGCTGTGAGCATAGGTTCAATGGCAAGTACCATGCCTGCCTCCAATACAGGCCCGGTGCCTCTTTTCCCAAAGTTCGGGATAGAAGGCTCCTCATGCATGTTACGGCCAATGCCGTGTCCGCAATAATCGCGTACCACGCCCATGCCTTGTTGCTCGGCAAACGTTTCCACCGCGTTTCCGATATCTCCCAATCGGATACCCGGTTTGACTAGCCCGATAGCCTTGTAAAGAGATTTTCTGGTAATATCCATTAATCTCTGGGCTTCATCGGAAACTTTGCCGACGCCGAGGGTGATAGCGGCGTCCGAACAGAAGCCGTCAAGCTTGGCTCCTGTATCGATACTGATAATATCACCACTCTTTAATATTCTATCTTTTTTGGGGATTCCGTGCACGACTTCTTCATTTACAGATGCACAAATGCTGCCCGGAAACCCCGCATAGCCCAAAAAAAGCGGTATCGCTCCGAAGGAGCGTATCGTTTTTTCGGCTATTACATCTAAATCTAAGGTGGAAATACCCGGCTCCACCGCTTCCGTCATTTTTTTGAGCACCGCCGCGGTTACTTTTCCCGCGTTTCTCATTAGTTGTATTTCGTGCTCATTTTTTACTTCAATCATATATCCTTCTTATTGTTTAAGTACGGCAAGCAAATCATCAAAAACTTTCTGGCAATCCGCGTTTCCGTTTACTTCCGCATACAACCCGGTGGAACGGTAAAAACAAATCACCGGTTCCGTTTGTTTATGGTATACAGAAAAACGATGGCGGATATGCTCCGGCGTATCATCGGTGCGGGTAAAAAGCTCACCGCGTTGTGCTTGGCAATCTGCCAACGTAAAATCCGGACCGATTTGTCTCACTTCCCCGCTGGGCAATTTACACTGTTTACGCGAAGAAAGACGCCTGACGGCTTCTTCCTCCGGCAAAGCGATTTCTATTGCTTTGCCCAATTTGCGCCCCAACTGTACTAACATATTGTTAAGCATTTCAGCTTGGGCAACAGTGCGCGGAAATCCATCAAAAATGATATTTTTATCCGTTCCGGAAACGACATTTTTTAAAATGGACACCATCATCTCATCAGAGATTAAGTCGCCCCGATCTATAACCGCGGCAATTTGGTTCCCCAATTCACTGCCGGAAGCTATTTCCGCGCGCAACACATCTCCCGTAGAAATATGTTTAAACCCCAGCGCATTTTCCAACTTAGCCGCTTGAGTTCCTTTTCCGGCGCCGGGTGCGCCCATAAGCACAATATCCATGCTAAAAAACCTCTAAGACACTTTTGCGTTTAGACCCTTATGGATCTAAACGCAAAATAAAAACAGCTGCCGCAAATGTTATTGTCCTACGTTAAACCAGCGGCCTTTAATTTTTTTGCTGCCTTTGAGCAGCGGTTCATAATTACGCGCCAACAGATGCGCCTGGATTTGGCTGACTGTATCCAAGGCCACACCCACCACAATCAGCAGCGCCGTACCGCCGAAATAGAAATCCACGTTAAACTCCGCCCGGAAGAAATCCGGCAGAATGGAAATCAAACATACGGCGATAGCTCCGCAGAATGTTAAGCGGTTCATAACCCATTCAATATAATTCTTGGTCGGTTCGCCCGGGCGAATACCAGGGATAAAACCTCCCCATTTCTTCATATTGTCGGCCAAATCAGACGGGTTAATTGTCATGGAGTTATAGAAATAACAGAAGAAGATAATCAACGCTGCAAATAACCCCATATACCACAGGCTCGTATGATTCATAAATTCCAGCAGACGCTGCGCCCAGGGAGCTTCTTGGTTGAAGCTGGCGATAGTCAGCGGCAACGAAATGACGGAGGAGGCAAAGATAACCGCAATCACCCCGCTCTGATCAATCTTGAGCGGCAAATAGCTGGTCTGCCCGCCATACATTTTATTGCCCACTTGGCGTTTGGCATATTGTACCGGAATTTGACGCTGGGCTGTTTCCAGCCAAACTACTAACCCGGTAATAATCACCACGGCAGCAAAAATGACCAATGCCATGAAGAAATCCATTTCATCGGTTTTGACGCGGTTGATTACTTCCATAATGGCGCCCGGCAGGCGGTCCACAATACCGGCAAAGATGATAAGAGAAATACCATTTCCCACTCCCTTTTCCGTAATCTGTTCACCCAGCCACATCACAAACATCGTACCGGCGCACAGCGTCAACACGGTAGTCACAAAAAAGAAGAAAGACGGATTGACTACGGCAGATACACCGCCGGCTCCCTCTACTTTGGTGATGGCAAACGTCATCATGGCGCCTTGTAAAGCCGCCAAGAACAGCGTGAATATTCTGGTAATCTGGTTTTCTTTCCGCCGGCCCGCTTCACCTTCTTTATGCATACGGTCAAGCGCGGGGAAAATATGCGCACCGCGCACCAAGCTGATAATAATTGACGCGTTGATGTACGGCATAATGCCCAAGGCTAAAATGGAAAATCTTCCAAGCGCACCGCCCGAAAAGATATTCATAAAGCCTAAAATACCGTTCTCATGTGCAGCAAACATCTGACGCAACACGTCGGTATTGATTCCCGGTATAGGAATGGCGGCCGCAATGCGGAAAACGGCCAACGCCCCGAGCAAGAAGAGAAGTCTCTTCTTCAGCTCGGGAGCGTTAAAAATATTCGCGACTGTATTGTTTTCCATTATTTGGTCTTCTTTTCAATTACAGTAACGGACCCGCCGGCTTTTTCAATGGCGGCTTTTGCCGTCTTGGAAAACCCGTGGGCGGAAACTTTCAGCGCTTTGGTAATTTCACCCATACCCAAAATTTTGACGCTGTTGACATCGTGAATGGCGCCGGCTTTTTTCAACAATTCCGGAGTTACTTCTTCACCGGATTTGAAGATTTTTTCCAGCGTACCCACGTTGACATAGTCAAAACGGCGGGCAAAGTCCTTATTAGAGAACCCGCTTTTCGGGGTTTGGCGCACCAACGGCATCTGACCGCCGGCTTTGCTCTCTTTGCGGCTGTTGCCGGAACGGGAGGTTTGTCCCTTCATGCCCTTACCGCAATAGTTACCCAGGCCGGAAGCGGCGCCGAGCCCCAGTCTTTTTCTGGGTTTTCTGGACCCGTGTTTAGGGAAAAGTTTATTCAAAGTTACCATAGTATGTTCCTCTCCGCAAAACTAGTTGGCTTCCACAGCAGCCGCGGGCGTTTCTTCCGCTTTGGCAGCTTCAGCCTCTTTTTCGGCTTTGCCGCGGATGACGTTGACCGCTTCTTTGCTCTTTAAGAGTTTCAAAGCTTCCATCGTCGCATAAACCAGGTTGCACGGGTTGGTGCTGCCCAAGCTTTTGGCCAGTACGTCTTTAATACCGGCAGCCTCAAACACCAAGCGCACACCGGCGCCGGCGATTACGCCGGTACCCGGGGCGGCGGGCTTCATCCACACAGACGCAGCGCCAAAACGGCCAATGACTTCGTGCGGAATCGTATCCCCTACAATCGGGAATGTTACCATGTGTTTGCGGGCATGGGTTTCAGCTTTGCCAATGGCCAGCTGTACTTGGTTGGCTTTGCCGATGGCAACACCCACTTTGCCTTCACCGTTGCCTACAACGACTAAGGCGCGGAAACCAAAACGTTTACCGCCTTTTACCACTTTGGCCGTGCGGGCCACGTGAATGACGGTCGTTTTGCCTTCAGAGGCAGGTCTTGCTTTCTGAAACTCGGCTTTTTTGCCTTTCGCTTCTTTTTTCATATCGCTTTTCAGCGTTTCGTTCGTCATTAAATTCACCTTACACTCTTAGAATTTCAATCCCGCTTCGCGTGCAGCGTCAGCCAGGGCTTTGATTCTGCCGTGGTAAACGCGGCCGCCGCGGTCAAACATGACTTCGGCAATGCCTTTGTCCAAAGCTTTCTTGGCAATTACAGCGCCCAGGGCTTTGGCGGCTTCTACGCTTTTACCGGATTTTTCAAATTTTCCTTCCAGTTCTTTAGACAACGTGGTAGCAGACACCAACGTGGCATGCGTATTGTCGTCAATAATCTGGGCGTAGATGTATTTCAAGCTTCTGTAAACGGACAAGCGCGGGCGGTGTGCGCCGGCGGCCGCGAGCAGGTGTTTGCGGCTTCTGTCCTTTCTGAATTGATATCTTTCTTGTTTAGTAGCCATAATTATTTGCCTCCTGCCGCGGTCTTACCGGCTTTGCGGGCAATATGTTCGCCCTGATATTTAATACCGCTGCCTTTGTACGGCTCGGGAGGTCTGATCCGGCGGATTTTGGCGGCAAAATCGCCTACGGCGAATTTGTCACTGCCTTTGATTTCCAACAAATTGCTCTTGGGATCGGCCACAACGGTCAAGCCCGCGGGCACTTCCATAATCACCGGGTGGGAGAAACCCAGCTCCAACGTCAGCTTATTGCCGGCGACGGAAGCGCGGTAACCCAACCCGTTGATTTCCAAGTTTTTATGGAAACCGTTGGTCACGCCTTCAATGATATTAAACACATTGGCGCGGGTAGTGCCGTGAATGGCGTTGAGCTCTTTCTTTCTGGCTTCATCAATAGACAAAGTCATCACGCCGTTTTCAATATTGATTTTAATGTCGGCCGGTACGGTGTAGGACAAAGTGCCCAAAGCCCCGGTGGCGGTGACGACATTATCTTTCACGTCTACTTTGGTTTTGGCGGGAATATTGATTACTTTTTTACCGATTCTGCTCATATTCCCCCCTTACCACACCTGGCAGAGCAGTTCGCCGCCGATTTTTTCGGCTTTGGCCTGCGCGTCAGTCATAATGCCTTTGGAAGTAGATAAAATCGTAATACCAAAGGAACCGCGGACTTTGGGGATATTGTTATAAGCGCTGTACACCCGTTGGCCCGGTTTGGAAACACGGCGCAAACCTTGAATGACGCATTCGTTTTCCGGCGTGTATTTAAGGAACACGCGAACGACGCCGCCCTTGGTTTCGTTATGCACGGCCTTGAAGTTGGAAATATAGCCTTCTTCCTTCAAGATGCGCGCGATTTCCGTTTTAATTTTAGAAAAAGGGATATCCACTTTTTCTTTTTTCTTCATGTTTGCGTTTCTGATTCTGGTCAAGAAATCTGCGATTGGATCCATATTATCAGGCTGCGCCTCAAATTACTTTCCTTGCGGAGTTAACTCGTAAACGCGGCCTCCTCCTGTAAATTTACCAGCTAGATTTTTTCAGACCCGGGATAAGACCCTGGTGTGCCATTTTTCTCAGGCAGATACGGCAAAGACCGAAATCGCGGTAGTAACCTCTGGCGCGTCCGCAAATCTGGCATCTATTATGATACCGAACGGCGAACTTCTGGTCCTTGGCCATTTTTGCAACCCATGCTTTGGTAGCCATAAATTCTTTCGCTCCTGTTATTTGGCCGACTTTTTAAACGGCATACCCATATATTTCATGAGCAAGCTGCCGTCTTTGTCGTTTTTAGCGGTGGTAACGAACGTAATGTTCATACCGTGGGCTTTGGGCGATTTTTCCACATCAATTTCCGGGAAAATATAGTGTTCTTTAATGCCCAAGTTCAAATTGCCTCTGCCGTCAAAAGATTCGGCAAAGCCCTGAAAGTCGCGGATGCGCGGGCAGGCAATATTGATGAAGCGTTCCATAAACTCATACATGCGCGCGCCGCGCAGCGTCACACGAACGCCGATAGGCATGCCTTCGCGCAGTTTAAAGTTAGAAATAGACTTTTTGGCGCGG
This sequence comes from uncultured Elusimicrobiales bacterium, assembly GCA_944324115.1. GTDB lineage: Bacteria > Elusimicrobiota > Elusimicrobia > Elusimicrobiales > Elusimicrobiaceae > Avelusimicrobium. Next base: position 6,089 of record CALUVB010000007.1, read on the forward strand.
CGTACCTGGCTGGCCTGGCCGGCAATAGCGGTCAAGTCTTCACGGGCAATTTCAAGCGCTTTAATGTCTTCTCTGGCTTCTTTCACGCCGATATTGATAACAATTTTTTCCAGCTTAGGCGCTGCCATGGGGCTTTTGACTCCCATTTCTTTGAGCAACGCCGGCAGCACTTGCTCTTTATAGAGTTTCTGCAGGGTCGGCTGGTAATCGGACGCGGTCTTAGTCGTTTTCTTTGTTTCTTTGGTCATTTTACTTTACCTGGTTAAATGAGCGTCTCGTTGCATTTGCGGCACACACGCACTTTTTCGCCGTTTTCCAAAATCTGCGTTTTGGGAGTCATAGCTTTTTTGCATTTGCCGCAGACGACGGCGACATTGGAAGCGTCTAACGGAGCTTCCATTTTCTGAATGCCGCCCTGTTTGTTCTGGGAAGGTTTCACGTGTTTGGAAATCATATTGATGCCAATTACCGTCACGGTATTTTTAGACGGATTGACCGATTTCACTTCACCCTTCTTGCCTTTGTCCTTGCCGGACAAAATTAATACGGTATCTTTCTTCTTAACTTGCATTTTAGACTACCTCCGGGGCGAGCGAGATAATTTTCAGGAAGTTCTTTTCCCGCAGTTCTCTGGCAATCGGCCCGAACACACGCGTACCTTTGGGTTCGCCATTGTCGTTGATGATGCACACGGCATTGTCATCAAAACGAATATAGGAACCGTCTTTGCGTCTTTTTTCACGCGCCACGCGCACCACGACCGCGCGCACCACGTCGCCTTTCTTAATGGCGGAAGTAGGGATTGCATCCCGCACAGAGCACATCACAACATCTCCGAGGGTTGCAATATCCCGGTGGTGACCGCCGCGCACCTTAAAGCATTGCACTTTTCTGGCGCCGGAATTGTCAGCCACGTTGACGATGCTTCTCAATTGAATCATACATTAACTCCGTAGTTTTCTAACAAAAACTAAGCTTTGGCTCTTTCCACAATTTTGGAAATGCGCCATTTGGTCGTTTTAGACAGCGGGCGGCAGCTCATGATTTCCACTTTGTCGCCGACTTTGGTTTCATTGCCTTCATCATGGGCATGGTATTTGGCCGCTCTCTTGAGGGTTTTGCTGTACAGACCATGACGGACCAGGCGTTCCACTTTTACGACGCGGGTCTTATTCATCTTGTCCGATACAACTTCACCGGTAAGGACCTTTCTCAGGCCGCGGGTTTCTTGATTTTCCATGTCTAAACCTCTTATTTCTGCTCTTTCTTCTGGTTAATCAGCGTTTGCAAAAGAGCAATTTCGCGTCTGACCGCCCGGATTTCCATCGGGTTGGCGATGGGGGTGGTGCTGTGTTTGAAAAGAAGGTTAAATTTCTTTTCCTGCGCCTTGGCTAACTCTTCATTGAGTTCGGCCACGGTTTTATTTTTCAAAGCTTCTTTTTCTTTGGTCTTCATACTATCTTCTCGCTACCAATTTGGTCTTAATGGGAAGCTTGTCGGAAGCCAGGCGCATAGCCCGCTGCGTATCTTCCAGCGTGGCGCCTTCCAGCTCAAACAAGATGGTACCCGGTTTGACGACGGCCACCCAATGGTCCGGAGCGCCCTTTCCTTTACCCATACGGGTTTCGGCGGGGTGCTTGGTGATGGCTTTGTCAGGGAACACGCGGATCCAGAGTTTACCTTTCTTTTTGATAAATCTGGACAGCGTAATACGGGCCGATTCAATTTGGCGCGCGGTGATCCATTTCGGTTCCAACGCTTTGAGGCCGTATTCGCCAAACACCACGGTGGCGCCGCGGGTGGCGTTGCCTTTAATGCGGGGCGCGCTGTGCGGCTTGCGATATTTCACTCTTTTAGGCATCAACATAAGTAAATTCCTCTATTTGATTTCCTGGGCCGGCGCCACATTTTCCACAGCGCCGGAATCGGTCGTTCCCTCGGTCATGTCGCGGTGCTTTTTGAGCTCGTTCATGATTTCCTTGGGGGATTTGGCAAAGTGTGTCCGTTTGAAAATCCAGACCTTGATGCCGATTTTGCCGCTGACGGTTTGCGCTTCAGTAAACCCGTAGTCAATGTCGGCGCACAGGGTATGCAAAGGCACGCGGCCTTCACGTTTCCATTCGGTGCGGGCAATTTCCGCGCCGCCCAAGCGGCCGGATACCATGATTTTAATGCCCAAAGCTTTACCTTGCAAGGCTTTTTCAATGGCTTTCTTCATGGCTGCACCGTAGTGGGCGCGTTTTTCCAGCTGCTGGGCAATGTTTTGCGCAACCAGCTGAGCGTCCGTTTCCGGATTTTTAATTTCAATAACGTTGACGAACGTTTTGCTGCCCGTTAACGCTTCAATTTCTTTGCGCAGCGCTTCAATATCAGCGCCTTTTTTGCCGATGACCACGCCGGGGCGGGCGGTATGAATGTTCAAGCGCAGGAAAGCACCAGCACGTTCGATACCCACATAGCTCACGGCTGCCATCTTAAATTTGTCTTCCACGATCTTGCGGATCTGGAAATCTTCCATGATCAACGCAGGCATATTCTTGGGGGCGAACCAGCGGGAACGCCAATCCTGAATATAGCCCAGTCTAATAGACCGCGGGTGAATCTTGTGTCCCATAGTTTAGCGACCTCCCTTTTTTTCGTCGGAAA
>CALUVB010000008.1 GCA_944324115.1 uncultured Elusimicrobiales bacterium
TATCCAAGGTGCGCAAGCCGTACATTATTTAAGCACTTTGCCCAAGGAAGAACTGGAAAACTTGCGGAATGCTTTCCCGGAAGCTGCCCCCGCCAGACCCGCTATTAATTTAGCCCGGTAACATAAAACCCCCGGTTTTGCCGGGGGTTTTTTATATCTAAAACAGCCGCCACAACGTTCCTTTAACATTTTCCAACCGCAAAACCCTCTCTTACATATTACAAAATGTCTTGTAAATGATATCAGACGGCAACAGCATTCCAGCCCGTCATTACACATTACAGGTCGCCTTGCGGATAAACCGGCCTTTCCCGGCAACGGAGTCTTTCTCTTTATTTCTCCACCCTAAACCGCAAATCCAAGGGCAAATACGTTTTATCCTCTGCCGGAGCCGATGCCGCACCAAACGGCATTTGCGCCACCAAATGCCAAGAAGGCAATACGTTAAAGGTCTTCTGTACTTCTTGGTCTATCAGTGGGTTATAATGTTGTAAAGAAGCTCCCACCCCGGCCTGCGCCAAAGCGGTCCACACCGCAAATTGCAGCATACCATTCGCCTGTTGGGCCCATACTGGAAAATTCTCTTTGTAATCCGGAAACTGCGCCTGCAAACGGCTCACTGTATCCATATCATCATAATATAAAATCGTTCCGTAAGCGGCGGCAAAGGAAGCTATTTTTTTATCGGTCGGTTCAAATTTATCTGACGGCACAACCGCTTGCAAACAACGCCGCACCACCTGCCATAACTGTTCATGTTTCTCCCCCAATAACAGCAGCAACCGCGCACTCTGGCTGTTAAACGCAGAAGGAGCCTGTAACAGGCATTGGTCAAGCAACTCTTTCAGCTGCTTCTCAGACATAGGAAGCCGCTTACTAAGATTATAGCGGGAACGGCGCAATTTCATTATATCTGTAAACATCATCTATTCTCTCCTTACTTTTACTTGGTATTATAAACAAACAGAAGTTCAACAAGCGAAACTCATTTTGATTAGAATATAAATCTCTTGGAGCGGCGCAGACAAACTTGCTAAAATATAATTACAAACGCCCCCGTAACTCAATTGGATAGAGTAGCTCCGTCCTAAGGAGAAAGTTGCGAGTTCAACTCCCGCCGGGGGCACTTTCCTATACAACCCCTTTCTAGCAATAGAAGGGGCTTATTATGCTTCTCCTAGGATTCCAAAACTCCAGCCTAAACATAAAAAATCCGCCCTAAGGCGGATTAGATATAAGTCTGACTTATCTTTTCTTTTGATTTTTAGAACGGCTCTTGGCAGCCGTTTTTTTCTGTTTAGCTTTAGCCGTTTCTTTGCGCTTCGGTTTGGCGGTTTTCTTCCTCGTTGAGCCGGCCGGATTTTCCTGCTGTTTACGCAAAGCGGCTTCTTGGGCAGCCGCCCGTTTACGCAATAAGCGCGCCAATGGTCCCCGGTCTATCACTTCACCCAAAATATTCGTCTTTTGCTTCACATGCATACCCGTATGCAAACTGCGCGTGCGGTGATCCACCGGCACATACTCCAGCAGGCCGGCCCGACGGGCCGCCTTACGCATTTCGGCAACGGCACGTTCCTCTATTTGGCGCACACGCTCACGAGACAGACCCAACTTCTCCGCCACTTCACCTAAGGTTTTAGGCTCATTATCCAACAGGCCAAAACGCATGGTCAAAATTTCGCGGTCCCGCTCATTTAAATTCATTAAACTCTTTTGTAAAACGCTCATATTTTCTGAGCGCAAATATACGTCATGCGGATTGCCTTTTCCATCGTCGCTGATCATTTCTTCTAAGGTTAATTCGTCTTCCTCTCCCACCAAAGAAGCCAAAGAATCCACCCCGGTCGCCGCATTGAGCGTATCCATAATTGCCTTTACTTGACGTGCGCTTAAATCCAATTCGGCAGCCATTTCACTTAAAGAAGGCTCTCTTCCGTTGGCTTCTTTAAGGCTGTTCCATGCCTTAAACCAACGTTTTAAATTACCCCAAGCATGCGACGGAATCTTAATAGAACCGGATTGTTCCTCAATATATTTACGGATATACTGCTCTATCCAATATATAGCATAGGTAGAAAAACGATATCCCTTCTCCGGCTGGAACTTCTCTATTGCTTGCAGCAGGCCCAAATTGCCTTCTTCAATCAAATCCATCAACTCCATGCCTGGACGCTGGAAACGCTTGGCCGTGGGAATAACCAAACGCAAATTCATTTCCATCATTTTATTTTTGGCATTTTTGTCGCCTTTTTTTACTTTTTTCCACAAGGCAGCCATTTCCCCGCGGTCCAGCTCACGGGTAATTTGGCCCAAATGCTTAAAATATTCGTTTACACTGTCCAGCGGTTCTTTGTCCATAGTTAAATCCTATCAAAATTTCACCGAAGAAAAAAACGCCTGCCGTATTCTTTGCACGGTTTCTATAAAGCCAGCTACGGCAGCCCATCTGCCCCGCTTTCATACTTTGTATCCCAGCCGTAAACGTGCAAGAAATATCTTTTGTATATCATAGCAATTTTTATTTATCTATGGAGCAAGCCCCAAAAAGAAAATCTTGTTATAATGAAAGTATCAGTACCAGCTGAGGAGACAGATATGAACTTAAAACAAGAACCGAAAACTTTAATACAGATTATATGGATGTGCTTGGGATTTTTTGGCATTCAATTTGGCTGGGCTTTGCAAATGGGCAATATGAGCGCCATCTATTCCCGTTTAGGCGCCAGCGAAGACCAAATTCCGCTGCTCTGGCTGGCGGCCCCAGTAACAGGTCTTTTGGTACAGCCATTGGTAGGATATTTCAGTGACCGCACTTGGTGCAAGCTGGGCCGGCGGCGCCCCTACTTTTTGGGAGGGGCCATCTTTTCGGCTATCGCTTTATTATTGATGCCGCAAGCTTCCGCCGTGTGGATGGCCGTAATTGCTTTGTGGGTGCTGGACACTTCAGTAAACGTCAGCATGGAGCCGTTCCGCGCATTTGTGGGAGATCTCTTGCCGGAAACCCAACGCAAAACAGGTTATGCCATGCAAAGCGTTATGATTGGAGCCGGGGCGGTGATTGCTTCCTTCCTTCCTCAGATCTTAACGGCATTAGGCGTCAGTACGGAAGCACCGCTGGGGCATATTCCCAATACAGTGAAATATTCCTTTTACATAGGAGCCGTCGTATTAGTGGCAGCCATTTTAACTACCATTAAAACTACGCCGGAATATCCTCCCCAAGACATGGATAAATTTAAAGAACTGCAAGCCCAGACTTTCAGCCTCAAAAAAACATTGGGGGAAATGGGCCATGCCTTCATTACCATGCCCTCCACCATGCGCCGCTTGGCGGTAGTGCAGTTTTTTACTTGGGCGGCTTTTATGATTATGTGGGTTTATTTTACACCGGGCATTGCCTCCGCCGTTTTCCACGCCACGCCTGGTACAGCCGCTTATGAAACCGCCGCCAATTGGGGAAGCTCCTGCTTCGGAATTTATAATGGCGTAGCCTTTGTGTTTGCCTTTGCGTTACTGGGGTTGACCACTAGATTTTCCGCCAAACATATTCACATTGTTTGTTTGACCATCGGAGCGGTGGGATTGGGCTCTCTGGGGCTGACCCTGTTCGGCGTGCAATTTACGCAAATGGGTTTAATCTTCCCCATGGTCTGCGTAGGCATTGCCTGGAGCAGCCTGCTGGCCATGCCGTATGCCCTGTTGGCAAACAGCTTGCCCGCAGAGAAAATGGGTTTTTATATGGGAGTGTTTAACTTCTTTATTGTTATTCCGCAGATCTGCGTCAATTTATTCTTTGGCCCGATTATGAAACATCTGTTAGGGGGCAGCTCTATCGCGGCCGTGGGTATAGGCGGCATCAGCTTGTTGCTGGCGGCCTTTTTCACTTTCTTTGTACAAGACAATACCGCCGAGCAGAAAGCGTAAGGAGCTTTATGAAGATATATTTCCATATACCTTACCGGGCAAACGAAGATGAAACATTATGCGCGGTTTTATTGTTAAAAACCGGTCCCGCTCTTTTACGCAGACGTGTACCGCTGGAACGCAAAGATGCAGAACATTGGCAAGGCTGTACAGAAGTGCTGCTTTCTGCTGATACCACGCTAATCTATTCCTATAAAGTAATGAAGGAAGATAAAACCGTACGGCGGGAATGGAATGCTATTGCCCGTTCTGTTGATTTATCGGCCCAATACGAAAGCTATGTCCTTTATGATTTCTGGAGAGATATGCCGGCCCAGTCATGGCTTTTTAGTGCGGCTTTAGCACCGGCTTATCCTCCTCAGGCATTAAATACATATCCGGCCCGCTTGATTTTGCAAGCACTTATCCCGGGCTTGCCAAAAGGATACAAACCCTTTTTATGCGCTTCAGATCCCGCTTTAGGGGAATGGAACCCGCAGCAGGCTCTTGCTTTGACAAGTACGGGAATAAATGAATGGAGCATTAGCCTTGACGCTTCAAAATTGGCGTTTCCATTCTCTTATAAATTTATTTTAAAAGACGAACAGGGAAATATCCTTTGGGAAGACGGAACTAACCGACAGTTTCAAAAGCTGCCAATCCCCCCGGGGCAAACGGTTGTCCACAGCGGGCTGTGGCCGATTTTTCCCCGCCAAGAGAAACGTTTGGCCGGCGTCGTACTGCCTGTATTTTCCATTCGTACAGAACAAGACTGGGGCGCAGGCGATTTCGGTTCCTTAAAAAAATTGGTGGATTGGGTTGCCGCCACTGGGCAAAAGATGATTCAAGTCTTGCCCGTAAACGACACTTCTTTAACAAGCACATGGAAGGATTCGTATCCTTACAAAAGCATCAGCGTATATGCCTTCCATCCCTTATATATGGACATGTCTGCTTTGCCCAAGCTTTCTCCCAAAGAAGAGAAATATTTTGAAACCCGCAGAAAACATTTAAATTCATTGCCGCAAATGGATTATGAATCGGTGTACCAACTGAAGATGGAACGCCTGCGCATGGCTTATAAAGACAATGGAAAAGAAACATTATCCAGCGAGGAGTTCAAGCAATTCTGGCAAACCAGTAATACTTGGCTGGCGCCTTATGCCATGTTTTCCGCGCTGCGGGACCGCTTTGGCACACCGGATTATACGGCTTGGCCGCGCCACGGGAAATTTTCTGAACAGGAAATGCGCCAATTTTTCGCCGTTTCCTCCAAGGACCGCCAAAATGCGTACTTCTACTTTTACATTCAATTCTTGCTGCACACCCAATTAGTACAGGCCCATCAGTACGCACAAAGCAAACAGGTCTGCCTCAAAGGAGATATTCCCATTGGGGTCTCCCCTCTCAGTGCAGACGTGTGGACTGCCCCCGGCTTATTTCATACCAATGCGCAAGCCGGCGCGCCGCCAGATGATTTTTCCGACATAGGGCAAAACTGGGGATTTCCCACTTATAATTGGGAAGAAATGGCTAAAGATAATTATGCCTGGTGGCATAAACATTTTTTGTATATGTCTTTATATTTTGACGCCTACCGCATAGACCATGTATTGGGCTTTTTCCGCATTTGGGAAATCCCGCTGCAGGCGGTGCAGGCATTACTTGGGCACTTCTCTCCAGCCATTCCGTTAAGCGCGCGGGAAATAGCTTTTGCCGGTTTCCCATTCCACGAAAAATATTTACAGCCACATATTTCAGAAGAAACAGTAGCCAAATATTTTGGGGAAAAAGCGCCGGAAATAAAACGCAAATATCTTTCCCGACGGGCAGAAGGGGATTACGCGCTCAAGCCCTCTTATGACACCCAACAAAAAATAGAACAAGCGTTTGCCCACCATACACATGCTGAACAATTAAAAACAAGAGACGGGCTCTATGCCTTGGCCGCCAATGTACTGTTCGTAGCTGACCCGCAGAACCCGCAGCTTTATCACCCGCGTATCAGCGCTCTCAAAAGCGAAGCGTTCCATGCGCTGCCGCTCCACTTGCAAGATATTTACACCCGTCTTTATACTAATTATTTCTACCATCGGCAGAATAATTTTTGGAAAGAACAAGCCCTTAAAAAACTGCCCGCACTGACCCAATCCACCCGCATGCTTTGTTGTGCAGAAGATTTAGGCATGATCCCGCACTGTGTACCGGAAGTGATGAGCCAGCTGCAAATGCTGAGCCTAGAAATACAGCGCATGCCCAAACGCCCCGGAGAAACATTCGCCCGTACGGAAGATTACCCACTTCTCTCTGTAGCTACACCGGGCACGCATGACATGTCGGTGCTGCGCGGCTGGTGGCAGGAAAACCCGGCTTTAAGCACCCGCTTCTGGAATGAAATCCTCCAGCGCCCGGGCACCGCTCCGGCTGAGCTGCCCCCTGACGCCTGCGAACAAATCATCAGCCGGCACTTATACAGTAACTCTTTGCTGTGTATGATTTCCTTTCAAGATTGGACCTCTATGGATAAGCGATTGCGCGCTCCGGACCCGCAGCAAGAACGCATCAATATCCCTGCCGATCCGCAGCATTACTGGCGCTACCGTATGCATATTTCGGTAGAAGATCTTCTTCAAGAAACGGCCTTTAACCGCAAAATAAAAAAGCTTATTGAACAAAGCGGCCGCTAAATAATACAACGCCCTGGGCTTACCGGAGTTCATGCGGAAAGTATATACAAAAACCCGCGCTTTTGGAGCGCGGGTTTTGTTATACACAAGTCATTTACAGCGGGATATTGCCCGTATTGCTGTGGGTTTTCGGGTCCCGTTTGTTTTTCAAGATGCGCAGCGCGCCGATGATTTTACTGCGCGCCTCGGAAGGCTCTATAATTTCGTCAATGGAGCCGTTCATCGCCGTTTGATACGGAGAAGCGAACTTGTCAGAATATTCCTGCGTCAGCTTCTCTTTCATGGCTTCTTTTTTCTGCTCGTCAGTTTCTTTTTTCAAGTCCTTAGAGTACAAAATCTCCACCGCCCCACGCGGCCCCATGACGGCAATTTCCGCGCTGGGGAAAGCGAAGTTAAAATCCCCGCGCAAATATTTGGAACCCATGGCGATATACGCCCCGCCATATGCTTTACGCAGCACTAACGTGACTTTGGGCACAGTGGCCTCCGCATACGCATACAGCAACTTGGCGCCATGGCGGATAATGCCGCCGTGCTCTTGCTGCACGCCGGGCAAATAACCGCCGATATCCACCAACGTCAAAATAGGAATATTGAAGGCATTTAAAAAGCGGATAAAGCGCGCCGCTTTATCACTGGCGTCACAGTCCAGCGCGCCGCCCAAATGGGCCGGATTGTTGGCTACTACGCCTACCACTTGTCCGCCCATACGGATAAAACCAGTTACCACATTTTTGGCAAAATTTTGGTGAATTTCAAAGAACTCATAATTGTCCGCCAAACGCCAAATGACGTGATGAATACGGAACGCCTTTTTGGGGTCCATTTCGCACACGCGCTCTAACACATGCACGGGGCGGTCCGTCGTATCGGTAGTGGTTTCGGTGGGGGCATTTTCCTGGTTATTTTGCGGCAGGAAGCTCAAAAGCTCGCGCACTTGGCGGAAGCAGTCTTGCTCCGATTTAGCCACAAACTGACACACGCCGCTTTTTTCGCTGTGCGGCTGGCTGCCGCCAAGCGTATCAAAATCCACTTCTTCACCGGTAGCCGCTTTTACCACGCTCGGCCCCGTCACAAACATATGGCTGATTCCTTCCACCATAAAAATAAAGTCCGTCAACGCTGGCGAATACACCGCTCCGCCGGCGCAGGGGCCCAAAATGACAGAAATCTGCGGGATAACGCCGGAGGCTTTGACGTTGCGGTAGAAAATTTCGCCATACCCGTCTAGGCTGCCCACCCCTTCCTGAATACGCGCGCCGCCGCTGTCCAAAAGTCCGATAACGGGGATTTTAGCTTCTAACGCTTTATCCATAATATCGGCAATTTTCTTGGCATGGGCCAATCCAAGCGATCCGCCCAGCTGCGTAAAGTCCTGTGCAAAGATAGCCACCGGGCGGCCGTTAATGCGGCCAAAACCCGTAATGACGCCGTCGCCTTTGATATGTTTTTCGGCTACGCCAAAATCGTGGCAGTTGCTTTCCACCAGGCTCTTAATTTCAAAAAAGCTGTCTTTATCTAGCAAATAAGAAAGCCGTTCGCGGGCTGTAAATTTGCCTTTGGCTTTCTGGGCTTTATTCTTTTCTTCCCCCGCCCCTGCCATGGCGTCTTGGTAAATTTGGCGAAATTTAACCAGACTTTTCGGAGCCGGACGGTCGGATTTTTTATCCTCTCTGGGATTATCAAAAAGTTCTATCATTTGCCCTCCCTAAAGCAATATTCTACCAAACTTCGCACCCGCAGAGGCAGGGGCAAAAGCCACGGTAAAGATAAAATTATTGTCAAACGGAACCGAGTTAAGTATAATTCGCGGTTCTGACGCCGCCCGCCATGCTTCCAGCGCGCGCCCCGTCAAGCGCAGTCCATCAGCCGATATAATAATTTCCCGCGTATTAAGAGAAAGCCCCCGCCCAAGTAGTTTTACCACTGCTTCTTTTTGCGTCCATACTGTGGTCAGGTGGGCTTCTGTAGCGGGGTCTTGCTCCGTCGGGTCAAAGAATTCTTCCACCCAGGCGCGGCTTCTCTTTTCTATTTTCTCCAAATCTATGCCCAAAAAAGTATGCGGCGCAGACACCGCCGCCGCCGCCCAAGAGCCCGAATGGGTAATGCTGACACTGCGCGCATCAGGCACAGAACCTACAAACACTTGCGGTGCGCCGCTGGGAAGCTTAACAACATCAATCTTTTTAAGCACCTCCAGCGCCGCAACAGACATTTCACTAAGGGGCGCGCCCCCTTCTTCCTGCGCTGTATCCAGCGTTTGCGGACGCGCCGGCGGCAGGCTGCATACCGGCAACAGGCCGCTTTCACGCGCCAACAGCGTCTTTAACGCAAACCGGCCCCCAAGCCAGTCTCCTTTCCGTTTCTCCGAACGAAGCGTCTGCAAATAGGCGCTTTCGCTGGAAGAGAGAAAAGAGTCCGCCGGGGGCAGGTCTTTTATTTTAATAAACTGCGTTTTATACTGCATTACTGGCCAATGGCCTGATAGCCGTGGAACTCCACCCACACGTCGCCATTGTCATCAAACACATAGGCGTCGTGCAGTGTCTTTCCGTCGGCGGTCAATCCTTTAAACCGCCCATAGAGATAGAGCTTCTGCGGCGGGGTTTGGCGTTTGAAAATGGCCACTTCTTTTATGCCGTCGGGCAAGGTCATCTTGTTATCAATAGCCATGTCTCTAAAGCCACAGCACTGGAAGGCTGCCTCAATCAACATTGGGTTAGCCAAGAGCACTTTTTCGCCGTCTTTCCATTGCGGCTGCGGAGTTGTATTATACACGGCCAAAGAACTGTCTTTGTCAGCTCTTAAAATGCCGCCCAACACTTGGAAACTCGGCCCATGGAAATACTTTTTATAGATTTCTTCTTTAGTAATTTGCGGCGCGGCGTTGGGATCCAGCTGGATTTGGTCTTTGACTTCATTCCAAGTAGACACAAAGCCATTTTGCATAGCATGCGCCGTAAAATGGCGGCGGGTATTGCCCATTTTTACGCCTTTGCTGTTGATAAAGTCAGACTCTATTTCCATAGAGATATCGCCGTTAATATCCGTACCAATTACACGCACAGCCTGCGGGCGGTTGCGCAACAGTTTAATAGGCAAGTAAAAATGAACGTCTTTAAGCCCTTGAGGTACGCTCCCACCCAAGGCGGTAGCCGTCTCCATAAAGGTCTCTATGCCCATCACGCCCGGCACATAGGGGGTGCCTTCAATAGCATGGTCAGACAGATAGGGGTCTGACTCTAAGTTAAATTCTTTCTCCGCGTGGATCTCCTTGCTTTTTTCCAGAGAGGCCACCTTCCCTAAAAAATGATTGGCCAGCACCGGATCAGGCAAAGACTCCTGCGCGGCGGCAGTTTTGGCTGCGGCCTTAGGAGCGCCGGAAGAAGGACCGCCTTTCCCGTCGGAAGAATCAGTGCCCCCTTTGGGCGCGTTTTGCGCGCCCGTAGGAACAATTTCGTCCATCTCAAAGCGGTGCTGATGATCCCAATCCAAGCGGCCCAAAGAACCCGTCAGTACGATTTCGGGCACATCACCATACACGATTTCGTCTAAGAATATCTGCATGCCGTCTTCGGGGTCTACAAAGTCTACTCCGTTGGATTTAAGGAAGGTTTCCACACCGGCTCTTACGCCCATACCCACATTCTTGTAGGCACTCATGGCAATAGAAATAGCGCGGTAGCCTTGGTTGGTCAGCGAGAAGGCCGATTTGGCCAAATAGTCGTTGGCGGAGGCATAGTCGCTTTGCCCCAAGTTGCCGTATTTTCCAGCAATAGAAGAAGCAAAGGCAAAGAAGCCGTCGTCACGCACGATATTATTGGCCAAGAAGCTGGCAAAGCTGGTGGCTTTTACGTCAAAGATACGATAATATTCCGCAGGATCTTTGTCATAAATCAGCTTGGAGCGTTCCAACCCGGCAAAGTGAATCAATCCGTCTACCCGGCCATTTTTGGCTTTTATTTTCGTGCAGACTTCTTTGACCATGGAGCTGTTCATCACGTCGCAGTGATAGTATTCCACTTCACTGCCCAAATCGCGCAGTTTCTGCAGATTTTTATACAAGGTAATGGAATCTTTCACGCGGCCGAAAGCACGCTCCAACAGCACCGGGGTGGCCTTTTGTGTTTTGTCGGCTTTAAGGTCTTCCCAGATTTGTTTTTTCAGCGCCGCCAGTTCGGCTTCGTTCATAGACGCCCACAGCGGGGTCTTTTCTTGGATTTCAATGATATCCAAGACAATAATCTTGCTGTGGTATTGTGCAGCAATCTTCTGGCTGAGCATAGCGCCGATGCCGCGGCCCGAACCGGTGAAGATAATGGTCTTGCCGGCCAAGTCAAAGCGTTTTTCACTGCGGTCCAGCCGCACCGGCACGGACAAGATGGTGCTGCGGCCGCCCTCACGCGCGCCAATCATCAAGCGCATATCGCCGTGGAGCACTTCTTCCATGGTGTAGCGGGCCATTTCATCGGGCGTGGTGGTGGGCTCAAAGTCAATAAGCTTGCTGATGGCGCCCGTGCGTTCATAAACGTCTTTGCGGTAGCAAGTTACGCCGCCGGTCAATGCGCCGGAGATGGGATTAAACTCATCTTTGGTCGTATAACCAAAGTTTCCGTCAATCTTGGTGTTGACCGCAAAGAACGTATCCGCATCGGAGCGGTTCGCCAAGCCCTTCTCAAATACGCGCAAGGCTATAAACAGCGGCATGACGTATTTGGTCAGCTCATTGTGCGGGCTGGCTTTCTTGTCAAATTTCTTCACCGTAGCGCCCAACAAATACACAATACCTTGAATGTTGGGATCCTCTGCGGCGTATTCTTTCAAAGCCGCTTCCGTTTCCTCGTAAGATTCCCAGTTCACAATCGTGGTATTTTTGCTGCGAGTTTTAAGCGTGGTGAACACATGCGTTTTGACACCCAACTCTTTAAACTCTTCTTGATAGGCTTTAATCAGTTGAGAGTTATCGGCAAAAATCAGTACCGTGCGGTCTTTGGACAAGCGGCGGTTTTCACGTTCAGTCAACGGAGCTTGAGCCACTACAGTTACATTGCGCAGTTTTTTCTCATGGCAATGTTCACCGGCGTAACCTTCCCGTTCAGGCCGTTCAGCCAAAGAGACATGCGGTTTAATCGGCGCGGTCGGGTTGGTGGTCAGCATTTCTTCAGAAGGTTTCTCCACCTTTTCCGCTGTCGGTACCGCTTCCTGCACAGTGGCCACCTCAATAGTGGGCAACTGCGCTTCTTGCGGCGGAACAGCCGGAGCCGCAGCAGGGGCGGGTTGAGCCGCCGGGGGTACTACTGCCGCGTGGACCGCAGGAGCCGCAGCGGGAGCCGGTTGCGCAATAGGTGCAGGAGCCACAGCAACACTGGGCGCCACTGCCGGGGTTACCGGCGCGGCGGCAGGCTGGGCTGCTGGAGCCGCAACGGGAGCGGGTTGAGCCGCAGAAGCCACGCCTTCACTGCCCGCATTGGCTATTGCATAGTTAATAATGGAGCGAATGGTCGGATAGTCTTTAAGCTGTACACCTTCCTGGCGCGCAATCTGATACTTCTCGCGCATAATGGCGAACAGTTCCGCTTGCTTGACTGTGTCAATGCCCAAGTCGGCTTCCATATCCAAGTCCAAGTCCAGCATATCTTCGGGGTAGCCCGTTTTCT
>CALUVB010000009.1 GCA_944324115.1 uncultured Elusimicrobiales bacterium
CCAACGATGAACCGCCCCGCTTAAACAGCGGGGCGGTATTTATCTGATAAATTTTTTATTTTATTTTTCCTTCGGCTTTCAGATAAGACACAATGCCCTTGCCTATGCCGTCGCCCATGCGCTTCTGGGCGGCCTTGTTATTCAGCCGCGCACGGTCTTTGGCGCTGCTGATATAGCCCATTTCCACCAGCACGGCGGGAGCTTTCACGCCGCGCAGTACATAGAAGTTGGCCTGGCGTATGGCATTGTTTTGGCGCACGGCAATACCGATGCCGGGTTCTTTATACACATAATTGCGTATATGGCCCGCCAGTTTGGAACTTTCGTTCATAAACTCATTCTTGGCCATAGACTCCAGCAACATATCCACAAAGCTGTAATGCGCCTCTTCATACTGTAAGGCTTCGTTTTCAAAGGCGGCCACTTCGGCGGCTTCTTTATCGGTAGCTTTATCGGAACGGAAATACACTTCAAATCCATTCGCCGCAGCGCGCTTGGCCGCATTGGTATGCACGGAAACGAACAAATCTGCTTTATACTCATTGGCCATTTTGCTGCGCCCGGCTAATGTGACAAAAGTATCATTATCCCGAGTTAATTTTACGTCAAATCCCTGTTTTTTAAGATAATTGTACAGATGTTTGGAAACTGTCAAATTCAGCGTTTTTTCTTGTGAGCTTCCGCGGCGGGTGGCCCCGGGGTCCTTGCCGCCGTGACCAGGATCTATAACAATACGGATTTTCCGCTTTTCCACTATAACCGGAGCGCCAGACTTCAAGACCGGCTGGGGAGCTGGCCGCATCACGGGGGTATCATCTTCCTCTGCAAAAACAGAGGGGCTCATATCTAAATCCAACTCCTCGGCAGGGGCTTCTTCCACGGCGGATACAGGTGCCGGCAACGCACTGCCCGCCACAAAAACCAACTCCCCTTTTTCCTGCGTCAGCCGCCAATTCTTGGCATTTTTCCCAAGAATGACTTTTAACAAAACGTCTTTCCCCCGTTGGGTTAAAGAAAAAGAACGAACAAAATCATCTTTCAAACGCAGGCTAACATTGCGTTTCAGCACCGCTCCCGGGAAATTGGCCTCCACCGTATGTTTATTTTTCTGTTCGGAGGTAAAGGAAAGGTTTCCTTTTTGAAAAAGACGCAGCCGGTCATAAGATTTTTGCTGTTCTTTATCAACAAACGCCAGTGTAAAGTTCTTCTCTACTACCAAAGCCCCTTTTTCAAAAGAAATTTGCCGATCCAACGCCTTTTGCACCTGCGGCAGCATAAAGAACTGCACAGGGGCATAAATTTTGCTTCCGGTAGCCACCACCTCAGCAGGCAGCGAAACCGTTTGGGCATTAATAATCACTTCGCGCAGCGGAGCGCTTAAAATAGCATACATGCCGGGGAAAGCGACTTTAATCTGTTTGGCAGCGGCATACAACTCCACACTGCCACCCAATTTTTTAGCCGTAGCACGCACGTCTACCAGCGTTACTCCGCCGGCCTGCATGGAAGAGACGGAGCCCTTATCTTTTCCCAAGATATAAATATCCGTCTTACCCTGCGCATGAGCCAAACAAGCGGGCAGAAACAAAGCAGCCAACAAAGCAAAGAAAGCTCTCTTCATACAAAAACACCTTACAGCCCCGCCAAGAGCAGAAGCATGCTGTTATTCCAACACAATTTTATAATCTTCCCACGCTAATTGCGGGTCAGACTGTATTTTAAGCGAGCGGTGTATGTTTTCTTCAATATCGCTCTGCTTTTGTTTAATGGCTTCCGCCAGCACCGGGTGCAAAACAACCCGCAAATTGCCGCCGGGGCGGCCGTTGGTCAAGTCATAAATCTCACGCTGTATTTTAATACGCATGCTTTCAGCCGAGAGCACCCGGCCCGAGCCATGGCACTGCGGGCATTCCTCACTAATAAAACTGCCAGTGCTTTCACGCTTACGCTCACGCGTCATCTCCACCAACCCCAAGCGAGTAATAGGCAAAATGCGTATTTTGGCCCGGTCCCCGTGCACGGCGTTAGCCAGCGCCTCTACCACCCGGTGGCGGCTGGAAGCTTTGCGCATGTCAATAAAATCTATCACGATGATACCGCCGATATTGCGCAAACGCAGCTGATGCGCTATTTCCTGCGCGGCCTCAATGTTGGTTTGGGTCACGGTCTCTTCTTGTGATTTATTGCCGGTAAATTTGCCGGTGTTTACATCAATAGCACACAGAGATTCCGCTTCTTGGATAATAATACTCCCCCCGTTAGGCAGAGGCAGTTTGGTCTTTCGCAAATTATCAATCTCCGGCTCAATACCATAAGCCTCAAAAATAGGAGTTTTTCCTTTGTAAAGTTTCACGCGGTCAGCCAGCTCGGGGGAGTTCTTTTTCACAAAATCCAACACGCGCTCATAGTCATTCTTATTATCAAGCAGGTAAACTTCCGCATTTTCAGACAATACGTCACGCGCCACCTGCAGCACCGCGTCCATATCTTCATGCAGCAGGGCCGGGGCTGGCAAAGTATCAAATTTTTTCAAAATAGTCTGCCACTGGCGGTAAAGATATTTTACCTCCCGTTCCAGTTCATCTTTGGTGGCTTCTTCGGCTTCCGTACGCACAATACAGCCCATGCCGTTTAAATGTTTGGCAGCCAAATCTTGCATAATTTCATTGAGTTTATGGCGGGCTTCACTGTCCTCAATATTTTTAGACACCCCTACAAAGCTCTGATGTGGCGTCAACACCAAATAGCGGCCCGGCAGAGTCACGTCCATAGTCACTTTCATACCTTTGGTACTAATGGCGTTCTTGACCACCTGTACCATAATCTGCTGGCCCTTTTTAAGTACTTTTTCTATATTTTTGCGGTCCGCGCCCAATATGTCGGAAATATACAAATAGGCATTTTTTTCGTAACCGATATTGGCAAAGGCACTGGAAATGCCGGGCAATACGTTTTCCACCGTGGCTTTATAAATATTTCCCACGATATTAAGCGACCCGCGCCGCTCCCACATCAGTTCATTGATGCGTTCATTTTCTAAAATAGCAATACGCGTCTCTTCAAAGGAGGTATTGACTATAACCTCCACCTTAGGCGCTTCTTCAGAATTTTTACTCATAAAACAAATCCTCTTAAGCTATATGACGTGCAGCTCTTGGGCCGCATCACGCCAATACAGCGCTTCTCGTATAAATTTTAAACGTTCTAATGTAAACTCCGCTTCCGCCGGCACCGCCACACCCAGCCAAGCCGCTACTGCATATTCCGGCTTGGTCGTTTTATCAGTGCATTTTTGCAGAAACAGTTCTAATCTATCCGCACGCGGCTGCGACACTGCCAGCACAAACGGTCTTATATCTTGCTGCATAGTCATGCCGTTTGGTGCGCTCACGGTTACATAAATATGTTTACCCTTAAAAAATACATCTGCTGGCTGGGAAGGCTGGTAAACGGAAAAATCACCCTCTACGCCATAGCGGCATACTTGCGCCAAATTACTCACCGAAGGGAGCGCATACGGCACGCGCTGTAGGCGCACCACATGCAAGCCCTTAGGCGCCGCTTGCTTCAATGCCGCTTCTACTTCCGCCTCTTTAACAGGGGCCGATAAATAAACATCTGCATACTCACCCAAACTATACTGGCCATAGCCCAAAACGGGGCCATATGCCAGTCGGGGCCAATTTTTATTTACTTTAGCAGGCTCAAAAGGCAGCTTGCTGCCCAGCACTGCCTGGCGCAGGGCCGCAAAAATACGTTTGTGGTCCCACGGCCCGGCCACAGTAAACACTACACGCATTTTATAAATTTTTGGGGTGTTTATCATAGCCGTCATTTCAACCTGAAGTGATGCGCCGGGCATAGACCGACTGCACCACCCCCAATGCCAACATGCTTGATACTAAGTTTGACCCGCCGTATGAAATAAACGGAAGCGGAATACCCGCCACCGGGAAAAGCCCTATCAGCATGCCGAAATTAATCAACATATACGTCAAAAACATACCAAATATGCCGCTACATACCAAATAGCCATAGCGGTCGCTGGCGGCGTACGCTACTACCGCCACCCGCCACAAAATAAGCAAATATAATCCCAACACCAACAAAGTGCCCCACAGACCTAATTCTTCCCCCACTACCGCCAGAATGAAGTCCGTATGTTTCTCCGGCACAAAACCCAGCTGGGATTGTGTCCCGGAAAACAATCCTTTTCCTAAAATACCGCCTGAGCCCATCGCAATTTGTGCCTGCAGCACATTGTACGAAGCGCCTTGAGGATCTGACTGCGGAGCCAAAAAAGCTTCCACCCGTTTGCGCTGGTAGGGTTTCATTTGGTGATCCACAAACACCCCGGCAAAAAATCCCGCCAACACTACCAGCGTGGCCAGCACAAAATAAAATGAAGGCAAGAAAATACGCAGCTGTTTAAAAAACCACCACGCCGCATAACCCGCCACC
Source organism: uncultured Elusimicrobiales bacterium (assembly GCA_944324115.1). Classification (GTDB taxonomy): domain Bacteria; phylum Elusimicrobiota; class Elusimicrobia; order Elusimicrobiales; family Elusimicrobiaceae; genus Avelusimicrobium. The sequence continues at coordinate 4,462 of CALUVB010000009.1, forward strand.
GCCACCGCTACGCTAAACCCTGCCATATACAGTGGGCGGGAGGCCAGCTTGTAAAAAGCGTCTAACAGGGCATAGTCCAACAAAGCCGGGTGCAAATATAAATAAGTCCACGCCACTGTGAAAAACCCTGCCACCGCCGCAAAGGCAAGCACTAACGCCAAGTAAAACACATTCACCCCGGCACAATACAACAGAACCAATAAGGCCGGGAAAGTGATCACGATGGAAGAAAAATCCGGCTGCAGCATAATCAACCCAAAGACAGGCCCTATCAATACGCCCAGCAAGACTAAAGTACGCATGTCCCGTATGCGCCGGCCCTGCCGGTCCAAGAAGGCCGCAGCCACCAAAATAGTCAGCACGCGGCAAATTTCCGCCGGCTGCATAGAGAAAAACGGCAACACGAACCACGATTTACTGCCTCGTTGGTATGTGCCGAACAACAGCACCCCAATAAGCAATGCCAAAATAACCCCATACAACGGCTTCCATTGTTCATCAAAAATCTGGTAATTAAAACTCCACGCCGCAAAAAAGGCCGCAAACCCCAGCGGCAGAGCAATCAAGTGCGTGCGTACCACCGGATTATAGAAAGAAACGGAATTTACGGCAGACATAATACACAACGCTCCCAACAAAGCCAAGCCCGCCATGGCGCCTAGCAGCAGCCAATCCAGGCGGTTCTTGCGGGTACGGGCCGGATAAGCAGTCATCATTCTTCCCCTCCGGATTGTGCTTGACCTATAGACAATACAAGACGTTGCATCGTGTCCATATTAGACATAATTTGAGCGGCGGGTGCCGTTGGAATAACCATTTTCCGCGAGGAAGCTGTCCCCCCGGCAGATTCTGCACGACGAAGCGGCTCCTCTTCTATACCAAAATACGCTTTTATCATTTCCCGCGCAATAGGACCTGCGGCGGAAGACCCGCCTTTACCAAATTCCACAAAAACGGCCACCGCCAAGCTGGGTTCTTCTCCCGGGCGGCCGGCAAAAGCCATAAACCAGCCATGGTCATCTCCATGCGGGTTTTGCGCAGTACCGGTTTTCCCATATACATTCAATCCTTTCATCTTAACACGAGAAGCCGTGCCTGAGTCCACTGTTTGTTTTAATGCTTTAAAAATCAAATCCCATGTGGAATCTTTTATATCCACCGTACCCAGCAATTCAGGCTGCCCCTGCTGTATTATTTTTCCCGTTTGATTGCTGACTAACCGGTCCAAATAATACGGACGCCAGATTTTTCCTCGGCTGGCTAAGGCCGCGGCAAATTGGGCCATTTTAATGGGCGTAACCAGCAGCTCTCCTTGCCCGATAGATAAGTTCAGCGTATCCCCGATAAACCAATACGAGCGGTTCCGCGCACGCTTGGTCGGGCCATATAAATTGCCGGCTTTTTCTCCCGGCAAGTCAATACCGGTGGGCTTGCCGAATTGAAACATACGCTGTGTTTTTTCTATAGCCGCCGGTCCAGTCTGCGCTGCCAAAGTATAGAAATACACATCGCAGGAGTCCGCCATTCCTTCAAAAAAATTATCATGCTGATGCACGCCCCAACATTTAAACACGCGCGAACCGGCATCATAATATCCGGGGCAATAAATCGTTTTTTCCGGGTTAAACCCACCTTTTTCTATTGCGGCGATAGCCGTAATAACCTTAAAAGTGGAAGCCGGCGGATAAATACCCTGCACAGCCAAATTGTACTCACTGATCCGCTTGGATTTAGGCTGTGGTTCATCATCATACGGGACAAACATTCCCGGTTCAAATGCCGGAGCTGTAGCCAATGCCAGCACCGCTCCCGTACGGGGGTCCAATGCCACGGCCGCCCCGCGCCCAGTCATAGAATTTTTCAATCCTTCTTCCGCCGCCCGCTGCACCGCATAATTAAGCGTTAAATACAAATCGCTCCCGGGCTGCCACTTGCGGTCTTCAATTACCCGTCTGACGCGTCCGCGGTAATCCACTTCCAAAAAAACGCCGCCGTCACGCCCTTTTAACTCTTTTTCAAATTTCTTTTCCAATCCATTTTTGCCTATTTTGGCATCTAAGCGGTAATCTAAAGACAAATCCCTGTTTTTCCATTCATCTCCTTCCATACTGCCCAAATAACCAATCAAATGGCTGGCAAAAATACCATATGGGTAAACGCGTTTGTTTTCTTCAATCACATATACCCCGGGATAATACAGCTGCAGCTCTTTAAGCGCCATGACGCTTTTGGGAGAAAGATTTTCCGCCAAGGCTACCGCTTTGCCGCTTTTGGCTCCTTGGCGTAGTTTTTCCAGTACTTTCTCTTTATCCATACCCAAACGAGGGGCAAAATCTTGCGCCAAACGGGCAAAATAGGATTCTTCCTTGGGTCCGGCAGACAAATAATACAAATCAAACGACGGGGCATTACTGGCTACAGCCTTCCCGTCTGCCGTAAAAATACGTCCCCGCGGCGCCGTTTGATACAATACTTGGGTACGGTTCCGTTCAGCCAATTTTAGGTATCGGTCATGACTCAAAAGCTGTATATCCGTCAGCCGCAGCGCCACTACCCCGCCGGCTATCAAGGCCAGCACCAACAGGGAACGCAAACGGCTGTTGAAACTTACCTTGACTGCGGACATTTATGCCTTTATCTCCTGGTTAAAAACCCGGCGCACCGCTAAGAATACAACCGGAGCCAACAGTGCATTAAGGGTAACCCCGGCCAACAGGGGCACCATTCCTGTCCAGGCCGAAAAATCAGCAAATACTTTCAGCAACAGCAGATTAAATAACGAGGCGAATAATCCTAACCCCCACAAACTAATCATCTGCGGCACAGGCGCATCAAAATCCAATCGCTTCTCCAAGGAATAGACCGCTATGGCACACAATGTAAAGGTTAAAGCGTTATTTCCAAATAGCTTGACGCCGAAGAAATCCAAAAACAACCCGCACACAAACGCAGCCGGATATCCATATTGGGGCTTTAAATAAGCACATACAGCGCAGGCAAACACCAGCATAACATTTAAGCTTAATTCCAAACTGCCTAACACCGTCATAAAAGCCCAATGAAATATTGTAGCCGCTATAAAAAGTAAGAAAAGTTTAAGGGTTGTGGTCATTTTCCTGCTCCCTGATGAGAAGGCGTCAAAATAAAAAGTTCCCGTATGGAAGAAGCATCTGCGGCAGGCTCCACACGCGCCGTCAAAGAGGTGCTGCCCGTATGTTCATCTTCTACTTCCACCACTTCTCCCACCAAAATACCCGCCGGGAAAATACTGCTGGAAACGGAAGTATATACCTGTTCTCCTTCCTCCATCTCAGACAAAAGCGGCAAATATTGCATTTTCAGCGGGGCGGCTCCTGCTCCCACCAGTAATCCCTCTTCTCCGGAAACAGCACTGGTAACAGCCGCTGCAAAATCTTCATCACGCGCCAACAGCACCTTGGCGGTATAATCATCTGTTTCCACCACCACGCCGGCCAACACGGGTTCTCCGTCGCGCAAAGCCACTGCCGCAGCCCGTTCATAAATACCATCTTGGGTCCCTTTATCTATAACCACGCTGTTCCATTGGGTAGGCTCCCGATAAGCTGTTTTAGCCCAGACCCCTTGCCAAATACGGGGCGCA
>CALUVB010000010.1 GCA_944324115.1 uncultured Elusimicrobiales bacterium
GCCACGTAGCCTACTCCTACCCGACTGCGCTGCGCACGCACTCCTTCCAACGCCTGCCCATACGAGGGCGCTATGCTGCTAAATAATATACATACGCTTATTACTAGGGATATTAATTTGGTCATAATTTCCTCATTTTCTCGTCGTACAACAGATTTTGAAAACAACAAAAATAATACTTCTCTCCACATTCAGTATAACACAGACCTACCAAAAAGCGCATGGGCCAAAAGGTCCCGTTAAAACAGGATTTTAGACCTATATGTTTTATAGGACTTTTGGTCCCAGACATATAAAGACACACGCCAGAAAAAGCGTTTAAGCTTTTTCTGGCGTGTGTTCAGCTGCTTAATTTTAGGCCTATCCATTTATATGATAAACTATTTTCTATTTTTTGTAAACACCATTTAATTTCTCGTCTGAAAAATATTTTTTTACAACATTATTTTTTTATAATCTAAAATTTTTTTTATCCATTTAGTTGCATTTTCTCTGCTATCAGCAACACTCTTTATTCACGGCAGAGACTAAGTTAAAAAAGTATAATATATATAAGGTACAAATTAAAACACTGCCCAGACATATCATGAAAAAAAGCAAATTTAAATTTCCGCGCAAATGGCGCATCTTTTCAGTCACGGCCACCGGTACTTTTATGTCCACATTAGATGCGGGAATCGTTAATATTGCGCTGCCCGTCATGTCTGACCAATTTGCCGCCAACGTAGAAAGTATTCAATTGGTAGTTACTGTATATTTATTGACACTGACTTGTTTTTTGCCGGTATTCGGCAAACTTTCCGACATGTACAGCCGAAAGAAATTATATCTAGGCGGTTTTTTGACTTTTGGCATAGGTTCTGTATTATGTTCTTTGGCCGGCAGTCTGCCAATGATGATTTTTGCCCGTGCGGTACAAGGACTGGGAGCGTCTGCCATGATGGCCAATTCACAAGCCATTATTGCAAAAGCTTTCCCGGGAAAAGACCGCGGCCGCGCCTTGGGCACTGTGGGAGCGGTGGTAGCTTTAGGATCTTTATCCGGCCCGGCGGTGGGGGGATTTTTGATTCAGCATTTTGGCTGGCCGTCTGTTTTTTGGGTCAATATACCGGTATGTTTAATTGGAGTTTGGCGTGGATTATTAATTATTCCGCGCTTTGAGGCAAAACGTAAATTAAAAATGGATACAGCGGGGGCGATATGCTTTATTATTTCCTGCTTCAGCTTTCTCTATGCCTTAGATACCGGCACCAATAAATCTTGGCTTTCGCCCCAAATTATCATCACGTTTTCAGTGGCCTTTTTGTTTGGCATATTATTTTACCGCAGAGAAAAAGTTTCCAAAACGCCTTTTATCGGCTTGGCTACCTTTAAAAACCGATCCATTTCTTTTGGACTGGCAGTAGCGGTGCTGGGTTTTTGCGCGTTGTTTTGCAACTCCATTTTGTTGCCTTTCTATTTAAGCGATATTTTGCATATGGACCCGGTAAAAATAGGCTTGCTGCTGCTTCCTTTTCCAGTAGCCTTGGCCGTCAGTTCCCCTATAAGCGGCGTTTTATCTGAAAAATACAGCGCGCGCATTATTACTACCGCCGGATTGGCTTTGGTAATGTTGGGAGCGTTGTTGTTTGCGTTTATCGGGCCGACGCCTTCTATTTCCTATATTATATTGGCACAACTGATTATGGGCACGGGATCAGGAGTATTTCAAGTGCCCAACAACAATACGGTCATCAGTGCCGCGCCTAAAAATAAAATAGGCATTGTCACCAGCGCCAATGCGCTATGCCGCAATATCGGCATGGTAACGGGAGTGGCGCTAAGTGTAGCCATATTCTCGCCCGTCAAAGAATATGCCTTGGCTGCGGGGATAAATTCCCAAGATGCATTTTTACGCGGTTATGCGGCGGCCATGTTCTTTGCGGCGGCATTAGCTGTGTGTGGGGGAATTATTTCCTCTCAGCGGGAATAAAAACGGAATATGTAAGCCCATTCCACCCTAAAGCAGGTTGGGTGAGAATACGGAACCCGACTTAAAAGGCTTTAACAGGGGGACTAATCCCAGCCTAAAGTGCTTCTGCCCTCACAGAGTTTAATGGCGGTGCCATAGTCGTCTACTGCTCAATCCTCCCCCAAATACAAGTCTTTTCATAATCAACGACAAGAACTCTCCTCAACAGATACAATCTGTTTTCGACCCAGACAAGTCTTTTATATGGAAAAACCCCGCCGGTGCAAGTCGGCGGGGTTTCATTTACAAATTCAGCGGAAAATTAGAAATTTTCCGGGTGAATCATAAAGTAAGCCTGCGGGTGGGCGCAAACGGGGCACACTTCCGGGGCGGATTCGCCAATATGAACGTGGCCGCAGTTGGAGCACTCCCACATAACGATACCGGCTTTTTTGAACACTTCTTTGGCTTCTACATTATGCAGAAGTTTGCGGTAGCGTTCTTCATGCATTTTTTCAATCTTAGCCACCGCTTCAAACAAATAAGCCAATTTGTCAAAGCCTTCTTCTTTAGCCGTTTTGGCAAAGCCGGCATACATGTCTGTCCATTCATAGTTTTCACCCTGGGCTGCATCTAACAGGTTGGCCGCAGTGCCCGGCACTTCCCCGCCGTGCAAATATTTGAACCACAATTTAGCATGTTCTTTTTCATTGTTGGCGGTTTCTTCAAAAATCTTGGCAATTTGAACAAACCCTTCTTTTTTGGCTTTGGAAGCATAATACGTATATTTATTACGGGCCTGGGATTCGCCGGCAAAAGCGGTCCACAGGTTTTTTTCGGTCTGAGATCCTTTCAATTCCATATTTTCTCCTCTTAATTAGTGGGGCTTGCGCCGCCGGAAACAATTTCCCGGCAGAACCCCGAATATCTTTTACTTCTTTTCTCCCGCCGCGGCGCGACAACGGTGGCAAATCCCCCGGAACTGGAGATTTACGTTTTTTACTTCACCAAATTGTTTTATATCCTGCGGAACCAACAGAGCCGGAGAATCCGGCGCAGGAAATATATCATACACTTCTCCGCAGTTCATGCAAACAAAGTGATAATGTGGCGTTAAATCTGCATCAAAGCGAGCTTTGGTGGACAGCCCCACCCGGAATACCACGCCCGCTTCCTCCATAGAAGCCAGCGTACGGTATACGGTATCCAAAGAAATATTAGGCAGCTTTTTACGCACGGCGGCAAACACGGCCTCCGCACTGGGGTGGGATTTTGATTGCGCCAGCGTGCGGAATATTTCCAAACGCTGTTCGGTTACGCGCAAAGCGCGGCTGCGGCACAACGCTTTAAACGCTTCCACCCGCGCTTTTAAATCTTTTCCGTTTTCGGTTTGCTCATGAGGGTACATGGGATCAACCTTGTTAAGAATAATTCTTATATTGGAAGTATAGCATTTATTTTTTAACAGAACAAGCCGTTTCTGCTCATTTTATTAAAAACTGTCTCTCCAACTGCTCAATAAAATCGAAATCTGCTCCCGCATGACAATACATATCCCGGTTTTTCCGAAGCGCTGGATTTGTTATACTGTACAAGCAGCACCAAGAGAGAGCAATATGGCAAAATCTGCTGATTTTGTTTGGCATAGTATTATTATCGGCGGGGGCGCTGCCGGTCTGTTTTGTGCAGCGTCTTACCGAACGCCCAAATTATTATTGGAACATAATCCCCGCACCGGGCTGAAAGTATCGGTCAGCGGCGGGGGGAAGTGCAATTTTTCCAATACTTCTGTTTCTGAACGCAATTATATTGGCCGGCACAAACATTTCGCCCAACCGGCCCTGGCGGCATGGAAACCCCAGGATTTTATCCGTCTTTTAGAAGAAGAACACATTCCCTTTGAAGAAAAAGAAAATGGACAACTTTTTGCCCGAAGTGCTCCCGAAATAGCCGCCTTGCTGGAACGGCGCGCACGTCAGAATAATACAGATATACGCTGCAATAGCGAAGTTTTGCAGGTTTCCACAGAAAACCATCTGTTTCATATACAAACCTCGCAAGGGATTCTGCGGGCCGCACACATTGTTATCGCCACCGGCGGTTTATCTTATCCGGAGCTGGGAGCAAGCGGTTTTGCCTTTCGCACCGCCCGAGAACTGGGCCTTCAATGCACTACGCTTAGGCCGGCTTTGGTAGGGCTGCGGGCCGCGGCCAACTGGCGGGGGATTTTCCGTCAATTGGCCGGAATTAGTTTGGAAGCAGAAATACGTATTGGCAAACACAAGGAAAGAGGGCCTATTCTCTTTACCCATGAAGGCATCAGCGGGCCGGCAATCTTGCAAAGCTCTTTATACTGGAGAGAGGGGGAAAGCATACAAATCAATTTCCTTCCCGTGCTTGATGTGAGAAAATTTTTACAGGAAAATAAAAACCAGCCGGTCTGTTTTTCCAAGTTGCTCTCGGCACATATAAATGTTAAAGCAGTAAAAGCCCTGCTGGCTGAATATGACGTACGGGCCTGCGACGCAAAAAGAAACACCCTGCAAGAAGCGGCGCAACGCCTAAACTATTTTTCATTTACTCCCATTTCTACGGCAGGATATACGCGCGCCGAAGTAACAGCCGGCGGAGTGGATACGGCACAATTTTGCCCTCATACTTTAGAATGTAAAACGCTGCCCGGCTTATTTTATATTGGGGAAGCCTTAGACGTTACCGGCCGCTTGGGAGGGTATAACTTACACTGGGCCTGGGCTTCTGCCGCCGCGGCGGCGCGGGCATTGGCCAAACAGTAAGAGCGAATAATTAAATATAAACGCACGCGCGCGTGCATATTTTTGTTATAATGGAAATATAGAAAAGGAAAATTTATGGAAACTAAAAATACTCCCATTTCATTTTTCTCTCTCCTTTTTCATTCGCTGAAAGTGGCGAATCAAGCCTTTGGGTCCGTTTTATCGTTATTTATTGTCTTATTGATCATGCTTGCTTTAATGACGGCCATCATAATGCTGTGCTTTTTTCTGATAGGGCCGCACATAGCAATGGTTTTATACGTTCCCATTAGTCTGTTTTTGGCTTTTCTTAATTTCGTGATTACGGCGGCGGTGATACAAATTTTAGCTGCTAAAATAGAAAAAAAAGGCTATTATTCCGCTTGGGAAGCCTTAACCGACTCTGTGCGCCCGGCCTTCTATTTTGTGCTTAATTCCATACTGCTTTCCGCCGCCTATTTTTTACTTCTCTTTCCCACCATTTTAATGCAATCCACGCCGGCTATAGTCGCTTGGGGAGGCATTTTGTGCTTAGCCAGCCTTCCTTTCATGTTTTCCCTGCAGGCCATTACCCTGCGCGAAGAGGGGCCCATATCAGCCTTCCGTTACAGCTGGGAGCTTGTCGTGCCGCATTATTTGCGCTGTGTGTTTACTTTAATTGGCCTGGCCATGTTTTCCATGTTGGTCTTTTTGGGATTAAGCTGCATTATTAAAACAGTGGCCCCGGATTTATTTTTCATTATCCAAATGAATCCCGCTTTGGTTCCTTCGTTGGGGATAAAAGCCATTGTAATACTGATACTTTTTTATGCAATCATGTTATACGTTTTCTTAACTGTCGCAGCCGCATGGACCACTTTATTCCTTCGTTTTGATGCAGATTCCCGTTCCGTAGCAAGCCGGGAATTGGAAATGGCGGCCCAAGCCGCCCCGCAAACACCCACGGCCACAGCAACTGCAAATATAGCAGAAGTAACTGTAAAGCAGTCTTCTGTGCGCACGGATACGGACAGCCATACTGCCAAACAATTAGATCAAGTGTACAGTGCACAGGAACATTTGGCCCGCGCCCTGGAACAGGAAGAAGACCGCATGCCTACGATTTTGTTTGATGAAGACATGGCTAAACAATTAGCCGAGACGGAAGAAAAAATGCGTCAACAGAAAGAACAATCTGCCCAACGCAAAGAAGAAGATGACCAAAAAAGCATCAAAATATCGGATAAACCATTATGACCAACCAAAACATCAAATCATTGACTATCTTAGAGATTTTATCCCTTTCATGGAAAGAGATAAAAGATCGTTTTCTCCCACTGTATATAGTGGCATGCTGTATGGCTTTGGCCAGCTGGCTGCTAAACGTATATCTCTTTGACTTTCACCATCCCCTCATGCTGTATTACAACTTTTCTATTTTGAAAGTTTCTTGCTTCATGGTACTGTCTGTTCTGGCGGGAGCCTTCTTTTTAAGCGCGCTTGTTTTATTAGTATGCAGACAAGCCCAAACCACGTTGCAGGCCATGAAGATGGCTTTTGCCCGTTTCTGGCGTTTGCTGCTTGTTTCTTTCTTACTCTTTTTCGTGTTAGGATTGCTAGTGATTGTATTTGTGCTATTAGCTATAATCATGCTTTTTGTTGATGCGCAAGGTGCAGGCGCGCTTAATATGATTGGCACGAGCGGGGGATTTCTATTCTTTCTCTTTATTGCCTTTGTATGCGCCCTGCTTGTCATAGTTGCCTCCATTTATCTCATTTTGCTCCCGTATCCGTTAATTCTGAAAACAGACGGCATCTTTGCCTCTTTTTATATCTCTTTCCGGCTTATAAAAGGGCATTTTTGGAAAACAGTTGGTTTATTAGCGTTGCAGATGCTGATTCTGATTGTTCTGTCTATAGCAGCAGGCATTGTGCTTACCTTAATACAAACCATATGGGTTTCAATATTACCGCAGGCATATTGGGTTATTGATCTGTTGTGGGTGCCTATAACGGCGTTATTTATCTTGATTATACAAGTGCCGTTGATTACACTTTATTTAGACCGCCGGCGCAGCCTACAGCCTGCTGCCCAGCCGGCAAACAATACACCCTCGCTTGAAAAAGCGGAAGAACAATGATTTTAAAAGGGAGAGCCCTCACGGGCCCTCCCTTTTTTACAGCTATCAATAAAGGATAAAAAATAAAAAGGAGAAAAAAATGAACACTGTGTTAATCACACTTAATGTACTGGGAGGCCTGGCGGTCTTTCTGTACGGTATGAAAATAATGAGCGACGGCCTGCAAAAAATGGCCGGCGTCAAAATGCGGCAAATGTTGTCTATAGCTACCACAAACCGAGTGGCGGCCACTTTTTCCGGAATGCTGGTGACCTCCATTATTCAGTCTTCCAGCGCCACGACTGTAATGGTAGTCGGCTTTGCCAGTGCGGGGCTGTTGAACCTCTACCAATCTTTAGGCCTCATTTTCGGGGCCAATATCGGCACAACCATGACGGCCTGGATTGTGAGTTTATTTGGATTTAAAATACAAATTTCCCTTTTTGCTCTGCCGGTTATAGCAATAGGTTTTTTCTGCCAGTTTTTGCCTTCCAAATGGGTGGCGGTGCGCCGGGCGGCAGAAGGCTTGTTTGGATTTGGATTGTTATTTTTAGGCTTGGATATCATGAAAAATGCAATTCCGGCGGATTTTGCCCAAAGCCCGTTTGTGGTGGAATGGCTTTCTAAATTTACGCCGGACTCCGCCTGGACATTAATCCTGTTGATTTTTATCGGTACGATACTGACGATGATTTTGCAGTCTTCCAGCGCGGTTATGGCAATGACGCTTACTTGCGCCGCCGCCGGCATTATCAACTTTCCGACAGCTTGTGCTCTTGTGCTGGGGGAAAACATCGGCACGACAATTACCGCCAATTTGGCCGCCTTGGGCGCCACCAAAACCGCCCGCCGGGCGGCAGTAGGGCACTTCTTATTTAACTTCATCGGGGTCGTGTGGGCCAGCTTAATCTTTAAACACTTTATTGCGCTTATTGACTGGCTGGTACCCGGCTCGCCTTATGTAACCGATCTGGAAGTGTTAAATTCCGTATTGCCCTATCATATTTCAGCCTTTCATACGGTTTTCAATGTGCTTAACACGTTGATTATGCTGCCGTTGCTTAAACAGTTGGCTGCTTTAACCTTACTGATTATCCCGAAAACAAAAAGGGAAGACAAACATCAAGACAGTGAATTAGTCTATCTGAACACTCGTTTTAATCAAACCCCGGAACTGGCCGTATTGACGGCCCGCAAAGAGGTGGAACGCATGATGAGCTTCGTCTCCAAATTGACGGATAAGTTGCTCCATGCCTTAAAAACCGATGATGAGAAATTATTTGAACGTTTGATTTCAGATGCCAAAGATGCAGAAAAAACAACTGACGTCTTAGAACACAAAATCAACAGTTATTTAACGCAAATGAGCCACGGCAACCTCTCCCGCCATGCAGTAGCCCAAACGGTGGCCCTGTTTGATTTAACCAACAGTATTGAAGGTATGGGAGACTGCGGAGAAAAAATTGCCAAAATTTTAGAAAAATTTCACAATACCACGCCGCCGTCTTTTAATGAAAAAGATTTGCTGAATATGGAAAGTATGGGGAAAAAGATTAAAGAAATTATCCGTAATACCCGTGAAGTGATATTGCAGTTTCCCAATCCGCACCGCGCTGATGAAGCGGCCCGCATGTTTGCCATAGCCGTTTCCAATGAAAACGAACTCAATGCCATGCGCAAAAATCTGCGGGAAGAACGCAACCTGCGCATATCACAAGGGCAAATGGCCACGCCGTCTTCTATCACCGCTTATGGAGACATACTCAATAACTTTGAGCGTATGGGGGATTATGCCATGCGTATTACCGAGACTATCCTGCATATGAAGGCAGAAGACGCCCAAACGGACATGAAATCCCTGGAAGGCATGCCCAGCCCGACGACGGACCAGCCGCTGGCTTAAAGAGGTTTTATGCGCGACATAAAAGATTTTTTTGCTATGGTGTGGGCTGTATTGCACAGACGTTATCCGTTCCCGTGGAAAACTTTTATTGTCGCGCTGCTTTGCGCGGTATATGTGATAAGTCCGATAGATTTATTGCCCGACGTATTGCCTTTATTGGGCATTACAGACGATATCACTTTCCTTCTGCTGGTGCTGGCTATGATTAGGGAAGAAATTGCCAAATTCCGCACAGTCCGAAACACGTTTGGCGCACCCCCTTCCAAAGACGCAGACGTTATAGATGTGGGAGATTTTAAAGACCACAAAAAATAATATTCAGCCCCGGGCTAGCAATCCGGGGCTTTTATTTTTTTTCTTTGCACAATAGGCCCTCTCCCCGCCCCATAATCTGTGCATACAATACTGGCCCCGCTTCCGGCATATTCTGCGCTCATCAGCTGTGGCAGGTATTTTCTCCGCCAAACGCCCGCGCGGCGGAAACTGCTTGTCGGGAAAAAATTTTGCTCTGTTGCTGCAGCCTTTTTGATTAGACGCCCGCCGAACCGCTGAATTTAAAAAAACGCTAACCTCATTTAAATACCATGAATCAAATAAGGAAAGTGTTATAATTTATATATGAAAAAACTACTTAAATGGATTGGCATATTGGCGGCAGTGGCCGTCGTATTATTGATTGCGGCGTTGATTACGCTGAGAATCATGTTCCCGCCTGAGAAACTAAAATCAATGGCGCAAGATTATGCACGGCAGACGTTGCACCGCGAAATTACTTTTACTGACGTTTCTTTCAATTTAATCGGGGTGACGTTAGAAAACTTTGCCATTTCAGAAAAAAGCACCTTTTCCGACGGCACTTTTGCCAAGGCCGACAAAGCAATCGTAAAAATAGCTTTAAAACCTCTTTTCCAAAAACGCATAGAAGTCAGCACCGTCGGGTTGGAAGGGTTGGACTTGACTGTCAGCAAAAATAAAGAAGGCGTATTTAATTTTGACGACTTACTTTCCAGTCAAGCGCAAACCGAAGAACAAACGGGAGATTCCGCCGCTTCTTCAGATTTTGTACTGCTGGCTGAGAGGATTTACGCCACCAATTGCAATCTGCATTATCAAGACACCCAAAATGGCCTAAACGCTTCCATTACTGACTTAAATATGGAAATTACCGATTTTAGCTTGGATAATGAATTTAACGTTTCCCTTTCTTTTACAACTTACTATAAAGACTGGGCCGGCTTAGCCGCGACCATACCTTTTAAGGCCCGCTTGAGAGCCAATTTAGCCGGGCTGGATATGGCGCAGGCTCAAGTAACATTAGACAATCTCTCTTTATCTTATAAAGATATACAGGTAGCCATTTGGGGCGGCGCAAAAAATTTAACCGCACCGCTGATTGATTTGTCAGGTAAAATTTCCGGCGTGTCTAATACCGCTTTGGCGGATATTCTGCCAGATTTGCCTGGTTTCGTATTGCCGGACATTCTGTTTGCGGCTTCCGCACAAGCAAACCTGGAAGCTTCGTCTGCCACATTAAAACAGGCGAAACTCTCTTTATCCGACTCCGCCATTACTGTCAAAGGAAAAGCCGGCTGGGGGGGAGAGGCACCCACCTATAACATGACAGCCGATATTAATATCAATATACAGCAAATCGCCCAAATGACACAAATGCTCGCCGGATATGGCATTGGCGGATCTATTATTGGCAATCTGAGCGCTACAGATAAAAATAACGGACAAGATGTACAAGGCAACATCTCCTTGCAAAGCTTGACCTTACAATATGATCCGCTCACTTTGTCGGACTTGACAGGGCAAATTGTAATCAAATCCCTGGCGGACATTTCCTGTGCATCATTGAACGGCCTTTTAAACCAAGAAAAATTCTCCACCTCGTTTGCTTATAAAGATTTAGGCAACGTGTTGGATTTGGCGCTGGATTTTAATTTAGACAAAATTACCTTGGAAAGGTTCCCATCTTTCGGCGCAAACACCTCTGCCGAAGAAAATACGGCAGAGCAAACTCCAGCGGCCCCCGCTGCCGAAGGGCCGGAAACCTTGTTTAATATCCGCGCCAATATGAATATCGGCCCGATCACCGTACCTTACTTTACCACTCAGGGCGTCAGCCTAAAAGCCGACTTAACCAAAGCCAGCGCCAGCATGAAAAATGCAGGCGGTACGGTTTCTTTCTCTTTGAAAGAAGGAGCTATTACGGATTTAGACCAATTCATAGGAGAAAACCGCATCATTAAAATTTTGATGTTACCGCTCTCTTTGGTCAAAAAAGTGACCACTGCGCTGGGATTGGATATTTTCCCTGAGCCAAATGAAGAAAACAAAGGGAAAATTACGTTCTCTTCCGGCTCTGGCACATATAACTTTACAAACGGTTTGATGACGGTGCAGGAAACTCATTTTGATTCCGCCGTCAGCAATATTGAAGCTTCCGGCAACATCAATTTCAAAACGGAAGAACTGGATATGCGGGTAACAGCCAGCGTACTGACAGACCAAACCCCCGTTGTCATTAAAATAGGGGGCACATTGAACGATCCTTCCGGCAAACTAGACGTTGCCGGAACGGCCACTTCCTTGGTAAAAGGCCTGCTCAATCCCAAAACGGCCGCTGACGCCGTAACAGGCACCGGTAATGCCGCCAAAGCAGTAGTAAGCAAAACGGCTGATGTGGGAGCTAATGTAGTAGATGTGGGAACCAACGCCGTAAAGGATACAGTTGGCGCAGCTTCAAATGTAGTCAAAGGTATTTCTTCTCTATTTAAAAGCAAAGACAAAGACACCGCTCAAGAAAAGAAATAATCAGCAAGCCAAGGCCCCTGCAGGGGCCTTGGCTATTTTATGAAGTTTCGCTCCAGACAGCGCCGGCTTGGCCTCCTGCAGGTCAAACCGGGGGAAAAGCATATTGGATAAAGTTACAAGGGATTGGTATTCTCTTACTATTTGTTTTAACTCGCTTCAGCAGCATATTTTGTTCATACAAAAGATCCACACCCCGTATTGCGCACTATTGCCTGCCCTATAATATTCCTCATTTTTTTACCCGCAGGATTTGCAGGCCTGTTTTGGTGCAGAAAATCTAGTAGAAAAAAAAATACCGCTTTCTTTGGTATACAAGAAAGCGGTATGTTAAAAATATTTCGTTGCTGAAACGGAAATATTCTCTACTAAAAATTAGACTACTTTATTAATGCTTAAGTTGATCTTCCAAAGAAGGTCTTTCAACATAAGTAATTTCCGACCAATCCGTAAGCAAATAAGCCTTCAGCCCCGTACCGTCTGCCTCCGGCCCCGGCACCTGCTGCCAGTTAAGCTTGGAAGAAAGAGTCCCCGCCGCTGAGGTAGCAGGGGTATTTAAGACAGCAGTATCCGTAATTTCCATGGTGCGGAAATTAGCCGCTTGGGTTGTAATAGGATTGCTATGCACCATAGCCGCTTCTCCCGTTTCTTTTCCGCCATCGTCTACCAATATGCGCTGGGGAGAAGTATTGCGCGCTTGCAAGCGGCCGCCTCTAAAATCAGCCGTACTGCCGATATGAATGGGGCCCAATCCCAGTTGCACGACAAATTCCTTCACATTGCCGCCCAATGTGGCATGAGGACGGACCAAGAGCTGGCTGGCTTGCACGGGATAGGTATCCGTTCCAGAAACGGAAATAGTACCCAAAGAAGATTGGGTATTGCAAAAATTCAAATGATATATTTCGGCAGGCTCATCTTCCACAATCTCTACTGTTGAAAAACTGCCCACCGGCTGAGAAAGCAATGTCACAAAAGACATTTCTTCGGCGCATAATACCCCGCTTGTCAAAATCAAAACCGCTCCAAGACAAAAAGATTTCATATCCTCACCTCATTTATTTAGGGAAACCCTGTTTTTTCACTATACATTAAGCATAAGCCATAAGTCAAGAAAATACAAGTGTTTCACTGCTTAAAAATAGAAGGGCCCATTCCACTCCAAAAACTCATCTTAACGTACTGTCCGCAGGTTTCTTTTTAAACAATATTCCCATCGAAAGCCACCCCTTTTATTACGCCCTAAAAAATTATTTTCTCACCTCATAAACATAAAAAAACCGCCCGCAGGCGGTTTTTGTTTTATAACTGGTCCAGAGGTTTTTCTTCCAAACTCTGCGCCATTTTGGCGAACAATTCTTTAATTTGCTTAATTTTATCCACCGGCAGACGAATGCCTTTCTTTGTCCAGCCTTTATAACTCTCATCTTCCTGCCATTGGCGGAAATCCAGCCCGCGCGTTCCTTTAAAACTGCTTACCCGCACCACCACCGACATGCCGGGCCGTTTGGCGAACTTGCCCAACTCCACGTCCGTCAGCTGTGCGGGGTCGTCTGGCAATGCCGCCAACAAAGGCGCCACCGCTTTTACAATCTCAGGTGTCATGGTAATGCCTGCGCGCGTTGCTCCGGTATAAGCGCCAGAAGTCAAGTATTTACGTATAGAAGCATAACGATAACCACGATACGCATCAATGGAAAATCGGATTTCGCTGCTTTCATCTAATACCAAAACACCAATATTATTAAGTACCGCAAAACTACTTTCTGCCATAAAAAATCCTCCGCCTTAAAAGGCCCGTGTAGTCCATGACAAAATATGCTATGATAAGGGGGCCCGCTTATATTGTAACGATTTACAGCCGGCAAACGCAAGCAGTTTTTGTATAATAAATATAATACTTTTCAATATCATATATCAGAGGTCAGCTATGTTAGATGGTCAGTCATTAATAGGCAAAGAAATCTCCGGCTGCGAAATTCTGACAAAAGTAGCAGAAGGCGGAATGGGGGCCGTATTCAAAGCCCGGCATAAAGCACTCAACCGCATTGTTTGCGTTAAAATTTTAAGTCCCGCCTTAGCAAATGATAAAAAAGCCGTTACGCTTTTTCTGACCGAAGCCCGCGCTATTGCAGAGCTGGACCACCCAAATATCGTCAATGTTTACAACGTAGGCAAAGAGCAAGGCTACTATTTTATCGTCATGTCCTTTGTAGAAGGGCAGACCCTTTCCGCCATGCTGAAAAAAGAGCGCATTTTGCCTATTGGCCGGGTACTGGATTTGTTTGACGGAGTGCTTAAAGGGCTTTCCGTCGCTCACGAAAAAGGCATTATTCACCGGGATATCAAGCCTTCCAATATTTTAATCACCCCGGAAGGCCGCCCCAAGATTGTGGATTTTGGTATTGCCAAAAAAGTAGATAAAGAAAAAGGCTCCACCAAAACGACAGAACTGGCTGGTACGGCTTACTTTATTGCGCCGGAGCAGGCATTGGGCAAAGACATAGACACCAGGGCAGATCTCTATTCCATTGGTGCCAGTATGTATTATGTGCTGACGGGTCATTTTCCCTATAATGGTAAAAACACCATTGAAATCATTCAAAAACACATCAACGA
Organism: uncultured Elusimicrobiales bacterium; assembly: GCA_944324115.1. Taxonomy (GTDB): domain Bacteria; phylum Elusimicrobiota; class Elusimicrobia; order Elusimicrobiales; family Elusimicrobiaceae; genus Avelusimicrobium. The sequence continues at coordinate 14,164 of CALUVB010000010.1, forward strand.
ACCGGTACCCAATCCATCTAAATTGCGTACGGATTTGCCGGGTTGGCTCTCTTTGGCTATACAAAAACTCATGAGCAAAAACCCAGACGACCGTTTCCAAACCGCAAAAGAAGTGTATACCTATTTCAATAAAATGCGCGCAGAGGAACAGCTGCGCGTCAAAACCATGCACGGCCGCGCCGCGATTGATTTGGGGATAGAAAGTTCTCTCAGAATCGTCAACGAAGAAAAACACAGCACGGACACCTTGCGCCAAATGAGCGGGGAGGATTTTTACCGGGCTCTTTCCCAGCGTAACACCAAACCCGGGCATAAAACGCCCACCCAAATGCCGCAATTAGATGATTTGACGGAAGGAGCCAACAATCCCATGCCAAAATCCGCTCCTCCGCCGGCGCCTACCCAAGAGCTGGTGCCTCCGCGCCCCGTTAAAAAGACCACTGTCCCGTCTTCAACATCTGCCGCTTTGGCAGCAATCAAAGCTGGACAACAGATGAAGATGATTGGGCAGCTGTTCGTTTTGCTTCCTTTGTTTTTGTTATTTGCCGTGCTATGCAGTTATATTTTCTTCCGTTTCGGAAAAATCTGCTCCATATATGTGTCCGAAACACAAGGTTTTCTCTCCAACATTTTGGCTCCGCTTACTTCAGGCAAAATGAGCGCAAGCCAACTGCTTTATGGGGCACTGTCTTTGGTGGCGTTGTGCAGCATTTTTGTCATATCCGCCGTAAGAGCCTACGCCAAAACTACAGCTATTATGCTGGCTTTGGCGGTAGCTTCTTATTTGGCGGGCATGTTTACGCCCGACGTGCCATTCTTCAATACGCAAAATATGGCAGAATACCTCTTTTCCGCGGAGTATTACTTATGCTATCTGCTGGTAGCCGCTGCCTGGGTTATTTCTCTGTGTTGGCGTTTGGACCGCACCTGGCCGGAACGTATTTTGGGAACGGCCTTGATTGTCCTGTCTGCCGTTTTGGTATTTAGAGGAACGGCCTTAACTATTCCGCCGGATTTGAGCAGTATGGCAACTAAACTGTTATTTGCCGGGGCCGTGCTGTTTGCCATCTTGGCTATATATTATTTGGCCGCCAAAGCGGAGCATAGTATTATTTTGCCTTCTATCTGTTTCTTGCTCAGTTTGGGTTGCTTTTGGTTTTACAATGTATCCGGTTTAGCCAACCATGCCCAAACGACACTTAACACCTTGGCCGAAACCATACCCATGGAAGCACCCACCCAGCAACAAGTGCAAGCCATGCAGCAGGAAGAATTCTTAGGCATATCCCGCCCGAATCTTTTCAGCTCTTTTGCCGAGAGTAAAGCGGTGAACTATATGTCTGAAGAAGAAAAATATAAGACATTAGACGAAGCTATCGTGAAATATGCAGATCCCTTCATTGCTCCGGAGCAACGGCCTTTGTTTATTCAATTGCTCAGCAGTTATTATTTGAGCGGTTCTAATAAAGTGGCATTTAAAATATGGGACTTCTCTGTCAGTTATCCATTGAACAATTTCAATCGTAACGCACAAGATAACAACGCTTATTCTTTCTTAGTATTGGTACTGTTTATCTTGGCCGGTTTAAACTGTGCAGGTGGAATTCTGTTTAAAGAGGACTAAAAAAACATGAGCACTTTTGATATTGAATTTGCCGCCGTCACAGATATAGGTAAAATCCGGGAAAAGAATGAAGACAATGTCCTCATTTCCTCCGATTTAGGCTTAGGGGTTGTCGCAGACGGAATGGGCGGACACAGCGCGGGAGAAATAGCCAGCAGTATTGCTGTATCCGTGCTGGCCGAGACCATACGGAAAATTAATATGGGGGCGCTTAAAATACCAGATACATTTTTGCCTAAACTGGCCCCCACGGAACGCAAACTGCTGATGGCGGCCAATCTTTCTAATGCCGCCATTTATTCCACGGCACAGTCTTCCGATATATATAAAATGATGGGAACAACCTTGACCGGAGTCTTGTTTGATAAAGACTGCGCTATCGCAGTGCATGTGGGGGATTCACGCATTTACCTTTACCGGGACAATAAAATTGTTCAAATTACCACCGACCACTCCCTCGCCATGGAACATGTGAGAAGGGGGCTTTTGTCTAAAGCAGACGCAGACAAAAGCAAAATTCAAAATGTTTTAACGCGGGCGATGGGAATTAAGAAAAACATAGAATTTGACTTGTTGAAGTTTCCCGTTCATGCGGGAGATGTATTGGTGTTGTGCTCAGACGGCCTTTACAAAGGCCTGACGGAGCAGGCTATTGGCGAAATATTGGCCAAAGACAAAGATATGCCCATTGTGAAACTTTGCAAACATTTGGTGCGCATATCCAATGAACGTGACGGGCAAGACAATATTTCAGCCGTAGTAATTAAGATTCTGCCGCCTAAAAAGCTTTCTTTTGGGCAACGGGTGCGCCGTTTCTTTACCAAATAGAGCTTCTGACCAAATATATTTGCAGACCGGAGCGCTTGAAAGCTCCGGTCTTTCTATATACTCAAATTGCCGGCTCTCATACACAGCGCCGCTCCATGTGGGGGCGTCTAGTAACTAAGCGGCTTTTCTCAATCAAACGAGGCCACAAGGCTTCTGACTGTATACTAACACAACCAGCCCCTTCAACGAGGGAAGGGGAGAAATTAACCTGCCTTTTTGTCCCAGATTTACCCATTATTTACGCATGAAAACATAAAAGATGTGTCATTTGAGCCCACTTTTTTCGGGAATTATATTTAAAAATCTGCCTTTGCTTTTCCTACTCCTTTGCTTGCCAAGGGCGTTTATTTTATACTATTTCCAATTAAAACCACTCTATATTTACGTCTGAGAATTCAGTGCGCTGCTCATCAGCGGCAAAATTCTTTTTTAGCAATCATGGCAAAGTATTGACAATTATCTTTTTTTATGCTAAATTAGCATTAATCCCGCTGGAGTGCTAGTTTAATATCCGGCGGAAACAATTCTAAAAACTAAGGAGTGGGTGAATATGAGCGATGTAAAAATTAAGCCTCTTGGCGACAGATTAATCGTCAAGCCGATTGAACGTGAAACCATGAAAGGCGGCATTATCATTCCTGATACCGCCAAAGAAAAACCCATGGAGGGGGAAGTGTTAGCTGCAGGACCGGGAAAACTTGACGATAAAGGCAACCGCATGCCTATGGACGTCAAAAAAGGCGACCGGGTGCTTTACGGCAAATATTCCGGTACGGAAATCAAATTAGACGATGAAACTTATTTGATTATTCACCAAGATGAAATTCTGGGTATTTTAGGGTAAAAAGAGGAGAAAATTTATATGGCAAAACAAATTGTTTTCGGCGATGAATCCCGCGCCAAAATGAAAGCCGGCATTGAAAAAGTAGCCAATGCCGTAAAAGTAACTTTGGGTCCTAAGGGCCGCAGCGTTGTGCTGGAAAAGAAATTCGGCTCTCCGCTTATTATTGATGACGGCGTGACGATTGCTAAAGATATTGAGCTGGAAGATAAATTTGAAAATATGGGCGCCCAGCTTATCCGTGAAGTGGCCGCCAAAACCAACGACGTCGCCGGTGACGGCACCACCACCGCAACCGTATTGGCTGATGCATTGCTTAAAGAAGGAATCAAAAATATTACGGCCGGCGCCAACCCGACCTTGGTGAAAAAAGGCATTGAAATGGCGGTCAGCACCGTAAAAGAAGAATTGGCCAAAATGCAGAAACCGGTCAAGACCAAAGAGGAAAAAGCGCAAATTGCCACTATTTCTTCTAACGACCGTGTCATTGGCGAACTGATTGCCGAAGCAATGGAAAGAGTAGGCCACGAAGGCGTAATCACAGTAGAAGAAGGTAAAAGCGCCGAAACCAAACTAGACGTGGTGGAAGGCATGCAATTTGACCGCGGATACATCTCCCCGTATTTTGTAACCGACCCGGAAAGAATGGAATGCGTCTTGGAGAATGCCTATATCATTATCACGGACAAGAAAATTTCCTCTATGAATGACTTGTTGCCGATTCTGGAAAAAATCGTACAGAGCGGCCGCCCGTTCTTGATTGTAGCAGAAGATGTAGACGGAGAAGCGCTGGCTACGTTGGTGGTCAACAAGTTGCGTGGTACGCTTAAAGGCTGCGCGGTCAAAGCCCCCGGCTTTGGAGACAGACGCAAAGAAATGTTGCAGGACATCGCCACGCTGACTGGCGGCGAAGTCATCAGCGAAGAACGCGGCATGAAGCTTGATAAAGCCGAAATCACCATGCTTGGCCAGGCTGACCGCATCGTAGTGGACAAAGAGAATACCACCATCGTCAGCGGCAAAGGCGACAAAACCGCTATCGCCCAGCGCGCCGACCAAATCCGCAAACAGATTGAAAACTCCACCAGCGATTACGACAAAGAAAAATTACAGGAACGCTTGGCGAAACTCTCCGGCGGGGTAGCCGTTATCAGCGTCGGTGCAGCCACCGAAACGGAAATGAAAGCCAAAAAAGCCAAAGTGGAAGACGCCAAAAACGCCACGAAAGCCGGTGTGGAAGAAGGCCTCGTTCCGGGAGGCGGTGTAGCATTGGCCCGCTGCCAAAAAGTCTTGGACTCTTTGAAAGCAGACAATGAAGACATTAAAACGGGTATTGCCATCGTGCGCAAAGCTCTTACGGCGCCGTTGCGTCAGATTGCGGTCAATGCAGGTTTAGACGGCGCGGTCGTGGTGGACAAAGTATTATCCATGAAAGGCCAAGCTGACGGTTTTGATGCCGAAAACGGCACCTATGGAGACCTGTTGAAAGCCGGCGTAGTGGACCCGGCAAAAGTGGTCCGCACCGCATTAGAAAATGCGGCTTCTATCGCCGCTACGGTACTGCTCACTGAAGCTTTGGTGGCAGATGCACCGGAAAAAGAACATTCCCACGGCCCGGCAGCCATGCCAGGTATGGGGGGAATGGGCGGCATGATGTAATTTAACCCGCACTAGACCAAAACCCCGCCGAGAGGCGGGGTTTTTCTGTTTACAACACATACAGGGAATAAAACGATAAGATGGCGCGAAACGAAACTGCGCTTTCCGTCCACGCCGCTTTTTCTTTCTGTCCTTTTATAATATCCTTGCAGCAGTCGGCATTTTAACCATCAAAAGCAGCCCAGAAACCCGTTTACTCCGCAAGTTCCAAATGGCAGCTGGAACAAGGGCTAGGAGCCTGACTTTCAGCATGAAGCCGCAGCCGCCACAAAAAGAAACGGAGGCCCGCATTTTTCAAAACGCCGCTTTATTGACCGGAAAATCTCCCCTTGAAGGTATGCTCAAAAGGTGTTATACTATAGAAAATGCCGCAAAAGGACTAAATTATGAAAAGATTAATCTCATTTATGTTAGTATGCAGCTTGGCTGCATCTGTTGCTTATGCCCTAGAAACGGACAAACTGGAACAGGTGGTAAAAGAAAAAACCGCCGAAATCAAGACATCCTATCCTTCCAATTTCTCTAAAGAGGAAGGGGTTTTGATGTTGTCTATAAAAACGGAAGAAATCAGAAACATAGAAGATATTGATATGTCCGGCGAGACCGCTTTTTTTACTAAAAGCTATTCCTACCGCTGCCCGGCTGTAAAAGTATATAATAACTGGTTGCTGGCCAGCGCTTCCTGCGTACACGCCACCAGAGGAGCTTACAAACATTTTACATTAGATGGTTATGAAATAGATGCTTCTCAAATCATAGGATTAGAGGACTATTCCTCTTCCGTCGTAGCTATTTTCGTGCCCCACAAAGAAAATTCCCGCTTGGTGCATACCTTGAGCGCCATGCCGCAAGCCAATATCATGATCCTTTCCGACACAGCAACGGCCCAGGATATAACGAATTTAAACAACTTCTATATCAACCGCCAGCGCCTCAGCGGCATCGGGCGCACCACAGCAGAAGTAAAGCCGGATTTGCAATGTGAGCAGGACAAATGTGTATTGACGCTGGAAAATAAGTTTATTAACGGCGATTATGGAGACCCGCTTTTCAGCGTATCGGAAAATGGCCAAGAATTTTTGCTCGGCTTCAACGTCAGCAATCAAGGTTTCTCCGGTCGTTCGGGCTGCCAATACGCCCTGTTTACCGACAAAGACCTGCAAGCAATCCAAAAAGCCATTTCAACCACGACACCCCGCTTTTGGCCAGAGATAAAACGGAAAATCGTAGATGAAAAGTTTTTAGCTTCACATTAAACACAACCCCCGGTTAAACCGGGGGTTTATTATGGGGCGCGCACCCAAATTTTCAAGAAAGAACCAAACCGCCATAACTTTGACCGGGGTTATTTCGGAGCGCTTTCTAACATTCTTAAAAAACTAATTACTTTTATAATAAACGAAAAAGGAAAAGAGAATTCAATTAGCCGTTCAAATTTTATAAAATAAATATATATTAAATATACGGAGGTAAACACTTATGGCAAGCGGCAATCCGCTTTTTAACGAAAAGGCCTACCAACAGGCCATGAACCGCACCGAAGCAGCCATGACTCTGCAAGGCACTATCAATAAGACTTTTTTTCTGCTGTTGTTATGTGCCATAGCAGGTATGATTGCTTTCAATCGCCCGGCGCTCACTGCATTTATGTGGCCGGTAACGATACTAACTTTTGTTATAGCCTTGATTGTTATTTTCAGCAAAAGGACCGCCCCGATATTGGCCCCGGTATATGCACTGGGGGAAGGATTTGTGTTGGGGGGAATTTCTGCTATCTATAATGCCCAATACCAAGGCATCGTGTTCCAAGCCGTTGCCATTACGCTGCTGGTATTTTTTACCATGTTGTTCTTGTACAAAACAAGAATCATTAAAGTTACCCGCGGATTGGCAATAGGCATTGTCTCCGCCACAAGCGCCATCGCCTTATTTTATGTCATTTCGTTTGTTCTGATGCTTTTCGGAGTCAATGTAAGCTATTTCTCCAGCACCAGTTTACTCAGTATTGGCATTAATGTTGTGATTTGCGGCGTAGCAGCATTCAACTTCTTGCTGGATTTTCATTTTATAGACGAGCTGACCTCTCAGGTATCAGCCCCCAAATACATGGAATGGTATGCGGGCTTCTCTCTGTTGGTCACTCTGGTATGGTTGTATTTGGAAATTCTCAGATTGTTGGGCCGGGTGAACAGCCGCAACTAATCCTGCGTGTAAAAATTTTGTAAAATAGAAGAGACGAGTTGTTTTAAAACTTAATGGAGGACGTAACAGTATGACTATTAAAGTAGGTATTAACGGTTTTGGCCGTATCGGACGTTTCGTGTTCCGCGCCGCCCTAAACCACCCCGAAATTGAAATCGTCGGTATCAACGATTTGACCCCGGTTGATTATTTGGCTTACATGCTCAAATATGACACGATGCACGGCAAATTTGAAGGCACCGTGGAAGCTGACGTAGAAAACAGCAAATTAATCGTCAACGGCAAAGCAATCCGCGTAACCGCTGAAAAAGATCCCGCCAACTTGGCTTGGGACAAAGTAGGCGCAGAATACATCGTTGAATCTACGGGTCTGTTCTTGACCAAAGAAAAAGCCCAGGCTCACATCAAAGCCGGCGCCAAATATGTGGTAATGTCTGCTCCTTCCAAAGACGATACTCCGATGTTCGTCTGCGGTGTAAACGAAAAAACCTACGTCAAAGGCACCCAGTTTGTGTCTAACGCCTCCTGCACCACCAACTGCTTGGCTCCTATCGCCAAAGTATTGAACGATAAATTCGGTATCGTTGATGGTTTGATGACCACCGTGCACTCCACCACCGCCACGCAGAAAACTGTTGACGGCGTGTCTATGAAAGATTGGCGCGGCGGCCGCGCTGCTTCCGGCAATATTATCCCGTCTTCTACGGGTGCCGCCAAAGCAGTAGGCAAGGTTATTCCGTCTTTGAACGGCAAATTGACCGGTATGTCTATGCGCGTACCGACCTTAGACGTCTCCGTGGTGGACTTGACCGTCAACTTGGCCAAACCGACCAAATATGAAGACATCTGCAAAGCCATGAAAGAAGCTTCCGAAGGCGAACTCAAAGGCATCTTGGGTTATACCGAAGACGCCGTGGTCTCCTCTGACTTCTTGGGCGATCCGCGCACGTCTATTTTTGACGCCAAAGCCGGTATCGCTTTGACCGACACTTTCGTCAAAGTCGTTTCTTGGTACGACAACGAAATCGGTTACTCCAACAAAGTGCTTGACTTGATCAAACACATGGCTTCGGTCAACAAATAGTCTGTCTTACAAGCAAAGGCGGCTTGCAAAAGCCGCCTTTGTTTTATCTGAAGGAAGAAGGGGTGAAAGAAATGAATTTTGACAGCATTAAAAAAGTGCAAGATGTAGATTTGAAAAATAAAAAAGTATTGGTGCGCGTGGACTACAACGTGCCCCTTAAAGACGGAAAAGTGGACAACAACAAACGTATCGTCGCTACCGAAAAAACCATCAAACATCTGCTGGATAACAACTGCCGCATCGTTTTGATGGCTCACTTGGGCCGCCCCAAAGGCAAAGTAGCGCCGGAATTTAGCTTGGCTCCGGTGGCGGAAGAAGTGCAGAGAGTGTTCGGCGTGCCCGTGCACTTTGCCAAAGACTGCGTCGGCCCGGAAGCTGACAAAGTAGTGGAAAGCGCCAAAAACGGCGAAATCGTACTCTTGGAAAATCTGCGCTTCCACCCCGAAGAAGAAAAGAATGACCCCGAATTTGCCAAACAGCTGGCCAAACATGGAGAAGTGTTTGTGCAGGAAGCGTTCGGCACCGTGCACCGCGCCCACGCCTCTACCAGCGCCATTGCGCAGTATTTGCCGGGCTCTATGGGCTTCTTGGTGCAGAAAGAAGTGGAATTTTTGGGCAAAGCGCTCAATAATCCGGCCCGCCCGTTTGCAGCTGTCATCGGCGGGGCAAAAGTGTCCGACAAAATCATGCTGCTCAATAATTTGCTGGACAAAGTCAATGTGCTTATCATCGGCGGCGGTATGGCCTATACTTTCCTGAAAGCCAAAGGCATGGAAGTGGGCAAATCGCTGTTAGATGAGAGCAAAATTGAAGAAGCCAAACAGGTGATGGCAAAAGCCGAAGCCAAAGGCGTCAAAATGCTGATGCCGGTGGATTTCCGCTTGGCTAAGGAATTCTCCGAAACCGCAGAAGCCGTCGTGTCTGATACCATTCCCGCAGACATGGAAGGTATGGATATCGGTCCGAAAACTGAAAAATTGTTTGCAGATGAATTGCTCAAATGCAAAACGATTTTCTGGAACGGCCCCATGGGCGTGTTTGAATTCCCCAATTTCGCCGCAGGCAGCTACGCCATCGCCAACGCGATGATTGAAGCCACCAAAAATGGCGCCATTTCCATCATCGGCGGCGGAGACAGCGTCAACGTGCTCAAAAAAGGTAAAATTGACCAGAAGGCGTTTTCGCACGTTTCCACGGGCGGCGGCGCCAGTATGGAATTTGTGGAAGGCAAAGAATTGCCCGGACTCGTTGCTTTGACGAAATAAATCCGACACAAACAAATCCCTCCGCGTAAGCGGGGGGATTTTTATTTCATACGGGCAAAGAATTGCCCGGACTCGTTGCTTTGACGAAATAAATCCGACACAAACAAATCCCTCCGCGTAAGCGGGGGATTTTTATTTCATACGGGCAAAGAATTGCCCGGTTTGGTCGCTTTGACCAAATAAGGCAAATCTTTGGGCTTACCCCTAATATAACACAAACCGGGCCCTGTTGTTGGGGCCCGGTCTATTTTTGTCCAAAGAATTGCCCGGGTTTTGCCACTTGGACCAAACAACCCTGACACAAACAAATCCCTCCGTTTATTAAGAGGGATTAGCTAAACAAAAACTGTTCACAAAAACTATTTATGCTATTGAATTCTGCAATAATATGATTTTCCATTTTCATGATCAATAAATTGAGAACTTGAGCATATGGCGGCACAAATTGTTTTTGCTTGGGCATTCCGGGCTACACAAGCATAGCCCCCAACATAAGAATAATAAATATAATAATCCGTCACCTCATTCCCGTTGCTGTTTCGGGAAGCGACAATCTCAAATCCTTCTTGTCCATCTCCGATATTATGCACATCATAAGTGAAGTTAGAGAGCACCATTTTTCCGCCATCATTTATTTCACCATTTAACTGCAAATCCAACAGAGTTAAATCTGTCGTAGCTATGCCGTTAGACATCTGATAAACTTTCTCTGCAGTTACCAAGGCGCGCAAATTAGTTACAGCCTCCACTGCACGGGCCCGTTCCACCGCTTTAGTATATTGCGGCAGGCCAATGGCGGCTAATATGCCGATGATTAGCACCACCACCAAAAGCTCAACAAGCGTAAAACCGCCTAAACGGCGTTTTCCGAGTTTTATTACGTCGGAGATGTTTTTTTGACACATGTTATCCATATGCAAAATTTATCAAAAAAAAAAAATGAGTCAAGGCCATTCCATTGCGTGCACATTCATCTGACAAAATTTGTATAATAAATATGTTACTTTTACAGGAGAGATAGATAATTGTATGCAAACGCTTCTTCTTATTATTCATTATTTTGCGTGTGTCCTTTTGATTTTACTCGTCTTATTGCAAAGCGGCAAAGGATCCGCCGCCGGCATTTTTGGTGCTTCGGGCGCGGATAATATTTTTGCCAGTCCTACCGCTTTCAATGCCGTGAATAAATTGACGGCCGCCTTGGCTGTATTACTTTTTATAACTTCCGTTTTATTGACGATATCTTATAACAGCAAGGCTTCGTCTTCTGTATTAGACAAAGTTAATCTTCCTGTCCAGACGGCTCCAGCCACCCCGGACAAATAAAATTTTCTTACCCGAACCCGCGCCCAAAGCGCGGGTTTTTTGTTGTCTTCTTGCGCAGGATATGGGATAATAGCGTATCGAGGAGAAAAAATGACAGAAAAAAAGATTGTGTTAGCCCCGCTGCTGCCAGCCCAACGGCCTCAATTCATAAAAGACTTACAGGAAGCATTTTCCTTGGAGCTGAAAAAAAACTTTAAGATTACGGAACCTTTTCCTCCAAAAGAAGAAGTAGAAGCTGTCATCTGTAACTCTGAAAATGATGTGTATCATATTCTTTCCAACGGACAAAAAATTGGCGGAGCCGTGGTAAAATATATTGCGCCCCCAAAACAGGGATTTTTGGAATTATTTTTTATTCTTCCTAAAGAACACGGCAAAGGCTTGGGGAGGCAGGCTTGGCAAGCCATAGAAGCACACTATCCACAGGCAAAAACATGGGAACTGGTTACTCCGTATTTTGAGAAACGAAACATTCATTTTTACGTCAACAAATGCGGCTTTCATATTGTAGAATTCGTCAACAAATACCATTCCTCATCAAACCCACATTACCACTTGTCAGAAGGGGAAAATCCTTTAGGTCGGAACGAATTTTTTCGTTTTAAAAAAGTAGTAAAGCGTTGAAACAGAAAACCGGTAGCGTTTTTGGTAGCGTTTTTTAAGAAAAAAAAGCGTTTCCTTCGTTTCCTATTGTTTCCGTTTTGTTCCTTTCCTGTATAGGGGAAATGGGCACAAAAAAGCCCCTTCTATTGCTAGAAAGGGCTTGTATAGTGAAGTGCGCGGGGGGGGACTCGAACCCCCAAGCCGTGAGGCATGCGCCCCTCAAACGCACGCGTATACCAATTCCGCCACCCGCGCTACAAATCGTTTATCCTACAAGGGAAATGCACCCTAGGTGCTTGTATATTTTAGCAAAATTAATCCCCGCTGGCAAAGACTCTACGAAAAAACTCGCAAAAAACAAAAATTTTCCCGTCGGAAAACAACTCCGTATTTTGATATAATTTATATATCTTTTAATTCGGAGCATTCATGAATCCTCTGCTGGCTACTTGGTTATGCTGGGCTATTGTAGGCGCCTCCCCTATTGCGGGCCGGTATGCTGTAGGTGTCATCAGCCCGGTGTTACTGGTATTTTTAGGCACTTTAACCGCAATAGCTTTTTTTGCTCCGTGGTTGACTCACCATCATAAATGGGGGGAGCTGTTCGCTCCACAGACTCGTTGGCAATTCCTATTTATCGGTACATTTGGTACGGCATTGCCTTTCTCTATATTACTTTGGGCGCTGCATTACACCACACCGGGCAATGCTGCTATTTTGCAACAGTCGGAACTTATATACTCCCTCTTAATTGCGGGATTATTCTTAAAAGAAATTCCTTCCAAACAGCAGCTTGCAGGAAGCCTTTTGATCTTAGCCGGGGTGGTGCTTATCTTGCTCAAAGAGCAATATACGCCGCGCTGGAAAGGAGATTTAATGGTAGTGGGCTGCACCTGGATGTTGCAGGCGGCCTCTTGTGCCGCCAAACGATTGCCCCGACACCTAGACCACCATGTTATCGCGGCAGCTCGCAATATATACGCCTTGCCGGCACTGATGCTTATCTTGTTTCTGCTGGGCAGCACTACGCAGGGAACATTTACCTTAAAACCTGCCATTACAACCGTGTGGGTACTTCTATACACGGGTATTTTTAAATACGGCTGGGCCATGATTTTATGGTACCAAGCTATCCGCGCGCTGGATTTGGGCAAAGTAACCGCTATTTATTTGTCATACCCCGTTTTGTCTTTTATTTTATCTTTGATGTTAGGATTTGAACATTTGCATTTCTATCAGCTGCTTGGATTAACGCTTACGCTGACGGGTGCATACTGGGTCACTCTTATCGTCAAAAAACAACAGGAGCATTCATGAAAAAATTCTCACCCGTGGCTGCCATTTGGATAGCGTGGTTTGTTACCGCAGCCAACTTGGTAGTTGCGAAATACGCCGTACCTTATATTACCTCCGCTTTATTCATATTTTTAAGCTGTGCCGGAGCCGTTGTACTTTTTACGCCCTATTTGATAAAAACCGGAGGCTGGAAAGTCATTTTTAATCGCAAGCTTTTTTGGCAATTTTTGGGACTGGGCACATTGGGTACGGCCCTGCCTATGACGGTATTTATGATTGCTTTAAACTATACGACCCCAACCAATGGCGCCATTTTAAACCAATTTGAAATCGTTTATTCCATTATTCTTTCTTGGCTGCTCTTAAAAGAACGCCCCACCACCAAACAAATAGGCGGATCTGCTTTGGTAATTATTGGCGTAACATTACTTTTATGGCAGGCAGGCTTTTCCGTACAGCTCAAAGGGGATTTGATGATTGTAGGCTGTCTGTGGATGTTCCAATTAAGCCATATCTTTGCAAAAAAATTACCTTCAACTATGGAACCGGCCCAAATAGCGGCCGCGCGGGCTTTGTTTGCGCTGCCGGCCTTGTTTTTGCTTATAATATACGTAGCTGCCACCCAAGAATTAGTATTTCAACCCGCGCCGGTTTTGTGGTGGACTTTGGCCTTTAGCGCTGTAATTAATTATTTTGCGGGCAACACATTTTGGTATTACGCCATACGCCATATGGATTTGAGCAAGGCGTCTGCTATTATTTTGTCTTACCCGGTAATGACGTTTGTTTTGTCCGTCTTGCTGGGATTGGACAAAATTACTGTTTTCAAAGTGCTCGGGTTGGTGCTGGCCATGGCCGGCGCATATATCGTGACGGGCATTGTCAGTAAACAAGGAGAAGCTACGAAATGAAAAAGTTGGTACTTTTTGATTTAGACGGGACATTGGTATATGCCGGAGGCGCGGGGCGAACTGCACTAACCAAAGCCATGAAAGAACTTTACGGCAAGGAACCAAAATTTGAACACAGCCTCATTTCCGGACGCACGGATACGGATAATTTCGCTTTAGTATATAAATTGCTTACAGGAAAAAAGGCCAGCGCGGCAGAAATTAAAAAAATCCACAAAAAATATCTGGAAATTCTGCCCGAAGAAGTAAATAAGGCCTGTAAGAAAAAAACATACAAATTAGTTCCCGGCGTAAAAAAACTATTGCAAAAACTGGCCCAGGAAAAGAATATAATAATGGGACTGGGAACCGGGAATATTGAAGCAGGCGCCCGAATTAAGCTGGAACCCTCCGGACTGCTGTCTTACTTTGTATGCGGCGGTTATGGAGAAGATGGACATACCCGGGAAGATATGCTCAAAGCCGCCGTAAAACGGGCCGAAAAGAAATGCAAAATTTCTTTCAGTCCCGACCAAGTTTACGTGGTAGGCGATACGCATCGCGACGTATGCGCCGCTAAAAACTGCGGCTATCACAGCGCAGCCATTACTTCAGGTTTCGGCGACGCGGCGTTATTGCAGCGGGCAGCGGCAGAGTTGGAAATTAAAAATTTCAATGACTGGAAAACTTTTTACGTTTGGTTAGGGCTCAATGCAGACCCTAAAGGCGTAAAACGCGGCATCTATATTTCGCCGGCCAGCGCTATTGAGCATGTTTTTTTCAGCCGCACGGGAATAGATGAGGATCGTTTAAAAATGCTTCGCATCAAAAAATATTCAGATTTGCCCTCCGGCACGATTATGTAGCAAAGTCGGCTGAATTAGGCACTATACGCAGAAAGTAAGGATTTTTATGGAATGGTTTAAAGCAGCAGAAAAATTTAATCAGGCACTGGCATCTTCCGATCCGACTCCGGGCGGGGGGGCCGCCGCGGCTATGGCAGCCGCGATGGGCTGCTCGTTGGCATTGATGGCAGCCCAGACTACAGTAAACAGAAAAAACACCGCTGCCGAAATTAAAAACAAATTGGAACAGCATATACGCAAACTGGGCGCTTTAAAAGGCCAGCTGAACAATTATATTCAAGAAGACGGAGCCGCTTACAGTGCTTATCTGGTAGCCAAAAAACTGCCTAAAGAAGATGCAGACCGCCAAAAAGCCATGCAAGATTCACTGATATATGCGGCACGCATACCGGCAGACACCGCCACAACGGCCATACAGTGTTTGCGTGAAATTGACCTAATAAAAGACCATATTGCCCCTATTATTATGTCGGATATTTTTTGCGCCCAGCATTTACTTAAAAGTGCGGTGCGCTGCTGTGTGGAAAACATCAAGGCCAATTTAGAACTTATCAAAGACGACGACTGGCAGAAAAAATTCCGCCAGCATATTGAGGTATTTTTAAAATCCTGTTAAAAGGCGAGAGGATATGACTGAAAAAGCAAGCAAGCGCAGCGGCATGCTGGGCACCATTTACAAAATGCTTCCTAATATTGACGACGACTATGCCGCCAAACTTGTCTATACATTGGAAAATAAGAAGTCTCTGCCGCGCTTAGAGCAAGACATTGCAGATATTGCCGCCCAACTGGGGGAGGCTAGCGCTATGTCAGACACCATTGTAGCGAAAATGCTTTTAGATGAGATTACCCTGCCGGCCGCTTTGCGCCAGCTGCGCGTGTACAATAATGCCGTATCTGTCATAGAGCTGACAGGTGCATTAGACACGCCGCCTGAAGCGACGGATTTGCTGCTTAACTATTATGCGGCGTTTGGGGCGAGGCGTTTCTTTGATGTAGAATTTGCCCACGCCCTTAAAGATGTGCGCGACGATAAAACCATGTCAGACGCAGACAAGGCACAACATGCATTAGACCGCCTTATCCTGCAAGCGCAAAAAGATTTGCCGGCCAATGAAAAATTGCAGGAGAAAAACAAAAAAGCCATCTACCAAGCCGCCGACAAATATCATCTTTCCGTCAAAATCACGGCTGCTTTGCTTGCCATTTATACAGTACCCGGCGCGGCGGATTTTGACGATGCTTTTGCCAAACTGATGAAAAGCCTGTCTAAAATAAATGAAGATGACAAACTCTGCGCTTCGCTGGCTGCCAAAGCGCTGTTGTGTCAAATCACCCAAAAAGACGCCCAAGACATCGCCTTGACTTCCAAATTGGTAAAAGGACAAATCTTGGAAGAAGATTTGATGATTATTGCCTGCCGTTATTTAAAAGTGAAAACTCCGCAGGACATTCAAGATACTTTTGAAGCGGTGCTGGCGCGTTTGCCGCACGTTAATCAAAAAGAAGAAAATTTAGGTTTAGCCGTACAAGTCATTTTAGACGGTACGGAGCCCACCTTTGAAAAAGCCCAACAAAAAGCCGGTCTGCGCAGAGAGCGTATTTTGCTGCGTAAAGCTTTAGCCAAAAAAGAAGCGTACAGCGGCTACGAATATGATTTGGCGGATCGTTTCGCCGGACAAAAAACGTTTGTACAAATTGAGCGGGAAATGAACGAATTGCTCACCCATTTACCCCATTGTCAAGACGAAATGGAAAACAAAGAATTGGCATGCAAAGTAATATTGGGTACATTAAGCAAAGAAGAAGCCTATAAACAAGCTTCCTATTTGCGCGACTTAAAAGCCCAAACTTTGACCCAAGGATTAGCCCCGCAGGCATTAAAAAGCTATTTAGGCACGAAACCAGCCAAAGAATTGTTGGCTTTCTTTGAAAAATCCCTTGCCCCTTATACATTCTGGAAATCGGACCAGACAAAACACGAGTTCGCTTTGCAAGCTTTGGTGGGGGAATTGAACGGGACATCAGACAGACGGATTTCCACTTTTGTATTAGATATGCTGGAGAATGGATCCTCCTTGGAATTGGTAGGAGACATGATGGCCAATATACAAGCCCACAAAACCTCTGCACAAGAGGTGGAACAGCTGCTGGAAAACTACAAAAAAGCGTGTGTGGCCAGCAAAGAGGCATAAGCTCTATACAAAATCAATAAAAAAGACTATTCAAAAGCAAGATAATTTGGTATGCTTGTATCGTGACAGTTTATTTTTAAACGCTAGGGTGAAAAGAAATGAGATACTGGGTTTATATTAATGACAAAGTAGACGGTCCCTATGATGAGGAAAAACTCGCTACATTAGACGGCTTTACACCGGAGACGTTAATCTGCTCCGAAGAAATAGAAGAAGGCGGCAGCCAAGAATGGGAAAAAGCTTCCAACATTTTTGAATTTGATGAAGCCACCAAAACCATGACCCGCGCCCCGTTAACCGAGGAAGAATTGAATACAATCCGCGGCAATACCGCTACCGCCACGACGGAACCTCCCGTCCAAGAGCAGACACAGCAAACGGCAGGTTCCACGCAACTTTTAATTGAAAAAATAGATAATCTGACGCGGGAAATTGAAGGGCTGAAAAACAAATTGGACGCTGCTTTGGCTGCGGCCGCAGCGGCACATACCGCCGCGCCGGCCCCTACCATTGCCCCAGCTTCACACGCCAGCGAACCTGTCACGGAAGAGGCGTTAATCACCAACACAGAAAGCTTGGTCAACCATGCAGAGAAATTAGTGGCCCAAGCAGCCAGCGCTCAACCCCATAGCAAACCGGCCGACTTCTTAGATGAAATAGAAATAAATGCTTCCAAAACGGAAAACCTCGCAGAAAAAGGCGGAGAGGAGCTTATTTTACGTTCCGCATTAGATTCTTTATACAACCAAAAACCTCAGACTGAAACGGAAAAAGAGGCTACTTTCCAAGACTTGCTTTCTTCTGCCAAGCTCATCACGGATCCTTCTTTGTCAGCTTCCACAGAAGAATCCACCCAGCAACCTCAGCCGCAACCAGCGGAACAACAACCAGCCGCCCAAAAAGATATGGCGGACAATATGGCCCAGCCGGCTTTGCAATCTCTGGCTGAGGAGTCGGCTCCTGCTTCCCAAGAGGAAGCTGCTCAAGCGGCCCCGGTAACAGCGGAAGAAATGCCGCAAACTCCGGCCCCAGAAACGGCCGAGTCTGCGCCGGCTGCTGAAATTACGGAAGAGAAGCGGGAAGAAATCATTAACGAGATTACAGCCCCCGCCCAACAAAATAATTTGATTTTGCAAGCTATTGAAGAAGCGCAAAAGGAAGATACTCACGCTTCAGCTGAAAACGTTGCCCCGCTTGAACAAGATGTTCCGGCAGAACAACAAGAGCAAGAGCCTATGCTCTCTCTGCCTACAAACGAACAACCTGCCGCAACAACCCAGGATTTGCCCACAGCCAAAGAAACATTAGACTTGACGGGCCAACCCCAACTGAATATTATAGGGGCGGACCAGACGCTGCGTATGGCTGAACAAAACCAGGCTACGGCGGAAGAGTTCCAGCCTCAAAGCCCGGTTTCCGATTCTTTAACCCCGCTTAGTCCTTCCGAAACGGAAGAAAAAGCCTTTAAAGATGCAACGGAAACCATTAAAGAATTGGTACCTGGGAAAAAACTGGAACCTGCAAATCAAGAAGAAGGGCTGATTTCCCAGAAAGACTTGGAAGAAGCCTTTACCGAAAAAACGCCTACGGCAGACTTCCCTATCCCGGAGAATAATAATGCGCCGGCCGCACCTGAAAACATTGCAGCCGCTGCGCCGCAAGCGCCTGCCCAGCCTGCGGGGGATTTTCCGGAAGGAAAAGGATTTTACAACCCCAATGAAATGACGGAAGTGGAACTCAAAGAAGGCTCCACCTACTTAATCTCAGATTTCATTCCTCCGGCCTTAACCTCGGGAGAACCGGAGAAAAAATCTTCTAAAGATTACGGAGCCGTGCCTGGATCTTCCGAAGCGGCGCAAGCCAGCGCCGAGACGGAGCCGGGCGTACAAGTACAGTCTTTGGCGGAAACCATAGAAGAAATTGTACCTTCCAAAAAAGAAGAGCAAACTGATTTGACGCTCTCCAAAGTCATCTTGGAAAACACAATCAAAACCAAACGCGGCGCCACAATGGACATTAAAACCGTGCCTATGGTAAAAGAGCCGGGCGATTCGGAACGGCTGGATCTGTCCGATTCTGACCTGGACATTAATACCCAGCATGATTTAAAAATGGCGGATATCAAGCCTGGCAACAAAAAGATAACTAAAATTGTCTTAGGCTCTTTGGCCTCTGTTGTTATTTTGGCTTTAATCTATGTGATGCTGGCCTATTTGGAAATTATACCCGCCCAGTTTAACTTCATTAAATCGGCTCCGGCCCAACAGCAATCCGTTGAGCAAGATGCCCAGTTAAACGAAATGTTAGGTATAGACCAAGGCGCTGCCGCCTCCTTGCCGGGGGTGCAACAGCAAGCCCTGCCGCAGCAATATCCGGGATATGCGTCTCAATCCGGGCAAATGGCTGCTCCGGGGCAAGGCATGCCTGCCGGCTCTGCGGAAGATATGCAAGCAGGCCAAGCTTTCATGCCGCAGCAAAACGGGCAAATGATGCCTATGCAGCCGGCCGTCAATCCGTTGGATCCAATTTTGACCGAAGTCAAAAACTTCCCCTTAGCCAACGGACAAACGCTGCAGCAACTCATCAATACGCGCCACCCGGCAGCACAGCAGCTGATTGAATGGAATATTACCACCGCCGTAGAACCGGATAATTATTCCATTTTAGTCAAAGTACCGCCGGAGAATCCGCAAAGCTTTAAAATTTCGTACCGCTTTAATTATAATATGGTCACGAAAACGCTGGACCCGACTATATCGGATTCTAAGAACTTATTAGATTCTCTGTCGGCGTCTCAGCCGGTGCGTTAGAAAAAAGTTTTAACCCCTGTCTTCTGACAGGGGTTTTTTTATACACTGTTTATATGGATAGCCTTGCATTGCTTGACCAAGCACAAGCAACACATCATTTGCAGGAAGATGACCTGCTGCAGCTCATAGAAGACCAGACCATAAACGACGCCTTGTTTGCCGCCGCCGACCGCGTACGCCAAAAATATGTAGGGAATGAAGTTCATCTGCGGGCCCTGATAGAATTTACCAATATTTGCCGCAACAATTGTTTATATTGCGGTTTACAGTGTCAAAACCGGGCCATAACTCGTTACCGTATGGACCCTGGGCAAGTGCTTCACTTAGCGCAGCAGGCGGCCCAATACGGCTATAAAACCGTTGTGCTGCAAGGGGGGGAAGACGCCTTTTTTACGGTGGATAGGCTGGTACCGTTGCTGCGCCAACTAAAGAAATTGCATTTGGCTGTTACACTAAGTATCGGGGAACGGCCCCGCGCGGATTATCAAGCTTTTAAAGAGGCAGGGGCGGACCGCTATTTGTTGCGCATAGAAACAACGGATCAAGCATTGTATGAAAAATATCACCCCGGCATGAGCTTTGAAAACCGCCTGCGCTGTTTACGGGATTTAAAAGAATTGGGCTATGAAACCGGTACTGGAATTTTAGTGGGGCTGCCCGGTCAAACCAGCCGCTCTTTGGCGCGTGATATTCTCTTTTTTAAACAATTAAACGCGGATATGATTGGGCTGGGGCCTTTTATTCCCAACCCAGACACTCCGCTTAAAGACGCCCCGGCCCCGCAGTTGACTCCCGCCCTAAAAATCATGGCGCTCACCCGGCTTTTATTGCCGGATATTAACATTCCCGCTACGACCTCTATGGAAACATTGGAGCCTAATGGCCAGATAAAGGCTTTACAAAGCGGAGCCAATGTTATCATGCCTAATATTACAGACGAAAAACAACGGCGCCTATATGCTCTCTATCCCGGCAAGAATACTGCCGCCGCCGGCACGCCCCTGCTATACCGCCGCCAACTGGAAGCCCGCTTAAAAGCCGCCGGGCGTTCCGTTTCCACCTCGTACGGCGGGCATGTTTCCAAACATTCCACGCCCTAAAAACATCTGCCGCATACTTACCAAAACTTCCAGGCGGAAAGCCCGCATTTCCATGGCTGACACAGAGTGGCACATCAACAAACGATGGTATTTTCTGGAAGACACCGCCTTTTCAAGCGAGATTGGCACATCAACAAACGACGGTATTTTGACTTCTGTCAATATAGATTTCACAAAATATACCTCTTGCCCACAAGCTCCCGCCCGCCAGCCAGCGCTTCTGAATCTGGCGCTATAATAAGAAGCAGTCTATAAAAAACCGCCTTTTCCAGGCGGTTTTTAAAGCAGTATTTTTATTTTCCAGCCGCTATTTCCAGCATACGCACCAACAAATGGAATATTTTTTCACTCCATTGCAAGCTGAGCCACTCATAGGGGCCATGCGGGTTTTCATATGAGGCGAAGATATTGGGCGTGGGAAGGCCGCTCAGAGATAACCGAGCCCCGTCTGTGCCGCCGCGGGCTTGGGTGAGGCGATAGTCTATTTTTTCTTCTTTTAAAGCCTGCTCCAGCACATGCATAGCTTCTGGTTTGGCTTTCAAGACCTCGCGCATATTGCGGTACTGGGGGGTAATTTCCAAATGAATTTTGGCATTTGGATATTTGACCCGTTTTTCTTCTACAATTTGTTCTAAATCTTTTTTAAATTGCTCAAAGGCTGCCGAGTCATGATGACGGATAATACCGCCCAAGGTGGCATGGTCCAAACCGCCTTCTATGTCTTTAAAAAGAATAAAACCTTCCTCTCCTTCGGTCGTTTCGGGCAGTTTATCTTCCGGCCAGGAAGACACTATGTCGGCCGCTATGCGTACGGGATTAGCCATAAAGTTTTTTGCCGCACCCGGGTGGCAATTTTTGCCGGTAATAGAAATAAGCAGCTTATCGGCGTTAAAATTGCCGCAGTCTATATCGCCCAAGACGCTTCCATCTATCGTATAAGCAAAATCCGCATTAAAGCGTTTCAAATCAAAATATCCCACGCCTATGCCGTTCTCTTCATCTATTGTGAAAGAAATTTTTACGGCTCCATGCTTAATCTCTTTATGGGCCAGCAGATATTCCGCCAACGTCATAATAATGGCAATCCCAATCTTGTCATCACCGCCCAAAAGAGTATTTCCGTCAGAAGTAACAATATCATGCCCTAAACATTTGAGCAGATCAGGGGCATTTTGGGTACTTAAATACATTTTCTTTTCTTCATTAATCACCAAGTCTCCGCCCTGGTAATTGGAATGTATAACGGGGCGAATATTTTTGCCGCAAAAATCTTCCACCGTATCCATATGAGCCAAAAATCCAATCGCCGGCGCACCGGATACATTGGCGGGTATTTCTCCCAGGACAAAACCGTTTTTGTCTATCTCTACGTTAGAAACGCCCAAATCCTTCATTTCTTGCGCCAGCATTTTGCCAAAATCCAGTTGGGTGGAAGTAGTAGGAACGGTTTGGCTGTTGCTGTCGCTGGTGGTATCTACCGCTACATAACGGGCAAAGCGGTCATAGATTTTCTGTTGTAGCTCATTCATAATTTTTCTCCATAGATCTTTTAATTATTATACAACATACGGCCCGGCTCTATAAGGCCGCACAAACAACGAAGGGAAAAATGTTATAAAATAAGTTTATATTGTGTTAGAAGGAGGTTTGTGTGAGAAAACTTTTTTTGGTATTGGCAACCCCATTTTTATTTACTGCATGCGCCAGTGTGCAAGAAGCGGAAAACTTTGCCAACTGTACCTATGCCCTGCGCGGGGTGGAGATATCGGACTACAATGTCAATTCCCTCTCATTTAATGTCTATGTGGGCATTACCAACTTAAACCGCAAAGAGGCCGCCGCCATTAAAAAATTTGAAGGGGAAATGTTTATGGAAGACGTCAAAGTATCAGACGTCAGCTTTGAAAACGTACGCATAGAACCGGGCGCGACGAAGAATCAAAAAGTATATTTAAACATTCCGATGGAAGTATTCAGCAGCAAACTGTTGGGGCTGGTCAGCATGGGCAGTGCAACAGTAAATTACCACTTAACCGGTACAGCCTATTTTGAAACCCCGTTGGGAGATGTTCCCGTTCCGGTGGACATAGGCCGCTATGGCAGCGCCAATTAAACTTTTTAAATCCCTTCCTTTTGGAAGGGATTTTTATGCCGTAGCATGCCCAAAAGCCGCCCTGTTTATTTTCCTATACCGCATGCTTGCCAGCCCGTCACTCCTTTTAGCCGCAAACCGCCCTAAGCCGCAAGAAACTTTTGCTTTCAGCATAAAGGTGTATTACGCAATCGGCCCGGCTTGCAAAATACCACCCATACAAAAGAGCGCAAAACAAGTTGTTTTGCGCTCCGCATAAAATTGATTATACGCTCTCTTATATAATCAGCCGCAGCACGGAAGCACTGAGCAAAGCCAAAGCAAAAGTAAGCGCGACAATTTTAAGCGTATCTTTCAACCCGTTCTCCCGCAGCATCACAAAGAAAGTAGCCACACAGGGCAGATACATCGCCATAAATACACACGCCACCGCCAGTTGATCCGGAGGCAAATTAAACGGCTCTAACAACGCGATAGACACGTCTTTGCGCAAAAACCCCAAAAACAGCACCGGGGTAGCTTCTACCGGCAAATTCAGTAAATATTGCACAGGATAGCGGAAAATCTTGGCCAGCCAATCCGTCAGGCCGGAAAACTGCATTAAATCCACAAATAACACGCCTGCCAAAATAAGCGGCAACGCATCGCCGAAATATTCTTTCATGCGCAGCCAGATTTTACGCGCCAACGGGCGCAACTGCGGCACACTCCAAGAAGGGATTTCCATGAACATTTCCGGCGTGTCTCCTTTCAGCAATTTATTTAAAATTGTACCGGCCAAAATGCCGTTTACAAACAAAACGCCAAATACGATAAGCAAGTATTTTATCCCATAGGGGGAAAGCATGGATAAAATCATTGCCGTCTGGGAAATACAGGGCGCCAACACCAAAATCAGAGCCAGCGCAATTACACGTTCCCTCCTGCTTTCCAACACGCGCACGCCCATCACGGCCGGCACTTTGCAGCCAAACCCCAACATAATGGGAATGGCCCCATATCCATGCAATCCAATGCGGTGCAGCAATCTGTCCAACAACACCGCCAGCCGCGGCAAATACCCCAAATCTCCCAAAAACCCCAGCAGAGAATAAAATACCAGCACATAAGGCATCACATCAACCAATGCAATTTTCAGCCCGTCTGAAAGCACGCCAAAATAATGCGCCCCGCCATCACCTAAGAGAAACAAATGCCACGGGGTGCCTTCCAAGAAAGAAAACAACCTTTGCAGCAGCGGCAAATAATAATTTTCATACAGCGGCTCCAACAAGCCTATAATCAATTCTCCTACATTGACGATAACGTACAAAGAAAGAAGCAACACCGCCAGCGCAATAACCAATCCGCTGACAGGGTGTGTGGCCCAGGCCTGTAATTTTTCGGTAAAACTGGCATGTTTATGGCGTATTTTCTGCACTTGCCGAACAATCGTGCCTATCAAACGCCACTTATCTTCTGGAGCGGGGGGAATATCTAACGTATGCTCTTGCCGCCCTTCATTCTGGGCTAAACGGCTCACCGTCACTTCCAATCGTTTAAGTCCTTCCCCGGTAGTGGCCACCACGGCAATCACCGGGATTGCCAAGCGCTTGGAAAGACCTCTGACATCAATGACAATGCCTTTGCGTTGGGCTTCATCAAATTTATTAAGCAATAAAATCACCGGCTTTCCCAAGCTCATTAATTCCAGCGTAAAATACAAATTACGCTCCAAATGGGAAGCGTCGGCTACACAAACGATAAAATCATAGCTTAATTCTTTAAACAAATCCCGCTTTTTGCCCTCTATCAACCATTTTTCTTCCAAACGGTACAGACCGGGAATGTCTATAATGTTATAGGTTTCTCCATCAAATACGGTTGTCCCATAATTAAGCCCCACAGTAGTGCCGGGAAAATTAGAAGACAAAATACCAATCCCCGTCAATCGGGAAAAAAGCAAGCTTTTTCCTACATTGGGATTGCCTGCCATTAAAAAAGTGCGGGGGCGGAAACTATCCTGCGGGCACGCGTCACAGGCGCAAGGCACCACCTTAATTTTTTTAGCGGTACGAGGGCCGATAGCCACCTCGCTTCCGCAAACGGAAATCACCAGCGGATTTTTGCCGGGCTTGCGCACTACGGTTTGTCCTTTCGCCAGCCCCATAGCCGCCAATTTGCCGGCTTGGGCGGCGTCAGTCTGCACATCGGCAATTTCAGCATAATCACCGGGTTTCAAATCAAAAAGAGTAACAGAAGAAGATGTTTGCATAAAAGTTAGTTTTTCCTTACTTTTATATTGTAGCACACACTCCCCGGCTTATGCAATAGGATTTATTTCTTTTTCCCGTCGGATAAAGGGCTTCCGTTCGGCCAATCTGCCCCATGGAAGACATTTTTGGTATAATAAAGTATCCAAAAAATTAATCATTTAGGAGAGACAATTTATGGCTTACAAAGTGAACCCCGATGTTTGCATCAACTGCGGCGCCTGTGAATCTTCTTGCCCGGTCAGCGCCATCTCTGAACAAAACGGAAAACGCGCCATTGACGCCGCCAAATGTATTGAATGCGGCTCCTGCGCCGGCACCTGCCCGGTCAGCGCCATCTCTCTGTAAAAGACACCTCGCTTTAAACCCCCTGCTCATGCGGGGGGTTTTATATTGTAATTCCGCTTCAGAGCCGGCCCGCCCGCAACAAAAATCCCCACATACGTCTAAATTCAGCTGCGGCCCCCAATCTCTTTTGAAACTCCATTTATCCAACTAACTGTTGTTCTGCACAACACCC
Organism: uncultured Elusimicrobiales bacterium; assembly: GCA_944324115.1. Taxonomy (GTDB): domain Bacteria; phylum Elusimicrobiota; class Elusimicrobia; order Elusimicrobiales; family Elusimicrobiaceae; genus Avelusimicrobium. Next base: position 39,617 of record CALUVB010000010.1, read on the forward strand.
CTCTTGCCGCTTAAGCCCCCTTAATCTGCACAACATACGGCACCTCAGCTTTGTTCTATTTCCCAAACAGCCTCTAACCAGTATCTTTCCTGCATATAGCGCCAGCTGCCTCCGGGCAATAATCTGCCAAAAGCCGCTCCAACGCGCTCCTCTGCCGGTACAAAACATGTGCCATTGTTGGAAAATGAATAGAAAAAGAAACTAAATATCCCCCGGGCCCAGCCGGAGTTGTCTGTACAAAAGAAAAGAGCAGGGGGATGTGCCCTGCTCTTTTTCAGAACCATTCGGGGGGTAAATCGAAAGGTTCTGGGGGGGAGAAAATCTATACTTTTATGATACAACGCGATGAAGAAAAATGCAAATATTTTTTTAAATTTAGAGCGATTTTTTTTATTTACCTGTACATAGCCGTTTTTAATTATCAAGTAGCACAATCACGGCAAAATAAAATTTTTAAAATTTTTTATCAAAACTTCTTCCCTATTGCTATAATATAGACATTGGAGGAAAACATGAATAAATTCTATCTGACGTTGTTGCTCGCGTTTTCTTTAGCTCCGGCCGCATGGTGTGAGGAGCCGGACATTATTTATGTAGATGGGAAACCCATCTACATCAAAGGGTTAGAACCTGCTGGACAACAAGAGCGCAAAACCCGGGAAGAAATGATACAAGCCGAGGCTGCGCGTTCCAATATCCCCGGAGATATTTATCGGGGCACAGTACTGGGAACACAAACGCCCACCAACACAGGTGAAGTATTTGGCAGCAAACAAGCCACTTATCGTGGCAATGTCTTAGGACAAAAACAAGCCAACCAACAAGTACAAGGAGATATTTACCGGGGCGAAGTATTCGGCGCCCAGCAAAAAAAATACCAAGGAGATACCTTAGGTGCGCGTGAATTGGCAAAGACCAAATATGTTTACGACACATCTCTAGTTCGCGCCATCAAAACTTCAGATGCAGACCGGGTGCGTACGTTGATTTATGCCAATGTAGATGTCAATGAGCGCAACTACGCCGGCATTACCCCGCTGACAATAGCTGCCGAAAAGGGGAATATGGATATTATTAAATTGTTGGTGGAAGAAGGTGCCGCTTCTGTCAATCTCACCTCCAGCTATGGGGTTACCCCGCTGATTGCCGCCGCTGCCGCCGGTAATCGCGAAGCGGTAGATTATTTGCTCTCCAATGGAGCCGACGCCACCGCGAAAGACGACTTAGGCAAGACCGCTTTGCTGCATGCCATGTCCTCCGACGACCGCCGCCTGACAGAAACACTGCTTTCTTTAAACACCCGCGCATTGAATTTGCCGGATAATATGGGAAACACCCCGCTTATTTATGCAGCGCAAAACGGCAGTGTGAACAATTTGCGTACGCTTTTAAAATATAAAGCGGACCCGGATTACCAAAATCCTGCCACCGGTTTCTCTGCGTTAAGCGCCGCTGCTGCGGCTGGTCAAGAGAAAGCAGCCCAAGTATTAGTCAGCAGCGGAGCCAACGTCAACCTGCAAGATAAAGAAGGCCGAACCGCTTTATTCTATGCCGCCGCAAACGGACAGACCGCGTTAATCCGCCAATTGCTTCGCATGGGAGCTGACATAAATGCCACTGATGTCGCAGGCAAAAATGTATTTATTGCCGCGGCAGAAGGCCAAAGCATTCCTTCTATGGAGCTGCTTGCCAGAGAAAACTTCTCTCTCAATTCAGCCGACAAACAGGGCAAAACAGCACTCATGTATACCACCGCCAAAGGAACTGACGCTTTACAATGGCTGATGGATCAAGGCGCGGACTTAAACTTACAGGACAACAACGGCAATACCGCATTGATGTATGCAATAAAAAATATGAATGAAAAAGCCGCTTTGTCCCTGTTAAAAAACGATGTAGATTTAACCGCCACCAACAAAGAAGGCAAAGACGCTTTTGCTTTAGCGGCAGACTTAATGCCCAATTCGCCGGTTTCCACTGTTTTGCAAGTCAAGAAACATACCGTCTTGCAAGATCAACTGAAAGCCCGCGCCGCCGCTCAAGCATTGGCCAATGAGGAACAAGCCCAGATGCGAGCACAGGCCGCCGCTTTGGCTGAAGAAAAATTGGCCGAGGTACAGGCACTCCAAGCTCAGTTAGCAGAAGAAGAAGCTGTCGTAAGACAACTGCAAGATGAAGAATTGGCCCAAAAACGGGAAGCCTTGCGTGCGGAAATAGAACAAGAAATGATACAGCAGGACAGCGAACTGGCCACATTGCAAAAACGTTTAGATGAAGCGAAAGCCCAGCGGGAAGCTGAAATCCAGGCTCAGATAGATGCACGCCTGCAGCAAATGGAAGGCACCGCTTCTTCTTACGTAGAGCAGATTAACAGCCAAGTTGACGGTGTTACCGAAAAATATGTATCCGAACCTATCAATAAAGCGAACCAAAAAATAGATGAAGCCTTTGATAAGGTGGAAAGTGCCAAAGAGGAACATATTACAAAACCCATCAATAAAGCAAACAAAAAAGTAGATGAAGCGTTTGAAAAAGTGGAAAAAACAAAAAAACAGCTAACGCTGCCTTCTGTCTTAAATGACTAAACAATATAAAACACCCCGCCGTTTGGCGGGGTGTTTTATACTTCAACAATTTCCTATTGGCGGGGAATATATATTAGCATAAATATTATTTTCTCAGTTTACACCAGTTTAAAAAATTATGCCATTGTTCGTATAAACTCTCCGCTTCTTCCGCATCTATAGACGCCACCACGGGAGGAAGCAGGCGCATAGTTTCCCACTGGGAAACATCTATCTCCGCCCCTTGAGCCGCCAACAAAGCTGCTCCGACTGCTGTACTTTCGGACTCGGCGCAGGGCAAAAGCCGCGTCTGCAATATGTCAGCCTGGGCACGCAATAAAGAACGACACTTTGACAGGCCGCCCGTTACTTTTATTTCGCCGCTTTTTACACCGAAACGCTCCGCATAAAATACGATATCCGCCAGCAAACACGCCATCGCCCGCACAGCTCCGGCGGCTACGTCGGCTTTGCGAGTGCGGGGAGAAAGCCCCGCCAATACCGGCGAGGCGGAAAAATCCCAATAAGGAGCCCCCAGACCGCCTAATGCCGGCAAAAACCATACGGGTTCGGAGGCATTTTCACACAAAGAGTCCAATTCATCGGTAGAAAAAGAAAAACCGATTTCACTCAACCAAGCAAACGCCGTACCGCAGGCATTTACCGGCCCTTCCAACAAAAACTCGCAGCCGCCGCCATTGGGCGACGCCCCCACCGACGTAAGCAACCCGGGCAGCAAGTGCCGCTGCGTACCGGTATTGCGCATAAAAAAGGCCCCCGTACCGTAATTGATGCAAGATCCTCCCGCCACTACACGCAATGCACACAAAGCTGCCTGTTGATCTCCCACACAGACTCTCACAGGCAAATGTACTTCTTCATGTTCAAATAAGCCATAATCGTCTGCTGTCCGCTTAATTTGAGGCAGCCAAGCGCGCTCAATGCCAAAGGCGTCTAAAAGCTGATTATCCCAATTTAACGTGGCGATATTTAAGAGCAACATTCGCTGGGCCAAGGTCGGATCGCAGGCAAACGTTTTTCCTCCTGTCAAATGCCAAATGATATAAGAAGCCACCGGCCCCACACATAAGCGGCCGTCTCGTGCGGCCTGTGTCGCCTCAGGAACTTGTTTTACTGTCCATGCAATTTTAGCTGCAGAGTAATAGGGAGTTTTATATAACCCCGTCAACTGATGTACCGTCTCTTGCGGCAATTCAGCTGCTTCTGCTTCCGCCGCCGCACGCCCATCTTGCCAGCTTAAAGCCGGCGCCACCGGACGCCCGGTTAACCGATCCCAAAATACCACTGTGGAACGCTGGCTGGCCACGGCAATAGCACAAACGTTTGCCGGACCTACTTGGGAAAGCACCGCAAACAAGGCATCTAATTGTCCGGTTAACAATTCCCAAGCGTCATATTCAGCCTTAACCGTGGCGGCTTGATCCGTTTCTTTGCGGCAGGTCTCTGCCGCACGCGTGGCGCGGGCGGCCACTTGTCCCTGTTCATTTATGGCCAATGCGCGGGAAGCAGAGCTGCCCTGGTCCAAAGCAATAATAAATTTATTGTTCATTTTTATACCATGTATTATTTTTTAACAATGTATATGCGGCTTTGTCCAAAGAAAGCAATATTTCTTCGGCCTTTTTGGAGTCAAAGCTGTCAGATAATTTTTCTTCCGACAGAATTTCTTTCCGGCTGTGCCGTATAGCGCCGTCTTGCATGATAAGGCCGATATTTACCCCTTCCGAAACCAAGGCCACCCGCTGTTGCACATTCCGGTCGTCTAACATATCCCGCCCCAACGCAGTATAAGGCATATTTAAACCTGCCAAATTATACATAGTAGGCAGCAAATCCAATTGGGAAACCACATAATGCACACTGCGCGGTTTTAACAGGTTAGGCGCATACAGAACCAACGGAATACGGAACTTAGTATATAAAGAATCCGAATCCGGCCCGCCGGAATTATGATCGGCCACGAAAACAAACACCGTACGGTCAAACCAACCTTCTTCTTTTGCCTTTTTTAAAAGCTCCCCAATAGACCAATCCGCAAAATACAGGGCGTTTTTAAATCCGTCGTCCCAGGTGTCGCCTTTATATTTCTCAAATTGTTCCAGTGTGCGGCCAAAAGGCGCCTGCGTACTGCCCGTGTATACCAATCCCATAAAATTACGCGGCTGGCTCCGGCGGGCTAATCCGGCAGCAAAAAGCAGGCTGTCATAATCGTAACCCAGCGTTGCACCGTCTATATAATCCAGCAGCTCTTTTCTGTCTTCTTTGCCATAAATGTTTTGCGCACCCAAATAAGAAGCCAATGTACCCAAATGATATAAATCCCGGCGGGAAGTTTGCACAAAGAAGCTGTCCCACCCCACTTCCGCCAAGGCAGCAGGAAAACGGAAAAAATTGGTCAGCTCCAATCCTCCACCCAACATAGGCAGCCCCGGCAACAACGGAACGCCGGCCAAAACCGCCGCAAATCCAGACGCACTGGGCATACCCACCGCATAGGCATTGGTAAAGTTGACCCCGTCTTTCACTATTTGGTCAAACACTGGCGTAACGCCAAAATGATTGCCGGACAGAGAATCCACATAATAGGGATGCCAGCCTTTCAGCAGGACAATAAAGAAATTAATGTCTTGAGACGGGCGGGGGGAAATCGGTTGGCGCATTAAGGGGTAATGCTCGTCTGGCACCGTTTCCTGCGGGGAAATAAGCAGTTGCTGTGCATAGGCAATCGCTTTATCGGCCGGATAATCACTGGGGATATCCACCACCCCTTTGCGGCTGACCTGATAGGCGGTAAAAACGCCGTTTAATGTCAAGGCGGCTGCTGCTGCGGAAGAAGAATAACGGTAAACGTCGGCAATACCCAATGGCTTGCCAAACCCCAAATGGCCGCGCACACCCAACACAATAAATAGTACGCACACCACCAGTTTAATCAATTCTCCTTTGGCGTAATATGGGTCAAAAATATAGCGGTATTTGAAAATCTTATGGACAAATATTCCGGCTATGACCAACAAGACAAACAAAAGCAGTAAGGGAAACAGCATTTTGGTAAACATACAGGATAAAATAACACCCCAATGGGTGGAGAGCTGCAGGATTTCTTCCGCAATATGCCGTTTTACATAAGGAAAATAAATCAAATCCGCCAAGAGAAAACTTGCCATGGCTATCAGCTCAAAGACCATCACCAAAACGCAGGTTTTAACGTAACGCACCGAATTGACGGGCAAATTAAACAACAAAATAACCGGACCTAAAAATAGGGCTATTACAGCCAAATCAAAGCGCATACCGTTCAGAAACGCCCGCACCACTTCTCCTGCTCCCAAAGAGGCAAACGCCGCATGATGAAACAGGAACAGCGCCAGCCTAAATGCCGAAAACATCAACATAGCCAGCAACACGATGGATACAGAAAGCTTAACACGGAAATCACTTCTTTTTGGTTTTTTAATCCACATTATTCTGCCTCGGTAATTTCTAAATCTGTTTGCTGCGTCTTAGAAAGCAAAGCTTCCAGCTTTGCTTTTGCTTCCGCCGATGTGGAGTCATCGCTAAGCAAAGCGGCTATACTGCTTTGAGTAGGTACCAGCGTTTTAGCCAACAAATGCAACTCCCGCAGGGTATCTATCGTCTTTTGTTTATCCGGAAACTCCAGCTTTTGCGTTTGCACCAATTCCGCCCGGAATTTTGTACCGAAATGACGTTTATATCCCAACTTCTCCATTAAAGCCATAATTTCCTGCCGCAAACGGCGTTGCTCATGGGTAATTTCACCCAAGCGGTCTATTTTTTCCGTCAATATTTCCGTTTCTGTTTTAGGAGACGGCGCAGCTGCGGACTGCTGCAGCGCAGCAGGAACCTCCGAACGGGAATCAAAAGGGTTGTGCGTCGGAGGAGGCACGTCTGGAATTTTAGCGCCCCAACCGCTGGGGCCGTCATACTCTTTGCCCGTAAAAACAGGACAAATATTGTGATAATCGCACCAACGGCATTTATTTTCTTCGGGCGCGGGGGTAAATTGCCCGGCGCGGATTTGATCCGCCACGCCCAACACTTTCTGCCAAAACGCATACATTTCTTTATCACTTACGCGCTCAAAAGACAGCTCCTGCAAAGAAGGCAAGTGATAAAAACTTAAGGTTTCCACTTGAACTTGTTTAATCTTAGGATCTAGTTTCTTTACTAAATTCAACACGGCAGGGCTGCTTTCGGCCACTTTCTGATACATCATCAGCTGGTCCGGCTCCCGCTGCACGGTTTTGCCTGTTTTGTAATCCAAAATTTTAATACGGCCGTCACCCAAATAATCAATACGGTCCAAGATGCTAGTTAAACTTAAGCCGTCTAATTCCATGGTGCTTTTCATCTCTACCGACAGCGGGTGCACAAGCGCTGCGCCATATTTATCATAATAAGCGGAAATAATGCGCCGGCCTTCCTCATAGCCCAAGGCTTCCTTTTCTGCGCTGGCATAGCCTTTTTGCTCAAAGGTGGTACTGTTCCAATGGGTTTGAAAAAACGAAAGGGCCTCCGCCAACGTAGGAAAAGCGGGATTTTCCGGATTATAAATATATTCCATTACCTCATGCAACGCCGTACCGAAAGCAAAATAATATTTTGGCAATTCAGGCAGCATATGAACATAGCGGAATTTATATTTTTGCGGGCATTCTTTATACATGCCCATTTTAGAATAAGAAAAAGAAAGTTTTTTCACGCAAAGACCTCTATATACACAGTTAGCTTTATTGTAGCATTTTGCAATAAGAAAAAAGCCATCAATCCCTACGTACGCGCGCAAAAGGGGGCCTGCCCGGCAACAGAGCGCCTTCCGCTCTGCATATGTCCGGCGAGCAGACCGCTTATGCCATTCCAAAAGCCAGCTACAATAAAGAAAATTATTTTTCCGTATCCGTACCCCAATCAGACCCTTTTTGAAAGCGCCCGGCGCCACCTTACGAACTAGACCAAAAACAACAAGTGGAAAATTTGGAGCAAATCCAAAATCTGATTCTTAAAAAATTAAAACTGTCTAAAGATTTAGAAAGAAAAGCAGGCCTTAAAAGCATGAGGCAAAACCTTCAACTCTATTAAGAAAGGAGCACATAAAGAGGGAAGCGGAATTTGGAAAATTACGGACAACACGCCGCGCCTGGAAGGCCCAAAGAGGGCTGCCGGCCAAAAGGCCGCAGCATTGTTTTAAGTGAAGGAAAATGGATAAAAAGGGCTAAACGGCATGTCGCCATTTAGCCCGCTGAATCAAATAATCTCTTAGTAACCCGGGAGTCAGCGCGTTGTGCTCGTCAAATCTGTTCCATGCAAAATGCGCCAAGCCGCCACCGTCTGCACATCTTGCAGGGTCTGATGCAGCTGCCGCAACTGCTGCGCTGAGGGGGATTCTGAAGCATCGGGCAATAATTCATATTGGTCAGAGGAAAGCTCTCCCAATGCGGCCGCATTTTCCCAGTAATAAGCATGCAAAGCCAGCTTTTGGTCTTTAAGCAGGCTGCGGCCCAAGGCGTAATACGTCTCTCCGGCAGGCAACACAAGCTCCATCACCGTAGCGGCAATATCCATATGGCTCCCGGCGCCATCGGCTGGCAAAGCCGTTTGCTTAAGACCTTTGCCTAACAAGACCAAAGGAACGGAAAGCCGCTCATACAAAGAAGGGTTGGCCTGCAAAGTCCAGCGGTCGGCGTGGTCGCCGGTAATGACAAAGAGGCTGTCGGGATATTTTTCATACATTTCCGACACAAATTCCGCCAAATAATTATCTGCATATTGGAAATGTTGCAACCGGTCTATAAGCAAATCTTTATCCGCCGTCTCCGGAGGCACAAAACGCGCCATCTCATCACGGCCAGCCACCTGCGGCTCCTGTTCCATATCCACCACCAACGGGCTGTGGTTGGAGCTGGTTAGAATCAAGTTAAAAGAAGGTTCCGGCGTAATATGCTGTGCTACCGCGCGCAAGAAAAGCTTATCTTCCACACCCCACACGCCGCCTTGACCGCCAAAATCCGCATAGTAGAAGCTTTCATCTATTTGCTGATTGTTCATAAAAACGCCCACATTCTCCCACGACGGAAACCCACCGTAAAAGAAACGCGTTTTATATCCCAATTTGCGCAGTTGCACAGACAGAGCCGTTTCATAAGGCTCTTGGGCCGTAGGCCGGTTGGCGGTCAGCAAATTCACTTCCGGCAAACCTAATAAAATAGAAGTTAATCCGAACATAGTGCCATTGGAAGAAGGCAAAAAATGCGGCACAAACACGCTTTCCGGCCTCTGTATCAAACCACGCAGACCTTGGGCAATGGGCAAATCCCGGTATTTTTCCAACAAAGGCCACAACATATATGTCTCGCCTACGATGACAAAAATATGACGGGGTTTTTGTTCCAACAAGCTGCCGCCGGATTTGCGTTCCAACAAGGCAAGCAAGGAGTCCTCATCATACGAGTCACGCCCCATGAGGCGGGCGGCAGCCGCGCGGACTGTTGTTTCATCTAAATCTTTGGAATAGGCGGCAAATTGCTTGTAAATGCGGCTGGCTTTATATAAAGCCTGTATATCATCTAAAATGGCTTCATTAAGCAAATGTTGGCTCATGCGGGCGGCATTTTTCCAATAAATGGAACCATTATATGTAAAACTGCCCCCTTTGCGAACAAATACGGCCGCCGGCACCAACAATACGCAAATACACGCCACCACCACCCATTTGCGCCGCACAGCCAACAGCGGTTTAGCCAAAGGCACCGCCAATTTAAGCCACCAGCTAAATGCATATATGCCCAGGCCCGCGCACAACAGCCCTCCCATCACCCGCCAAACCGCTTGATATTGCTGTACCGACGTTTTGACAATCGCCCACACGTCATCATGAAATGTATTAAATACAAAAGGCCCAAACGCATTATTAAACTCATGGTAATATGGAATGCGGCTTTGGAAAAGCAAAGAAAGCCCTATTATACAAATACACGCCCATATAAAACGCAGCCGACGTGCCGCCCAACGCGGATAAATCTGCTGCAGCAGCGTACCTAAGACAAACGCCGGCAGAAATAAAGCCCCGGCGGTCTTTAAGCTAATACGCAAGCCATACCACATGGTCAACGCAATATCAGTTACAGACGTGTCCGGCAGCAACAGGCTGCGGAAATTAAATAAAAAAGCTGCCCGGTAAACAGACAAAAGCAGCAACAAAAACAAAAAGAACAAAATATCTTCTGCAAAGTTAGAGATAAATTGCTGGTAGCGGCCTTGGGGGGGAAACAAATCATGGGAAGGCATAATATGGACACTCCCTGTATATCGGGTTTAGAACAAAGCGCCCGGACCAAATAGAGCAGGCGTTTGCTTTTTTCAGTTATAAAAATACCCCCATACAGAATCGAACTGTAATCCCCTGCTTAGAAGGCAGGTGCTCTATCCGTTGAGCTATGGGGGCTATATAATACATTAGAAATGGTTTTGTATAACAACAGGGAAAATATCCTTTTCCGCCAAAAACCATTTATAATTATTATTGATATTTTAGCAAAATTGACGTTTAGTATCAATTTGTTTGTTTCACTAGCTGCCACAAAAGTTGCGCCCAAATCTGCACCAGATTTTATATGAAATTCAGTAGGAAAAGGGCAAGCAATCCCAGCAGGCATCGCAAGAGAAATTCCGCATTAACGCATTAAGATAAAACCCCTCTTTAATACACCACAACAGTCCAAGGCCGTTGTGTGCAGAGGCAGAAGGCGCACCAGTTTGGGCATTAACAAACGGCGGACACAATAAGCGGGTCTATTAAAAAGTCATTGACGCGGCGCAGACAGCCTCTGTCTTAGGCGGATTTTTGCTGCTTGCCGCCTTCTATCCATTTGCGCGTCAGCAGCAGGCCAAGGGGGGAAATGCACGCAATCAATGCATAAATAAGCCACATTTCTCCCGGATTCTGAGCCCCTTCTCTTGGGATAAAATACGACAACATAAACCCGGAATACAAGCCTGTGGTAAACTTAGCCAAAAACCACGGCAGTCCGGCCAGCCCCATATAAGCGCCCACCTGTCCGGCCGGAGCCAGATCCCCCACATACTCATAGAAACGGGAAGACCAGGCCGCTTCTCCCAAAGAGAAAATAATCACATAGAGAATCAATAAGGTCAAATCCGGCCGATGACCAACCAGTAAAAAAGTAGTCGCGGCGGAAATACTGGTACCGATAATAAGCATTTTAAATACACTCACATTGCGCGTCAGCATGGCAATCAAAGGTACACAGAACACGATAATGAACGGATTAATGCCGTTAATCCATTCAAACTTAGCCGCCACTTCCGCCGGGAATACGCGGAAAATATAATCCGGCATCGTTAAAAATTGATGCGCAAACAAGGTCTGCACCGGCAGCAAAATAAAAATAAACCACATGAAACGCATATCTCTAAAAGGCATTTGCGCAAAACGTTGTTTCCAAGTTTTATTTTTATTTTCTTCTTCATTTATCACAACCAGCCGGCATTGCTGTTCCGTCTTTTTGGTAAAAAACGTTATATGCGCCAGAAGCACCAACCCCGTAATAGCCGTGCAGGTTAAAAACACACCCATAATACCCCAGCCCAAGCCATGTATATTTCCAATAAACGGTTCATTGGTGCGGATAAAAGGAGAAATGAAATTCTCAAAAACAATTCCCAAGTTCATAATGGCATAAATAAAACTGAACGCAATGGCGGAAACTTTAGGATTAGTATATTCTTTGGCGCCCGCGTATAAAGCCGGCTGCAAAATTCCTGAGCCCAATGCCATCAAAATAATGGCCGCCCAAGACATGACATAGCCTACCACCGGGCTCCCCATCTGCGCCGGCACCCCGGCAAACCCCAGCAAAACACGCCCGCCAAAAAGCAAAAGCAAAGAGATGGTCAATGCGTTGCGCACGCCATATTTATCTGACACAAAACCGCCGCCAAACATAAACAACGTCACTAACCCCGTAAACGTAGATACGCTCACTCCGGTCATCGCATCGCTCATGCCGACGCTTCCGCCCAAATACAACGTAAGCAGAGTCAAGATGCCAAAATAGGCCACCCCCTCTGCGAAATTAACCAAATTCACCAGCCAAAAAGCCCTTGAAGAAGAAAAGATGATTTTTAATTCTTCTTTAAGCGAAGTTTTTGTTTTTGATTCTTTTTTTTCTGTTTGTTCTTGTTCGTTCATATGTATTATTATATTTTTTACAGAGCCCAGCGAAAAGTTTTTTAAAAAAATTTTGCAAACGGGAAGACGAATTGATACCATCAGCTTATGCAACGCTTATTAAAACCCCAGGTCCAAAAACGCGCGGAAGAAATTAAACGCCTTATTTTGGCCGGGGTTGCTTTTGAGAAACCACTGGAACGGCTGTATTTGGATTTATCGTTGGCGGGCAGGCACGACTGGACCGTACAGGTGTACCAGCTGTTGCTGCTTTACACCGGCCCGGAAGATCGCAAACGGCTTCTGCACCCGGCGCTGTTACAGGCGTTTATTTCACTGGGGCTGACTACGCCGGCTATGGCAATAAGTCAAGAATTACTAAAGCAAAATCCGCATAATCCGGAAACTAAAAAACTGACCCGCAGTTTACATACTCGGAAGGAAAACACCCTTCCTGCCTATACTCCCGTGGCTTCTTTGAGCAAATATGCCGCCCCCAATTCCTTATTTCCAAAGCCCCACCCCCTGCCGCCAAAATGGCAGCAACTCAGCCAACTGCTCACCGCAGAAAAATTGGCTGAAAGCCATTATTTTGAAAAACGCCGCCAGCTGGCACGCGCTCCCAAATCCTGCCGGAGCGCCTTGTTGCAAACTTTTGACGAACTGGTATGTTGTTACTTGTTGCAGCAGCGGCGGGCAGTGGCGGCTCTCTGCGGGGCCTTGCTGGAAACACTCTTGGCGCTGTTGATAAGCAAAAGACACCCCCGAAAAGGCTCCACTTCCCGTAACGACATATCCAAACATTTAGATCTGCATTTATACGACCTAATAGGCTATTGCCAGCAAAATGCGCTTCTGCAGCCCGCCACTTTAAAGCTGCTGCGGGCCGCACGCATGCAACGCAATTTTATACACCCCGGGAAAGAGTTGCTGGAAAAAAGTTCCCTAACGGCTGCCGGCATGCGTATCTGTTTTTTGGCGGTTTTGGAAGTGATAGACGAAGTATTCGCTTGACTGGTTGCGTTTCTTATGCCGGGGCGGTTTTTTTGCCGGAAAAGCATACAACAGACGCCCGAACATGTCTGTTCTGCAAAAGCGCATGAACAAAAACAAATGAGTTATAATTAAAATAACATTTTAGCCGGCATATCCGCGCAGGGAGCCGGCTGCACGGAAATCGGATTAAATAAATATGAGAACCGAACAAGTAAAACATTTTCTGGCCGCTCATGGCGTACTGGAACAATACTTGCAATTTCCCGTATCTTCGGCCACGGTAGCACTGGCGGCGCAGGCCGTCGGGTGTGCTGCAGAGCATATTGTTAAAACATTGGCTTTTAAAACCAAGTCTGGCCCGATTGTCGTCTGCGTATGCGGCGCGGCAAAAGTGGATAATCAAAAATTTAAAGCGGTTTTTGGAGAAAAAGCTGTCTTTGCCCGCGGGGAAGAAGTAGAACGCCTGACCGGACATCCCGCCGGGGGCGTATGCCCGTTTGCGCTAAAAGAAGGTGTCAGCGTATATTTGGACAAAAGCATACGTTCTTTTGCTTTTGTTTATCCCGCCGCAGGAGCTCCCAATAATGCCGTTAAACTGACTCCGCTCCAATTAAAGGAATTGACAGACGCCCCCTGGATAGACATATCCAAAATGCCGTCTTCTTCTCTTTAACAGGCTGCGCCAAGCTGCCGCCCGGCAGCTTGGCATGATTATTCTCCCACAACTGCAACAAAAACCAGATACGCATTCTCCCAACGGCTTATCCGGCAAACGCTGTTTTCTTCCCCTACGGATATAGCAGAGAAAAAGGTTTCCAATGCAGCGAAAATGTGCTATAGTAAGGACATTGAGACTTTTTATGATAAGGAGAAGGGGTTTATGCAGGCGTTCAAAACATATTTTCTTGCAGAAGTTATCCGTCCGTACCGCCTCCTTTTAGACGGAGCTCAAAAAGCGGATTTTAAACCGGCTGTTTTTTTACAAGGACGCATCGCCAGAAAACAGTTCTGGATTTATGCCGTATTTTTTCTTCTTTTCAGCACGGTGCTGGGGCTTTTGTCCACCGTAGGCGGCATAATAGGAGCTTTTTTCATCGTTCTATTAAGCGCCTATTCTTTGTTTACTCTCTTAGGATCGGCATCGGTTGTGGTGCGCCGCTTGCATGACACAAACCGTACAGGCTGGTGGTTATTTCTGATTTTGCTTCCGTTTTTGGGGTTGGTGGCATTGGCTGTTTTGTGTTCCCTGCCACCTACGCAGGGCCCCAACAGCTTTGACACAGCCAATTGACGTTTTTCAAGCGCCCATCATCAAGATGGGCGCTTTATTTACCCCGAACTTCCATCACGCCATACCACAAGCCACAGCTTTCACCGCAGAGAAATTGCTAAAATAAAATAATTGATATGTCGGTTATCTAAGCGTCAGGACTATCAAATGCCCCGCCGCAGTCATTTATCATATTACTTGAAATATTTTGAAGGAGACACTTTATGCCCTCCACGCATATTAACAGAGAACAAGCACTCAATTTGCTCAAAAAATATAACCAAGAGCCGTTCCACCTCATACATGCACTAACCGTAGAGGCCGTAATGCGTTGGTACGCCAATCATTCCGCTCATGCCCAAGAAGCGGATTTTTGGGCTTTATGCGGACTGCTGCATGATATAGATTTTGAAAAATATCCTCAAGAACACTGCAAGAAAGCCCCGCAACTGCTGGCCGAAATCCAAGCGGAACCGGAACTGGTACACGCCGTTTGTGCGCATGGATATGGCCTCGTGAGTGATGTAAAACCCGAACAGGAAATGGAATCCTTCTTGTTCGCCGCAGACGAATTGACCGGGCTTATTGGAGCGGCAGCCCGCATGCGTCCTTCCAAAAGCACACAGGATATGGAACTGTCCAGCCTGAAGAAAAAATTTAAAGATAAAAAATTTGCGGCAGGCTGCTCGCGCGATGTAATTAAACAAGGCGCCGATATGCTGGGCTGGGAGCTGGATAAACTACTGCAAACGGTTTTGCAGGCCATGCGTGAAACAGAAAAAGAAGTGGCGGAACAAACTGCTTCTTTATAGCTATTTTTAGCAAGGAAACCTATCCCCGGTTGCGCCGGGGATAGGTTTAGGCAAATCCCCGGCGCTCTCTGCCCCGTATCTCAAAACCAATCACCAACCCCTGTCTTTACGTTTTACCAATCGTATCTCAAAACCAAATACCAACCCCGGTCTTTGAATTTCTGCCAATACGCCCGGCCCCATTAGAACGAGACACAAAACCCCGCCTAAGCGGGGTTTTGACTAAACAAAATACCTCTAATCCAGCCGCCGCTTGGCAATTTGCGGCGGAAAGGCAGTTATAAATGTTTTTCAAGCTCGGCAAAAAATTCAGTCGCCTTCTGTTGAAAAAACAAATCGCTCACTCCTTCCGTATAGGCGGAGGGCATTGTATTCACTTCTATAATTTTCGCCCCATGCTGCTTGGCCAACAACGGCAAACTGCATGCCGGCATGACTTGCCCGGCTGTTCCCACCACCAGCATTACATCGGCTTGGGAAGCCATTTCCACGGAAGCCTGATAAGCCGCCGGAGGGATACCTTCCCCATAGAAAACAAAATCCGGCTTTAATACGCCGCCGCAGCTGCAACGGGGCGGAAGCGCATCTAAACTTACTTCTTTTGTTTGATACTGGCGGCCGCAATTTAAACAATGCATATGATGAATAGTGCCATGAAATTCCTGCACATTCTGGCTGCCGGCCTTTTGATGCAATCCGTCAATATTTTGCGTAATCACCCCGCAAAAGCCACCCCGTTTTTCCAACTGGGCAATAACTTGATGGGCTTTGTTAGGCTGCGCTTCTTTCATGCAAGTAAAGAAAATCTTCTTCATTTCTTCCCAACTGCGCTGCGGCTGAGCATAAAAAAAGTCTATCTCAATAAACTTGGGGTCATATTGATTCCACAAGCCGCCCTGGCCTGTGAAAGGGGGGATTGAGCTCTCCACCGACACGCCAGCCCCCGTAAACACAACGCCCCGCTGGGCGTTTCTAATTAAATTTATCGCTTGCTTCATACCTGCTATAATATAATATCGGGGCGAATATGAACAACTCTCTCAAGGTAAAAGAAATCGTCGCCAAGGGATATATCAACCCTTCCAAGCTGCCAGGCTCAGATTACGTCATCAATCCTTACGTCGGCTGCCCACACCGCTGTATGTATTGCTATGCCGAATTTATGAAACGTTTCTCCAATCACGATGAGCCCTGGGGCACATTTACAGATGTCAAAATACGCAGCACTTCCAACCGCCCTATTGATCTAGCGGGCAAAAATGTCTTTTTAAGTTCCGTGACGGACTGCTATAATCCGCTGGAAGAAAAATATGCTCTGACACGCAAGCTGCTGGAACAACTCAAATACAGCGGAGCGAAAATAACCATACTCACAAAATCCGTCTTGGTATTGCGCGACATCGACGTTTTCAAACAGATACCGGATATTACGGTGGGGCTGTCCATGAATACGACCGACGATTCTTTCCGCCAAGAAATAGAACCCTGCGCTTCCAGTGCATTGGAACGGCTGTATGCTTTAAAAACGCTGCGCGAAAACGGAATACACAACTGGCTGCATGTGGCCCCGGTATTTCCTTATCTTTCCGTTTGGAAAGCCTTGTTGGAAGCGGCAGAGCCGTTTACAGACCGCTTCACCTTTGAAAATTTAAAACTGCGCGCAGCGTCACTGCCGCGGGTATTGCTCTATATCACCCAGAAATATCCGCATCTTAAAGAATTATATGAACAAATCTACCGTCAAAATAACAATGAGTATTGGCGCGTCATACGCAAAGAAATCTTAGCCTTCTGTAATGAACGCAAACTCTCTGCGGCGGTACAATTTGCCGAAAGAGAACCTGAATCGTAATCTGACCCTAAAAACCGCTTGCCCCAACGGCCTGTTATTTACTACCCTGTGCAAGGGAGAAACAGTATGTCTCAAATAAAACGTGCCATTTATAATACCTTGCAATTTAATCACCGCAGCAAATTGACTCATGTCATTAATGCTTTTATTATCCTGCTGATTCTGCTGAGCGTACCTGTAGATGTCATAGAAAGTTTAGGCGATGCCGACCCCCGTTTAAAACGCGCCGTACTGCATTTGGACTTATTTATGAGTGCTGTTTTTGGTTTGGAATATGTGCTGCGTCTTATGACCTGTACAGCCGATCCGCGTTATGCCAAGCCCGTATCCGGCCGCATTAAATATATGCTTACCCCGCTGATGATTATTGATCTGCTGGCTATTTCGCCGTTTTTTATTTTGGGAGCGGGATATTTGCGCATGTTGCGGGTATTCCGTATTTTAATGCTTATGCGTTACACCAACGCCATTGAGCTGATGAATACCGTAGTATCCAAAAAGAAATCCGAGCTCATGATTTGCGGGGCATTTATTTTAATGTTGTGGGTGTGGAGCGCTTTTATGATTTACCGGGTGGAACACGTAGCCCAGCCGCTGGTATTCCGAAACATGTTAGACGCACTATGGTGGTCTGTAGAAACATTTACCACGTTGGGTTATGGGGATTTGTATCCCATCACCTATTTGGGCCGTGCTATTGCCGCCGTAACTGTAGCGGCCGGATTGATTTTATTTGCCATTACAACTGCCGTGTTGACCGCGGGCATCGTACAAGAAATACAGCGTTTTGAAAAAAGCAACAAAAAACCACCCGAAGTATAACCTCTTTGGGCCGCGGCTTGCTGTTACCAGCAAGCGATTTTTCCTAAAAGAAGAATCCTGCCACTTGCCAGACGAAGTGTCTCTACGCGGCCGGAATGAAATCCGCCGAATCACTAAAAGAAGTCTTCTGCTCTCTGTTTGCCATGCCAGAACACTGCTAAGCTTGAGACCGCGCACACCCCAATCAATACAAACAAAAGCTGTAGTCTCCCTGCAAACATAAACAGAAAAATAGTTCAAGCCTGAAAAGAAAGATTTTTAATACAAGACACCCCTTCCTTAGGCCAGGCCGAGAGATAACAAAAGCCCACCCCTGTATGGGGTGGGCTTCGGATTACACAAGCCAAGTTAAAACAAGAACCCTAACATCAAAGAGAGCGCCGCCGAATCCGGCACGCTGGTACCGTCAATATCCGTGCTTCCGCTGCTCATCGCTCCAGCCAGCTCCAGGTGAAAATGAGCCATATTTAACCCCAGTCCCGCCGTATAAAAAGCAGACACCGCGCTGGAAGAAAGGTTTTTGTTAAATCCTAACCGCAGGGGAATATTGAACGTAGAACGGTTAAGCAGGTTAAGCTCCAGCCCCAAAGCCAGCTGACGGGATTTGATCTCATCAAGCAATGTATCGTTTTCCGTCAAATCCAAATCCATAGCCAGCGTCATAAACGGCAAAGGATTAATGGCCGCACCGGCACGCACTTGAGGTTTCAGCTGATATTTGTCTGTATTCCACTGCGCAGCAATAGCCGGATTTAAATCCGCCGGCGCTGCCGGGCGGTCAAATTTCGGACCATTCAGATTTTTTACCGTTAAACCCAACTGGGGGTTAAGCCATACTTCCCGGTCCAACGCGCGGGAAAAATTAAATTGCGCCCCCAAATCCACGCCGATATTAACGCTGTTTTCTTTATTGTCATAAGCTTTATCAAAGATGTCTTTTATATCTTGGTCATCGCTTAAAATCATTACACCGCTTTGCGCCATATATCCGTCAATGACTTTCAAGTTTGCGCCCAGTTTCAATCCGGGCATTACCTGGGCCCCATAACCCAAAGCAATTTCCGCAAAAGTAGCCGCATCTGCCATGGCCAACGTCTGGTTGTCCGCATAAGAGCCGGAAGAAGAAGCAGCTTGGTTAATAATTTGAGCCGCACCGCCCATGCTGCCCACTGCTGCACGGACTGCCTCAGCAATTTGCTGGCTGGTGCCGCCGGCCGAAGCCGCGGCATTGATAAATGCATTAGCCAGCTCCTGGCTGCTGGAATAACCGCCGCCAAGCAATTGATTCAATGCGTCAAATACGCCATGTTGATCTATAGCCTGCGCCAAAGCATCTGCCGAGGATTGATTGCTGCCGGCGGAACCCGTAGAGCCTAATTGTAAACCCGCACCCGCTCCGGCGAAACCAATATTTTTAGTATCTACCACCGGCATAATAGCCATACTGCCTAGTGCACGCGCGGTAACGGCAAAATTCTTAATTTTCAAACCAGCTCCGGCATTGGCATCTACCAAGGCTCCCATATTTTTTCCAACTAATTTGGATATATCGTCAAGACCTTCAAAAATGGTGCTCAAATCGCTCGCTGTAGCCGTATAACCGTTCTCTATGGCAGAAGCTAAATTTTTGTAGCGGTCCGCCATATCCGTTAAATCCCGCACGCCTTCCAATACGTTTTCCGCCGCCTGCAGGCTGGCCCCTGCCGTCAAGGAAAAACCGGCATCGTTTACGTCATCTTCCGCAGCCAAACCCGCCGGGTTCCAATATTGCGCATCAGCTCCGTAAGCAGTAGCTACGCCGGCACCGCCCATACCCATAGCACGGGTGCCCACCATTTGCCAGGACTGTGCCTGTAATACAAGTGGGGAAAATACCGCCAGCAAGGCGGCTAACAAAAGGACTCTTTTTTTCATTTTTTCTCCTGTGTAAACACAAAGATATGTTTATTTTTGCATATCCCCTATATTTTGTCAATATGAAAAATCACTGGACTTATGCCCGGAGTTTTTTACTGAGAAATGTCAGTCCATCTTTTGGGTTTGAGACAAAACTAGTTGGAGAAAAATAGCGGGGGAAAACTCCTCATTCTGCGGGCTTGCAAACAGCGGTTTAAAGAAAAGGCATAAAAAACCCCGCCGAAAAGCGGGGTTTTGAAAATAAGGACTTATTTAAAGGCTGACCAGCCCGCGAGAAAACACATACACCGCCACTAAAGCCGCCAATACAAGCAAACACATGACGATTTTTTCTCCCGTACTGGAAAAAATGGGGTTTCCGTCTTGTTGTTGGCGCCGTGCCCAGACAAATACAGGCACTCCCAACGCCAAGAAAATAACCGCCATAAATAAATATTTCAGCCCCGCCGCATACACCAGCCATAAGCCGTATCCCGTACCGATAAGGGAGGTAAACAGCGCTGCGGCGCGGCCTTTCTTGGCCACTTGGCTGTATTCGCCGTCTTCCACCAATTTCCACAGATACGCCGTACTGAAAATATACGCCGGCAGCACCATAACCCCGGTAATAGAAAGCATGGTATTCCAGGCATTATTAGAGAAATATACCAACAAAATGGCCAACTGCATTAAAATACTGGTCACCCACAAAGATACACTGGGGGAACCATTTTTATTTTCCCGCGCAAACTGTTTGGGGAAAGTGCCATTTTGGGCGGCTGCCTGCGGTATTTCGGCGCAAATCATGGTCCAAGCCAGCCAGCTGGAAAGCACCGCTATCACAAGACCAATGTTCATCACCCAAGCACCCCACGGGCCGACTACTTTTTCCAATACGCCGGCGGTTGAAGGATTGGCAATAGAAGCAAGCTCCTGCTGGGTTAAAAACCCAAACGGCAACAACGAAAGCAAAATATAAATCACCAAGCAGCCCAAGAAACCCAATATAGTGGCTTTGCTGACGTCGCTTTGGCTTTTGGCGCGGTTAGACATCACCACCGCCCCTTCTATGCCGATAAACGCCCACAGCGTGACCAACATGGTGCTTTTGAGCTGGGCTCCCAATCCGCCCAAACTTTTGCCGCCTTCGGCCATTTTGCCCCAAAAGTTAAAATCAAACTTATCCAAATGAAAACTAAAGAGCAAAATAATGATAAACAAAAACAGCGGCACCAGCTTGCCCACCGTACCGACAATGTTCATCACCGCCGCCTGGCGCACCCCGCGCAGCACCACAAAATTAAATACCCATATCAAAATGGATCCGCCGATAATGGACCACAAATTATTTCCTCCCTGGAAATAAGGCGGGAAAAAATAATTCAGCGCGTCCATCGTAATAACCGCATAGCCCACATTGCCAAAAATTTGACACAGCCAATATCCCCAGCCAATGGTAAAGCCGGCATACGGGCCAAACCCCTCCCGCGCGTACATATAAATGCCGGCGGTTAAATCCGGCTTTACACGGGAAAGAATACTAAACGTATTGGCAATAAAATACATGCCGATTCCCGTAATGACCCACGCCAAAAGGACAGCCCCGGCGCTGGCGCCGGCGGCCATGTTTTGGGGGAGGGAGAAAATCCCGCCCCCAACCATAGAACTGATAACAATACTAGCCAGGCCGATAATGCCCAGCTTTTTGACCGCAGAAACGGACGAGTCGTTATTTTCTGCCATAGCTCCCCCAAGAAAAACCTTAGTCCATCGGTTTGACGCCTTTGGCTGTAGCCAGCGGCGCAAATTTAAAGTTTAAAAATCCCATTACAGTCAAGCAATACGCAAACGGTTTGGTAATGTTGATGTAATTGTGCCACATCTGGAACTCGCTGTGTTTCTCTACGCCGCGGATTTCCAGCTCGTGCTTTAAGGATTTATTAAGCCACATTTCACAATGGCCTTTGGCAATTTCATCGTCAATAGGCGTATCAAAATATTCCACATATTCCGCCGCCCAGCCTCCGACCAGGTTGCCTTTTTTGTCTTTGCCCCAGCATACTCCTAAACCGGTGGCAATGGCTTTGTGTTCGGTAATATTGGCTCCATTGCCGGCCATAATCACTTCCAGTACGGCGCCATGTTTGAACTGATCAGCCACGGCATCAACCGGTACGATGTTTTGATACAGCTCTTTGGGCAGCACCGAGGTATAAGGCACCACGTTGAAGTTTTCTATCTTGGCCTGCAAGAGTGCAGAATCGTAGCAGAACGTCTCAAACGGCTGCGGCGGAATACCATCTTCTGCCTGTCCGGCTCCGCCGGAAATAAACGCTAAGGTAGGATAGCGAGTCCCCAATTGAATGTCTTGCATAGTTTTCTCCTTTTATGTCCAGTATGTTCACAGCATAATTGTAGTCCGCAAGCCCGCCACTGTTACCACATGATTACCGCCATCTAAAGCAGCCCGCGGATAAATTTGCACATCTGGGGTAATGGTCAACATCTTGCCTATACCCCACACCCATTGCAGTTCCACCGCTGTTTCTCCGCTGCGCCAGAAAGTGGGATAACCCAGCGCTTCTCCGTCGGCGCGGTTATATACCACACCCAGTGTGATAACGTCTAATATGTTGCGGTTGAACGGATTTAAATAAGAAAGCGCCAGCGCATAGGAGTTTTTAATGGTGTTAATATTTCCGTCTGAGCCGTTTGCCCGGGCGGAAACGGCCCATTTTTTGCCGAAGTTTTGACTGGCGTTAAACGACCAACCCCGCCCTATGCCCGGCTGATCGGACACGGAAGGCTGATAATAATACAGAAAAGAGTATTGTCCCGCGCCCAGCCCCTTAATAGTGGGGCTGTAGGAGATGGAGCCAAACCATGTATAATACCCGCCAAAAGCGTGGTTTAACTGTATGGTCTGCCCGTCTATATTGGAAGCATCTTGCCAGCCGGCAGCCAAAGTCCAATCACCCGGGGCGGCCTGTACATAACCGCCAAAGCTGGCTATCGGGTAAACGGAGGTGGCATTTTGGGACAGGGCATAATTAAACAGCGCCGTTTGCTGATTGTCTAAATAATTGGAGCCGTCAAAATTATAGAGAGGAAATTGGCCTATGGTAAAAGAAAGCCAGTCCATTTTGCCAGGCAAAGTATGAGTATAAGAAAGCTGGGAAAAAATTTCTTGATTGGCCGTATAATCATTCTGCGCAGACAACAGCCCCAAGCGGTTTTGCAGGGTAGTGCCTTGTATGCCCCAGTAATGAATATAAGTATAGTTGAAAGTAATCTGCCCGGAACCCAAACGGGTATCAGTAAATAAATCCCAGGAAGCATATGGATAATAATAACCTTGAATAGAAGTTTGTTTACCGCTGGGCGCTCCACGTTGGAGTAGGTAACTGATGTCGGCCCCTACCTGCAGACCGAGGTGTTTGGTCACATCTTCTTCCCAGCCCAAATATTGTTTGCCGAAAGCCTGCAAAGAATCATGATGCATCAACTGGGTCCTTGCCAGCACGCGCTGGTGTTTGGCGGTGTGCTGGGTTATGTTGGTTTCTTGGGCCCCGGCAGAATAAAAACAACAGAAAAACATTCCCAAGATTATACCCGCAGCGGCTTTTATATTCATACGCCCCCCTTGAAGTAGTTTTGTTTTATTTACACTAATATTTGCCGGTTCGTACGGGCAAGGGGGGGAAAAGGATTAGATAAAAAAAGACGGAAGGCTCCCGTCTAAGATCAAAACAAAAATAACCCTTTTTTTATTATCCGGTTCAGCTTTTTATTATTTATTACTCACTTAAAAATATTCTGTTTTCACTCTACATACCATGTTGTCATCTAAAAAATATACTGGCACATGATAAAAAGCCGAAAACAAATAATTACGAAAAGATTGCGCCCAAAGATAAAACTTTTTATACAATATAAATATCTTAACTAAGGGGAATAAACATGAAAAAACTGCTTGCTCTTACCGTATTAGGCGCCTTGTGCTTGGGTGTTGGTTGCGCCGCCAATACTTCTACCGCCGCTTCCGCTGCCAATACGCCAATGACATTAGATGAAGCGCTGCAAAAATCAGCTGAAACGCGCCAGAAACTTTTAGATGCCAAAGAAGCTTATGAAAACGCCAAAGCAGCTGCTCAATCCAGCCAAGAAAACAATACCAGTTTCTCCACGGAAATGGCAAAACAAGCCGTACAAAGCAAAATAGACGAATCTAAACAAAAACTCCAAGATGAAGCAAACGCTTGGAAAGAAGTATTGAACTAATCTTACCAACCCCCTGTTCAGCCGAACAGGGGGTTAGTGTCTAAACATCACCCAATCAAGTCTTCTTATCGCTTGAGAAACAAAGTGCGCGCCACAGAAAAGTAACAGAGATAAGGAACGGATCCGTCTCAGAGCCGAATTAACAAAGCGTGTATGGATAATTGAGCCCATTACCCCAAACTGGCGGCGGCCGGGAAAAAATTTATTAACCCTTTACTCTCTCTAAAAAATCAGCTATCAGTTCCTTGCAAAAGCACTGAGGAAAATAAATTTTGGCTTTTCCGTTTTAAATAGAACCCCCCGCATAAAAGCGGGGGGTATTAATTGAATTTTTTATTCAGCATCTTCCGGAGCCGGAGGAGGCGGAGGAGGAAGTTTCCCTTCCGGACCGACGACTAAGGGGCCTTTCGGACCAGCTTCAGGGCCTCTAGGCCCTCTGGGGCCAGCTTCAGGACCGGCTTTGGGACCTTTCGGCATATGCCCATAGCTGCGCAGAGCCTCTCCCAAGTCTCCATCTTCCGCAATGACTTTATCAGTCATTTTCTCAATCCAAGCGTTTTTGGCGGCAGGTTCTTGCTCTTTATTCAAAGCTTCTCTCATATCCGCCAGGCGTTTTTCAAACGCTTTTATTTGCTCGGAGCGCATTTCAATTTGCTCGGAGCGCACGGTGTTTAACACTTCACCGATTTCTTCGCGCAAAGAAGCCTGTTTTTTGCTGCCTTCTTTAGCCTTCTTATATTCTTTGACCAGTTTTTCCAATTTTTCTTCATTGGCTTTAAACTGGGCTCTGCGGGCCTTGCGTTCGGCTTTGTCCGCATCAAGCTTCGCTTTTCTATCGGCTTTATCGCCCTTCATGAGCATTTCATGACGAGCTTCTTTCCCTTTCTTCACCGGGCAGTCATCGCCTTGGCATTTGGGAGCCGCAAAAGCAGCCGCGCCAAAAACCAACAATGTGCCCAACACGAATAATTTTTTCATGTGTTTCCTCCCTTCTTTATTTAAAATTTTTCCTCAAAAGCTTCAAAATCCGCCACAAAGTTGTTATATTCTTCATCAGCTTCGGCGGAAATATAGGCCATGAGTTCTGCGCCGTCATCTTGATAACGGCTCCTATAAGGCCCGGTAAAAAAGAACAGCACTCCCGCGCCCAATACCAAAGCGGCAGCTAACGCCGGTTTAACTATCCGGCTCCACCAGCCTTGTTTGCCCGCCGCAGCACCAGCCAAAACGCCTTCTACCAGCGTTTGCGGAGCGGCGGGGGGGACTAATGCCTGCTGCGTCTGCTGCAAGAAAGCCATTTCCCGCCGGCAATGCGGGCACTGGGCCACATGTTCTTGGAACGCGGCGGCCTGCTGCGGCTCCAATTCGCCGTAGAAATACAGCAGTATGTTTTCACATTCATTTTTCATAATTAAGCCTCGTTCTGTAACATTTTCTGCATCTTGCGTATGCCGCGGTGATGGTCTGCTAATACCGTGCCAAGGGGGCGGTTTAAAAGTTCAGACGCTTCTTTAAACGTCATATATTGCTTTAAGTAAATCGCTTCCCGTTGGGCCGGCGGCAGACGCAACGACGCATTGCGTATCTGCTGGGCCAGCTCGGCTCTTTCTAACCCTTCCAGCGGCTGTGGGTCTTGGCCGGGCAGTTCATCGTGCCAATAGGGATTTCCTTCTTCGTCAGTGTCGTCTAATGAAACCAGCTTGTCTTTGTCGCGAAAGTAATTTAAAATTCGGTTTCGCGCCGCAGTGAAAAGATAACTTTTCAGTTTTCCTTCCGGCTGATAGTCATGGATATGGCGGTAAAAATTCAAAAATACTTCTTGAAAAATATCGCCGGCGGCGCCTTCGTCGCGCACCATGACCATGATATATTGGTACAGCATATTTTTGTACCGATATACCAATTCATTGAAACACCTTTCGTCTCCGTTTTGGAAACCGACTACCAATTCATCATCACTTTGCCCGTTCATGTCGTCTCCACCCTTATATAAACCTAGAAAGCGTTTTTTTATTGCAGTTTTTTCTAAAATTTTATCCGTCTTTTTCACGACGGGGCTTTTTATTACTGTAGCAAAATTAGAGCTGCCAATAGAAAAAGAAAAAGGTTATTTCAAGCTCCATAGTGCAGCCTATACAGGCATTTACTTCACTGCCTGCGTGCATTACCCAACGCGCAGCACTTGCTTCCCAGTACACATATTACCGCCCATACGCCTGCTCCGGCAAGCCCAATCTATTCCTATCCGTTCTTTCAAACAAAACCCGCCGAATTGGCTGAAGGGCTGCACATAAAAAAGCCCGGCTTAAAACCGGGCTTATGTATGACAGGCAAAACAGATTATTCATAACGCAGGGCATCAATTGGCGTCAGTTTAGACGCTTTATACGCCGGATAATACCCGAAAAAAATACCCGTAGCGGCCGAGAATCCAAACGCGATAAAAATAGACGGTATACTCAGCTGTGCAGGAATGCTGGTGCTGTTAGCCGCCACAATCATCGTGGCTATAATGCCAATCAATACCCCAATTAACCCGCCTATACAAGAGAGAGTCACCGCTTCCACCAGAAACTGAAGCCGAATATCGGCGCTGGTGGCCCCAATAGCCATACGAATGCCGATTTCACGCGTACGCTCCGTCACAGACACTAACATAATATTCATTACGCCAATGCCGCCCACCAGCAAAGACACGGCTCCTATCACCCCCAGCAGAATACCCATGGTCTTGCTGGCGGCTTTGGCTTCTTCCACAAAAGAAGCAAAATCATCTAATTGAAAATCATCTTCCGCCAATGGGTGTATTTTATGCGTATTGCGTACAGTATTAGCGATTTCTTCTTTTGTTTCTTCTATCGTGTTGAAATCTTTTACGCGGATAATAACCCTGTCCAAAGCGCGGCGGTCGCTGTTATTCCAGCCGGTGTTCATTTTCACTTTGCCGGTGGTATAGGGGATCAGCGTGCCTTCGTCCATATCAAACCCCATGCCGCCTTGGCCATTCTTTTTCATTATTCCAATGACGGTGAAAGGTATTTCGTCAAAAATGACGGTCTTGCCCAAAGGGTCTACATCGTTAAAAATAGTTTGCGCCACCGTAGCGCCCAGTACCGCCACTTGGGCATAATCATCTACTTCCCGTTCCGTGAACTCCCGCCCTTCTTCTATTTCCCAATCATACGTTTTAAAAATATCGGTATCCGTAGCCAATACGTCAATAGAGGTGGAAGTATAGCCGTATTTTACGTCAAATCCAGAATTAATATACGGCGCGGCCGCTTCCACTCCGGGCAAACGGCGTATGGCGCGCACATCGTCCATTGTCACATCTTTAGGCGAAGAAATGCTTTCGTCTAAATCCCACGGCTGACGCAGATATAAAATATTCGTGCCAAAGCGGGAAAACCGCTCTGACATACTCTGCTGGGTACCCGTACCCACCGCCAGCATGGTAATGACCGCAGCCACCCCAATTACAATGCCCAAACTGGTCAATGCAGAACGCATTTTATTGGCAAAGATGGCTTTTACCGAAATGCGGAAAACGGAGAGAAGCGTATCTATCATTTTTTCACCTCATCGCTGACTTTCTGCCCGTCGCGGAAGGTAATCAGCCGGCCGGCATACTGAGCAATATCCGGCTCATGTGTAATCAAAATAATGGTCTTGCCCATTTCTTTATTCAACCGGGTAAACAAGTCCATAACCTCAATACTCATTTTGGTATCTAAGTTGCCGGTCGGCTCATCGGCAAAGATTATCGGGGCATCACACACCAAACTGCGCGCAATAGCCACACGCTGCTGTTGCCCGCCAGAAAGCTGGTTGGGCATATGAAATGCGCGTTTCTCCAATCCAACAGCCTTCAAAGCTTCCATGGCTTTTTCACGGCGTAGGTGAGACGGAGTATGATTATACACCATGGGCAGCTCCACGTTTTCTACGGCCGTGGTACGGCTGATTAAGTTAAACCCTTGGAACACAAAGCCGATTTTGCGATTACGCACCCCGGCCAATTTGGACAAATCCGTTGCGGTTACATCTATTCCGTCTACAATATATTTCCCTTGGGTGGGTTTATCCAAACAGCCTAAAATATTCATAAAAGTGGATTTGCCGCTCCCGGAAGGGCCCATTACCGCCACAAACTCACCACGCTCTATAGAAATACTCACCCCTTGCAGCGCGTGCACTTCCACATCACCTACGACGTAGGTTTTATATAAATTCGTGGTTTCAATCAAGCTCATTTATCTTCTCCGGCCCGGGCGCGGGGGCTGGCCGCTGGCGGCAGCGCTTGCACCGGCTTTATTTTCAGAAACGATGACCCGCTGCCCTTCTTTTAAATCACCCGAAGTGATTTCTGTACGTTTCTCAGAAATGATGCCTATGCTGACCGGCACACGGCGTGGCTGGGCGCCCTGTTCAAGCACCCATACTCCCGTTGTATCATACTTTTCCATATTGGTGGAGGGGGAGAAACGAAGCGCTTCATTAGGCACCAAGAGCACGCCTTGTTTATCGGTTGTTTTGATAGTAATGGTAGCCGTCATGCCAGGCATAAATTTACCTTCCGCATTATCCACATCAATCACCACTGTATAAGTGGTGGAAGAAGACGACGTGCTGGAAGATGAGCTGGAAGAAGCCGTGTAATTGGTACGCACCTGGCGCACCGTACCGGAAAATTTTTCATCGGGGTATCCGTCTAATGTAAATTCAGCGGTTTGCCCTTCTTTAATCTTTACCACGTCGGCTTCAGACACCTTGGCTTCAATCTGCATTTTAGTCAAGTCTTCCGCCAGCGTAAACATTTCCGGCGTAGAATAACCTGCCGTCAGAGACTGGCCTTCGCTCACTTTTTTGGTCAGCACCACTCCATCTACCGGGGACACTATACGTGTATTATCCAAGTCTTTTTTGGCGCTGTCCAAGCTGGCCTGCGCTTGAATAACACGAGACTCCGCCGAATTTAAAGAGCTTTTGGCATTGACAAATTCCAGCTCATACTGTTCCAAATCCGTCTTTGCCACATATTCTTTATCATACAAGGATTGGTAACGTTTTAAGTTGATTTGGGCCAAATTATAGGTCATCTTTGCGGATTCCAATTCTTCTTTGGCAGAAGAAAGACTGGCCACCGCCTGGTCATAATTGGCCTGGATTTGGGTAGGATCAATAAGGGCCATCAGATCCCCTTTCTTCACTGGCGTATTATAATCCACATAAATTTCCAAAATCTCGCCGGACACCAAAGCCCCCACTTCCGTGGTGTTGACAGGTGCTATCGGACCGGAAGCTTCCACAATATCTTCTATGTCGCCGGTTTTCACTTCAGCCGTACGGTACAGCGGCGCAGACGGAGCTTGGAAGAATAGTTTCCACGCGCCAATGCCCGCGGCGCATAAAACAGCCAAACACAGCCATTTCACCCATGTAGGGCGGTTTTTAAACCAATTCCATATTCCGGAAAAAATATTTATTTTCATATTTATCTTGTACCCATCGCTTTTTTAAGTTCCGCCAACGCCACGGCATAATCATAACGGGCGGTCAGTAAATTCAATTCAGAATCCGTATAGGCCACTTCCGCGTCTTTTAAGGCAATCATATCTCCAATGCCTTCATTATAACGGCCGCGCGCCAAGTCTAGATTTTCTTTCGCTTTTTCTACCGTAGAAGCCGCCACAGGGATACTTTCTGCCGCTTCATTAAGTGCAATAAACGCATTCTGTACTTCCAAGAATACGTCATTAGAAAGACTGCGGTCACTGTTTTGCGCTGAGGATAAATTGATACGCGCCTGTTTGACGCCGTTATAAACACTCAATGCGCTGAAAATAGGTATCTCTACGCCGGCAAATAAGCGGGTTTGGTCATTGTCAAAGTGGAATTCATCTCCATTTTTGCTAAAAGAAGCGCCAAAAGTAAACGTAGGCCAATAAGCGGCTTGGGCTTGATTGAGCTTAATTTCACTTATTTCCAGTGCCGCTTTAGACGAGCGGACATCAGGGCGGTTGGCATAAGCTTGCGTCAACGCTTCTTCAAAGGTCATGGTAAACGGCTCCGCCTCAATGGTATCATCTAACACCAGGGGAACCTGGCGCGTAACTCCCATCACATTAGCCAACGCGGCGGTCTGGGTTTTGACCAAATTTTTAGCACGGATTAAACTTAAAATTTCATTATTAAGATTCACTTCAGCCGTTGTAACATCTACTTTAGGGCGGAGTCCTTCATCAAAAAACGCTTTGGTACGGTCATACTGTTCTTGATACAAATCCCGCGATTGTGTACGTATAGCCACGGCGCGCTGGGCGGAAAGCAAGGCATAATATGCGCTTTTTACATCGGCGATAATGCCGTTCTCCGTATCACATAAATCCAACTGGGCGCGCTGCAGCTCTAATTTTTGTGTTTTGATATTACGCACCATATCCGTAATGCCGGAAATAGAAATTGACGCATCAACAGAAGAACTGCCTTGTCCATGGTCGCTGCGGGAAGCGGGGGGAATTTTTTGATTTACATATTCTTGCTGCGCCGTAGCGGAAACGGTAGGCAAAAACTCCGCCTTAGCGCTGCTGAGCGCCACCGCCGCCGATTCCACAGCCAAACGCGCACTGACTACGCGCGGGCTGTTTGCCAATGCGATACGCACGCAATCATTTACTGTCAATTTGTCATCTAAAGAAGGAAGCGGTTGGTCAGCCTGAGCCAAAGCGGAAAGTGCCGCTGCGGCCTCTGCCTGCGCTTCGGCGGCCAAAGAGACGGCCTCCGTGGGGTGTTTAGAAATATTTTCTTCCGCTACACCGGCCGCTTGGGCGGGGGAAAGAACTTCCTCTTTTGTGACATCGGCAGACGCCGGTGCCGTATCCGCAGCGGAATCCGCCGCAGCAGACGCTTCGGCCTTCGGTGCGCTGCCCGCGGCCTGTTCTTGCCCGGCTGGTACAGCCTGCGGAGGCTGCGGCATTTGGGCACCCAAAAAAGAAGCGGTAAAAAAACAAATAGTTAATAATAAAGTTTTTTGTATTTTCATTTTCATTATTATATAAATAAAACCAGCTTTGCCGAATAAAAATTTACAACATTCCCTTTATACGCAACACATAAAGAACGCTTTTTATTGCATTTTATTTCCAGCGGGAACAGCCTGGCTCCTGCTCTTCCATTTTTACTATAATAAAGATATGTGGAAACCAATTGCTTTATTAGTTTTGTCTAATTTATTTATGACGGTGGCTTGGTATGGGCATTTGAAACATAAAAGCACCGCCTTGTGGGCTGTTATTTTAATTAGTTGGGGCATTGCTTTTTTTGAATACTGTCTGCAAGTACCGGCCAACCGCATGGGCAACGGCTACTTTACAGTCACCCAACTTAAGGTAATGCAAGAAGTTATTACGCTGTCCGTATTCACCGTATTTTCGCTGCTTTATTTCCATGAGCATTTTCATTGGAACCATTTGGCGGCGTTTTGCTTATTGGTGGGGGCGGTCTTTTTAACGTTCAAAAGTTAATCGGCCTTATGAAAAACAAACACAAATTATTCACCCAAATGGCTGAATTAGTAGCGGCCCAGTCCACTTGCTGCCGTATGCAAGTGGGAGCTGTTTTGGTCAAAGAGAGCCGCGTCGTAAGCATAGGATTTAACGGATCTCCCTCCGGCCAAGAACATTGCTCGGACCATTTTGCTCAGCTCTACCAAACCACCTTTAAAGACCAGTTTGCTTCTTACGAAGATTTTCTTGCCAGCCGTACATTTTACGATGCCCATGGCAAATGGTCTGTAGAAAATGAATTGCATGCGGAACAAAATGCGATTTTGTTCGCCGCCAAGAATGGTATTCCTACGGCAGGAAGCACCCTTTACATTACTTATTCCC
Source organism: uncultured Elusimicrobiales bacterium (assembly GCA_944324115.1). GTDB lineage: Bacteria > Elusimicrobiota > Elusimicrobia > Elusimicrobiales > Elusimicrobiaceae > Avelusimicrobium. Next base: position 71,228 of record CALUVB010000010.1, read on the forward strand.
CGTGCGTACACTGCGCCAAAGTCACCATTACGGCCGGCATTGTGCGGGTGTTTTACAAAAACCTATACGACCGCAGTCAAGACGGGTTACTTTTTTTGAATAAAAACGGCATTGAATGCCGCCAATTGACAGAAGAAGAATTAGCGTAAAAGCAGGGAAAGGCCCTAACGTGCGTGGTCTGCCGCTCCATAAGGAAAGAAAATACTCTGCTTAAATAATACGGGCCTTTTGCAGATTATCCAACACTTCATCACTAAACGGAACCAAGCAAGCCGCATCTTCACACACACAGCAAGCGGCGCGGTTTGCCTCTTCATTTAAAAGAGCTAAATCCGCCCCGTTGAGCGCCCCCAAACAAAGCACCGCAGAAAAGGCGCCCGCACAGCCATAGGAATTGACAAACTGGTCCGCATAAAAACCGCCACAATCATAAATATGAGTCCGATCCACCAACAAACTTCCGTTTTCTCCGCGCGTGCAAGCCACAAAACGCAAGCCCTCATATTTGCCCAATAAAGTATGGGCCGTTTCTTCCGCGCCGGCGCCAGGGATATTCAGCCATTTGGCCAGGAAAGGCAGCTCCGAATGGGTAATTTTGGCTATGGTCGCCCGGCGAAATGACTGCTCCAAAATTTCTTCCGTGTAATAGGGAGCTCTCAAATGCAAAGCCAGCACCCGCACCGCATGGGAATCTGTTTTGTCCAGAAATTCATAAACAGCCCGGCGGGAATCAGGCGAGCGTTGGCTTAACGTATCAAAAATAACGCCATCTACTTGGCCGGCCACTTGCGCCAGCGGTGCAGTCATCGCCAAATGGTCCCAAGCGCAATCTTCTAAAATATGGTAGGAGGGGCTGCCATTTTCATTATAATGAATACGGACTTCTCCGGTAAACTGTCCTTCCAGCAGCGCAACAAATTCAGAAGAAACACCCCGTTGCTGCAGCTCCCGCTGCACACGCCAGCCATGTTTATCTTTTCCGACAGCCGACACCAATATTCCCTTGGCCCCCATTTCATTACAATACCATGCCGCTGCCGCCGGCAGGCCGCCTAAGCGGACTCCGGTAGGCAATAGATTTAGCCACACTTCTCCTATAGCTGCAATTTGCCACATAACATATCTCTCGGTATGCTAGTAGAATACAATATTTTCAGAAAAATAAACAATAGCCGTACAATACTATTTTCCAACCGGCTTCTTTTTTTAATATAATGAAATATATGGAAAACAAAAATCAAGAAACTCTGTCTTCTTATGTTTTAAAACTTATCGATGTCTGCAAAGCCCATAAAACCGTCTTGCTGACGGCAGTAATTGCGATTGCCATAGTAGGAGGCGGCTGGGGGTTGTATTCATCTCATAAAGAAAAAGTGATGCAAAATTCTTGGGCTCAGTTTTATAATGCCCAACTTTTGCTGCTCACGCAAGGCCCGGCACAAGGAATTGCTGCCATTGACCAGCTTAACGCCGATTATCCCGGCTCAGACGCCGCTTATTATGGGCGTCTTATGCAGGCGGATTTATTGTTTACGGAAGAAAATTATGCTCAGTCCGTAGATATATATAAAGAATTGCTACGGGCCCATAATCCTTATGTACGCCAAATAGCGGCTGTCTCTTTGGGGGCGGCGCAACAAGCGGTACAAGATTATGCCCAATCTATTGAAACGCTGCAAAAGTTCATCACAGAAAACCCTTCCAGCTTCGCCCTGCCGCAAGCTTATTTTACCCTAGCCATCAGCCAAGAATTGTCCGGGGATAAAACCGCTGCGCTGGAAACCTATAAAAAAGTGCTGGAAGATTATACCAAAACATATTTTGGTGTCTTTGCTAAAGACAAAATCAATCAATTAACCAAATAGCATAACTCCCTTTTCGTTTCAACGGAAAGGGGGTTTTCTTTTGTAATACATCTATTACGACTAGGACTCACTATGCAAAAAATAATCAAAACGTTAGCCGTACTCGTCTTACCGGTATTATTCTGCGCCGACGTGCAGGGTGCCGGATTTGCGCTGTATGAATTCAGCGCCAGAGGCACTGCTATGGGCGGTGCCACTATGGCCAATAAAGCAGAAGCTGCCTCTTTGGCCTACAACCCGGCTTTAATTACGGAGCTGGAAGGCACACAGGCACAACTGGGCCTAACCGTGGTAACCGCAGATGCGACCACTTCCGTAATGGGGCAATCCCGCTCATTGAAAAATGATACCTGGTATCTGCCCAATTTCTTTATTACCCAAAAATGGAATGATCAAGTATCCGTTGGTTTAGGCGGTTTTTCCCGCTATGGTTTAGGCGGAGAATACGACGGAAATATCCAAACATGGCCCGGCAGCAACTTAGCCTATAAAGTAAAAGTGGAAACCTTCTCTTTTACTCCGACCATTGCCGTCAAAGCAAATGACGAGCTGTCCATCGCTATGGGATTGGAAGCCATGATCATTGGTTTCTCCCAAAGCTCTTTCTTTAATTTGGCCGCACCCGGCGTAAAATACGACATAAGCGGTTCCGGCGTAAGCTGGGGGGGAAACTTCTCTTTATTGTACCGACCCCACTGGGCGGAAAAATGGGCCTTGGGTGCAATGTACCGCTCCAAAATCAAACAGAACTTAAACGGTCGCATTGATGCCGGAGGCAACACCATTCCTTCCATCAATATCAAGGGAGGAAACGCCGAAGGCGCCATCACGCTGCCTGACAGCATTTCTGCCGGCATTTCTTATCAAGCTACAGACAAATGGGTATTGGAAGCTGGCATCGTAGGTACATTCTGGAGTTCTTACGACCAAATTTTAATTCAATACAAAGACAACAGCAGCAATCCCTTTGTCTATAACAACAAAAATTACAAAGATGTATATCGTTTGAACTTTGGTACGGAATACCAGTTAAACAAAAACTGGGCTTTGCGTGCCGGGTATGTGTATGATAAGTCTCCTATCAACGAGAAAGAAATGGATACGCTGGTGCCTGTAGATGACCGCCAGATTGCTTCCATTGGCGTTGGCTACAGTCAAGAACGTTGGAGCGTGGATTTGGCCTATGCCCATATCTTTGCCAAAGATTTAAGCGGCATTTCCAGCCAGATGTCGGATAAATTGGGAGCTCCCGTATCTTTGGAATATACCGACGGAAAGAGCGATATTTTCTCTATCACGTTTGGATATAAATTCTAAAAAAGCCTTACGCAAAAACCCCCGGCTAAGCCGGGGGTTTTTTATCTCACAGGCTCAACAATATGCCACAGCCGCCTATCAGAAAGCGTTTCTTACACGGCTTTATTTTTTCCAGCCTCCGGAGATAAAGAACCCCGCCCTTCGCCACTCAGGACCAGCCTTGGTCCCCTTTGTTTCCCTTCCGCCGTCTATGTAAAAAATCTTGACAAAACGAAACAGCAAGTAATCTTCACACCGCCCCATGCACGGCTTTCTCCTTGTTATACTGTCCGGTTTTGGGATAGGGCCGATTTTGCTTTACATTCCGGCACAATCACAAGGTAAATGTTTCTCCGTCTGACAACAAAACCACATGCTCCCGGGGGCAAAGTGTCTGGAGACGTTGAGGAAAGTCCGTATGAATAGGAAGGACAAAACGGGGACTCGTCTTTTCAATAATTCGCCTCAAATCCTGCTGGCTGGCATGCCCGCTGGTGTGCAAAGAAGCCCATTGGCCCGTCAGACGCAAAAAAGAAGGCAACGTGCTGCGCTCTTGTTGCAGGTAGCCGTTCCACATGCAATAGAGCAAAATACTTTGCTGCGGATCAAAAGAGCGGATAATCTTTCTAAATTTCTGATTATCCCGCACCATCATCACAAATCCTCTCTCTTTCAAACGGGCCTGCAAATTGCTCCCATATATTACTTTTTTAATATTGCGGTACCAAGGCGAATACGGCCCCCAATACTGTTGCAGCAAATCAAGCAATTTGCTTTGGTATGCGTCACAAACAAAATATTTTCCCCGGGGCACTGCTTTTGAAAAAGCACAGATGCGCTCCAAATTAGTAGAAGCGCACAAGGCAAACACATATTTATAGTTTAACATCTGTTCTTTAAGCTGCCGCTGGAGCTGCCGCTCCGAAACGGGAATACTGTCGGAACGGGAAAGCGTAGTTCCTTCTATAATTAGAACATCTACTTTTCCTACCCGCTTATCTATTATTTTCGGTACGGCCTTTCCCCGCAGGCCATGTACGCGGAAATCTCCCGTATGCAACACCTTCTTGCCTTCCGCTTCCAGCAAAAACATATAACTGTCACAGGCGGAATGATCCACCGATAAAGGCGTAATGGCAATATCTCCTATCTGAAAAGGCCTCCCCGGAACAAAACAACGGGCTTGTTCCAGGCGCGTCTTCAACAGAACACCCGTGCGGCGGGGCAAACTTTCCCGCAAAACTTCCTTTGCCAGCCGCCCCATATAAAAAGGGACACCGCTTCGTATAGATTGGAGTTGCCCCACATGGTCGGCATGGTTATGAGTAAAAAGAACGCCGTCACAAAAACCTTTTGTATCGGTAACGCCGGGAATAGAAAGCGGCGACGGGGTAATACCCTGTGCAGGGCTCAATTCATCTCCCATATCAATCACAATACGGGTTTGGGCAGTACGTATTTCCGTAGATACGCCGCCAATCTGATGCGTACCACGATGGATTATAATTTGCATATCTGATAGCAATCTGCGCCGTCTTCTTCAAAACGGAAAACAGCTATCCCAGCTTTCTTGATTACATGAAGCAAAAGGGGGGAAAGCGTCTGGTATTCTTGCTGTTGGGCAGTAGGAGAACCGTCATGTCTGTTCTTCTCAAAAAAAGCAATAGCCTTGTGATAGATGCCTTGCGTATCACCGGCAGTATAAGTTAATATTTCCGCCACCATGCGCAGCAATGTTTCCTTATTTCCTTTATACTGCTTCTGCGTAGAAGACAAGACATTGTCGGCATAAGGTTTGACTTCTGTGGCATAGAGCAAGTTGTCTTTCTGGAGGACCAAGTCAATCTCGCCGATGTTTTTCCCACAAAAAAAAGAGGGCACCTCATAGTCCACTATGTGATAATCGCCCCGGAGATAAAAACGGCTGGTAAAAGCACAGGAGTCACACCGGGTAGGATATCCATTATTACGATAATATAAACACTTGCATAAACGTTTCTCCCAAAAAACATCATTGGCAAAGCCATCACAGCGGTTATGATCTCCGAGCTGATAAGCACCCGGATAAGAGCCCAACTTACTCTCGCCAAAAAGTAATTTTGGCACGGCAGAAGCGTCAGAAGAATCCAGCGCGGCAGCCAGCTCCGCTACCAAGATGGGATAGGCCTCCGAATTACGGCTGCTAGGAATTTTATCTTTAAACAATTGCATATTTTGTCTCCACGCCAACTGGTTATGGCTCTAACAGCGGACATAAAAAGAAAATGCCCGTCAAACGAATAGGGAAATTATAGTATATGCAACAGACTAAAACAAGCCAGCCTTTTCCAATAATTTCTGCACCAAACGGGAAAGGGCGTACTTTTTTACTTCCGTAACAGGAACCGCAACAAATCCTTTCGGCAAAGTGCAGGTGGGGGGGATTGTTATTTCAGACAAATCAGCATAAATAACCCGGTGGGAAAGCACATGTTTAAGCGGAGGCACTTTGCACACGCTGCGGCGACGGCCGAAACAATTCTTATAATCCGGCAAACGGTAATAATTTTGATCCGCTTTCTCCGTCTCTACAAGAAAAGGCTCATATAAGCCTTGCCATACATCTCCCGCACCCCGTTTATGGAGCCAGGTTTGGGAACCTTGCTTTACATATATATAGTGGAAATAACGCAGCGTCAAAGGGTTTTTGGGCATTTTGACGGGCAATCTCAGCACCAGGCCTTTTTTATACGCAGCACACTGGCGCGCAAAAGGGCATACCCCGCAATCCGGCTCTCCGGGCACACACTGCAAAGCGCCAAAATCCATAATAGCTTGGTTATAGTCGCCGGGGGAGTTTTTATCTAATAAATCTTGAGCCAAGACGGAAAAATATCTTTTGCCCTCCGCACAATCAATAGCCTTCTCCACCCCGAATATGCGGGCCAGCACCCGGTATACATTTCCATCTACAACGGCATAAGGCATATTGTAGGCAATAGAACAAATCGCCGCAGCGGTATATTGCCCCACCCCTTTCAGAGCCAGCACTTCCTCATAAGAGGAAGGGAAAACTCCCCGCATACCTTTGGCCGCCTCATGCAAATTACGCGCCCGGCTGTAATAACCCAATCCTTCCCAATATTTCAATACTTCATCTTGGCTGGCGGCAGCCAAGGCGGTTAGATGAGGAAAACGCTTGATAAACCGAAGAAAATAGTCATATCCCTGCGCCACGCGGGTTTGTTGGAGAATAATCTCTGAAATCCATATCAAATAAGGATCTTTGACCTCCCGCCAAGGGAGAACACGCTTGTTATGGGCATACCAAGATAACAAAATAGAAGAAAAATCTTTCATAATTTTGTATTTATTGTACTATTTTGACTTATCTCCGGCCAACCTAAACGACGACGCCCTTATCTATTTTTCTCTCATTTGGCCCTATATAAAATGCATATGGGTAGAATTCCTTATTTCATAGAAGAATATCAAAGGAAAAATTCGCCTTTCAGTCCCGCAGCTGAGGCTAAGTTTGTCCTGCAAATCTACACAGACTTATATTAATGAGGAGTGGTAATCAGACAGCAGGGGGGTAAGTTTATCCTGCAAATCTACACAAAACTATATATTCCCGGCCGAAGGTTTGTATATGATGAATGTTGCGTTTATCCATACACTCCCTCAAACTCCTTCGGTCATGTTGGGCGTTTGCATATGATGAATGGTCCATTTATCCTTTAATGCAGACTAGGAAAGGAGAGAACAAAAGATAAGCGAGGAAAACTATAGATAGGGGAGAAAAAGCCAAATTATACTACCCAAAACACTAAAGGAAGAGAAAAGAGCAGGGCTCTATCCTTCAAACATTTTTAAATCACCCTACAGAGCCGCCTAGAGCCTGTTTATCAGCATAATGCCCTGCCCAACATATTTAAAAACTACTTTTTAATGATTTTTACTTCGTTTCGCAAATTCAACGCCAATTTTGCAAAACACAAACATTGCCTGTTTTTTGCTGTTTTTAAAAAAATCGCAAAAAAAGCATGTTTTTTGCGGCCAACCATTTCATTTCACAGGCACAAAATAAGTTCTTTTTTTAAGAGATTTGTTGTTAAAAAGAAATAGGTTTTGGTTAATCACTGCCCCCAAAATCTCATTTCAGCTAATATATCCCCCGTTTTATGAACACTTATTTCCTTTTTTTCTAACAGCCCGGCTTATATTCCTACAGAAGAAAACGCTTTTTCTCGTCTGAGAATCGAGTTTTTAACAGTATATGACATATAATGTCATATAGTTGGCATATATTGACATATGTCAAAATATTTCTTATTATATGTCATAAAGCTGTGTAATGTGCCGTGGATAACTCATTGTGATAGGAGACTATTTACATGACTGACGACGCTGCAAATAAAGTCAAAATACGCATCAAATTCCGCTCTGGGGAAGAATTTGAAGCGGAAGGAAGCCCTGATTTCATAGAAAAACAACGGGCAGATTTTTTATCTTTAATAGGCAAAGAAAAGAAAAGCAGAAGTTCCCAGCCAGCTGCACCCGCTTCCGCTATCCGCCAACAGCCCTTTGGGGAAAACGACACCTACTCCGAAAGGCGGGAAACAACTGCAGAAACCTGGCCTCGGCCAGGCGTTCAAATCGCACAGCAAACAGATTACCCTGCTGCTGCAGAAACGGAGGAATTTTCCGCTGCTCCTGCGGCTTTGCGCCGCTCCGCACACCAGCCCTATTCCATGCAAGATTCTTCAATAACCCGGGGAGAGTTTTCTCCTTCCAAGAGCTCCCAACCAGAAAGCAGCTATCCCGCCGCCACACCGGAACAGCAAAATGCAGGCTCACCCCAAGCTCAAACAAACTTCTCTGCGCCAGCCCAGCGAAATTCGGGCTTCATGCCCCTCGCAAGAGACACATCACCAATGCCCCCAAATGCTATTTCAGCCGCCTCTTTTTATTCTCCGGCTCCTGCTCCTTACACCCCCCAAGACAAACACACAGATGAAATACGTCTATGGGAAGAAATAGTACGAACAGAACAAAACATGGTATTTCTGCGCCGAAAAAGCCGCCTTCTCTCCGCCGAAACAGCCGCGCTGTTGCTTTTAGGCGCTGCTAAAATACTTTTACAACAGTCCGGATATGGGGCGCTGGCCTTATCCAAGTCCCTTCACAAATCAGGTTATGGATCCGGCAGATTGGACCGGGTACTCTACGGAGAAATGAAAAGAGGAAATGTGGTAGCTTACGGCAGTAAACGTTCCCGAATATACAGTTTGTCAGACGAAGGATTCGCCAAGGCTTTTGTATTGGCGGGGAAATTGGCGGAAGAATGGCATTAATACTACCACCGAACGAAATCCGCCGAGACCTTTGCTGGGCGGGGGGATTGCAAGAAGAATAGCTTACCCTGCTGCTGCGCTTTTATAAATCCCAAAACTAAGCCTAAACAATCAAGTGTTTATAATCCCGGGAGATCTATTCTCCTTAACCTTAAAACCCCTTTTACAGACTGCAGTACCGCAAGAATTAATCCCCAGCCTTTAGCCTTTAGCCTTTAGCCTTTAGCCTTTAGCCTTTATAGAGAGGGAGGGGAAATTCCACCCATTATATTTATTCGCCGCCGCCACGCGCCCACAACTATTCGACAAGGCACAGTATCCGTATACAGAGTTTCGCTCATTACATTCGCACCAGCACATGCCCTGGGTTGGGTAGTTCCCTCATACAGTACAGCCAATTTTGGAAAGGAATAAGTTTTAGATCATCATTTATTCTATTTATCAAGGGGGAGTGTGCTAGTTATCCCCAAATGGTCAAAAAGAGGGGAAAAGAATCTATTGGAAAGGGAGCCTTTTCGTTTCAGTTTTCGCAGCTGCTGCAACTAAAAATTCAAATATCTAGCCTTTTTTTACCCTCACCAAATCTATCTCTATTTTATTTATTTTTCATAAATGCAAAATTAATGCTATTTTTAAAATTAATATTTTAATACACAGAGAATTAGCTACAGGCTTACTTTATAAATATTAAGATTCTAAAAACAGCCCAATAAAAACAATTGCGGGGGACTATTTGTCAGCCTAAAATAACTAACGATAATTTTTATTATGTTAACTTAATTCAGTAAAAACAAAGAGAAAATAGGCATTATAAACATTATTATAAAAATTATATTTTTCATTAAATTAAAAAGATTTTTCAATTAAACTTATTAAATAACTTTAATTTTTTTCTAAGAGCAACAAGGCCTTTGTGTTTCTTGTCTCAAAAAGAAATATAATTTTTTAAAAACGAAAAAAATGCTCTTTTTTAAATCTTTTCATAGTCCAAAACAAGCCTGCTGTTTGCGCAAAAGCAGCCTCATTTCTTACACCCATAAATGCAAAAACACACATGATTTTAAGTTTTATTTTTTTTAAAAAGAACAACTTTTTTAAAATGCCCTAAAACAAAACGCTCCATACCCCAGGTACCCCCAAATCGTTCTGGGGCATTTTAAAAAACGCAAAAATAGGTCCTTTTTTGCATTTATCTACGATAATACAGGGATTCTCATCTATAAATAGGGGAATAGGTGGCGAAAGAAATTTTTAGGAAGAAAGAATTCTTTAAATAAGGAAATAATAAAACTTTCCAACAACAATTATGCGCAAATAGAAAGATACGAGACCTATATAAGAAATGAATACTTAACGCGGTTTTTTTAATGACAATTGGGGGGAAATAATCCTTTAGAAATGGACAGGAACTATTGTTCTATATGATTTTCCCCTTTTTTTAAATGAATTTTTATTTTTTTCAGAAATGCGCCTCTCCTCCAACGTATTAGGTGATATAGGTGAGTTTTCCCCTTTGGCACATACATAAAAACTTATCATTTAAAAAAGTGGTGTGGATATGACAGATTTTCCCCCTTCCCCCCCAAAGCAGACAAGAATTCTATCCCCTTTACACAGCGAAACTGACAGAAATCCTTTTTATTTAAAATACACAAGGGGATTTATTTCCATTCCACTAAGCCCCCGTTTTGCTTCATGAATCCGTTTATAACCCAAACCGAAAGCAAGTCTGTGTGCTTTTTTATGCCTGCCTTTCTGTCATTCAGCCCGTAGGTTTTGCTGCGACCCTTGCTTTTTACTTCGACAGAACAACAATCCCGCAGGGGTATACTCAACACTTTCTACACCTACACCTGCCCTTCAATCCACCCACGGGCGCCAACAATTTCTGCGCCCCTATTCTTCTAACCAGCCCCGCCGTAGGACTTTTCCCCATTATGCTCACAACATAGGATTTTAAATACCCATCTCCCCAAAAGGCTACAACACCACAAACAATCTGGCGTTAGCAGATTGCCCAATCTTCTAGTCTGGTAGATAAGACAAAGCATCGGCTTTCTTTAAGCCCAGTATATGCTTAAAAATGGGTAAGCAATGTTAGCAGAAAATTGATTTATATAGAATTTCCAGTCTGATTCATTGTTATTGATTAATACCTAGCCCTTAATAGGCTCAAATACGGATAGGTGTTTGGAAGCGGAGATTATGGGGACTGCTAGCATAGGAGAGCCGTTCGGAGCGGCAGGGCTGTTGGAGACATTAAAACCGGAGTAAGGCTGCTTGAAGATACGCAGCTTGTCGGAACAATGGAGAAAGTTGCTGAGAACATGGGGCTACTTGGAGCCAGGGCGGGCTGTGGAAATGTTATTTCCTTGCTATGCAAAGGCCAGCCCGCTTGGGTACCAACATAGCAGATTGGAATCATGGCAAGGAAAATACCTCAGACAGAGTTCAGCGGACAGCCAAACCGGAACTAGATAAATTACCGACAAAAAAACCAGGAAAATTCCACCAACTAAAACAGCAGCCGGGGCTTTTGTTTGTTTATTTCATCTGTGTACAGCGCCACAAAGAGTCCCAAATCTCTTGTTTGGCTGCCGCCATATCCTTCCTAGGAAACTTTGGGGCACAGCGGGGATATATTATTCCCCGAATATTCTCCACCGACTGAAGTTTTAAGTTACAAACAAATTGTTAAAAAAGCCACCCCAGTCCGACAGCTGCCTCATGGCGGATAGAAGAATCTGTCTTCATTAGGAAATTATTCCACGGAGTTTTTTCATAAGAGACACGATATTCTGCTTCCAACAAAATCCGTTTCCCCAAATGGGTATTGATTCCCATACCGACGCCCCACACCGCGCTGCGTTGATTTAAATTAATAGAGCTAAAGTTCCAGCTGGCCCGGTCAAATGTCATTCCGCCGCTCAACAACACATAAACCTGGGCGGCCACTTCTGGAGTCAAAACCCACTTCACTAAGCCGGAAACAGTATATTTTTCCATTTTGGTTAAAAATTCACTCCGACAATCCGCCGCCCAAAGTCCTTCACCTTCTATTCCCACTGATAGAAAATCCGCCGCTTCCTTGCTCAAGCGCACACGCACACCGGGCATCGTGTTTGAAATAGTCCACCCTTGGTGGTCTTGTATTTTTCCTAATGAAACTACTCCGGATAAAGAAATATCCCAACCATGCAGCACCGTCTCCTGCTCAGCGGCTGGCTCTGGAGATGACACAGGCCGATACACCCGATATATTTGGCCTTGCAACATGATCGGTGTAAATAAAAAGAAGAACACCACTCCCCACGCGGTGCTCCGGTTAAAGCACGGCAATTTGCTCTCTCATACGTAAATTCCCCGTGCTTATTTTATAAAAACCCTTATCTTTATTTATATAACTTCTTTTATAGCTGTTTTTAATCTATTTTGTCTATTATTCTTCTATATTTATCGCTTCCATTTCTCCCGCTTCTCCCCACCCTTATGGCTCTGTCTTTAGAGTCATTCCCCCCATTTTAAACTATATTTTACTCTCTTTTATCTGTCAAAATGATACCGAAACGACACAATGGCCCAACACCCGGCTACAATTTCAGAGTTAAACGAAAAAACCATAGGGTAATTAATAGCATAAAAGGCATAAAAATACCCCCGGGGTCTGGATCCGGGGGCATATCGTTGCGGCTTGGTTTATTTGAGTAGATCTTTTACTTTTTCCTTGTGGGCCAAATCATAAGGGAGTTTTCCTTGCTTATTTCGTATTGTTTTGTCAGCCCCCGCCGCTATCAACGCTTCTACAAGGGTTTGTCTATCGAAGGAAGCGGCATCATGCAGGGCGGTGTCTCCATATTTGTCTATTAAGTTTACATCGGCCCCTTTTTGAATCAAGAATAATGCATCTTCCTCCTTCCCCTGTGACACGCTTTTCATTAAAGCCGTTCTGTCTTTCATATCAACGGCATTAATATTTACCCCCCATTCAAGGAAGATCTCCATTTTTTGCACAGAGTCTTCTGTCTCGCTTTCCGCTGCCAGCATCAGAGGGGTGAGATTCCCGATTGTCGACAATCTGATTCCGGCATCTGCGCCTTTTTGGAGAAAGTCTTTGATGTTCTGTAAATTTCCTTCCGTAAAGCTGGCCACCGCCAAAGCATAGCTCAACCAAACTTCTTTGGGGGTGTCCGTGCTAAACATTAGGTCAGACGGCATCAGCTCAAACACTCCATGCAAAAGTTCTACATTATTCAACAGTTCTTTTGGAACAGGAATGGTTTCTCCCTCTTTATTTAAAATTTTTCCTCCCTTGGATATTAATTTTTTAAGCAGCTCAGAGTCTTTTCTCTCTATAGCAACAGCCAATATCCCCATGTTTTGTTTGTTTAGTATATTAATATCCGCACCGCCTTCCAGCAATACATCAATAACCGCCGGATTCTCCGCCGCCGCATATACCAAGGCGGTGTTCCCTTTAAGATCTTGGGCATTCACATCAACACCGGATTTCAATAATAAATCAATAATGTCTGCATTGGTAGGGAGCGAACTATATGTTTCTTCCTTTGCTTGCGCAACAAACTGCTCTGCGTCTTTCCCCGCCCAGCTGGCGCCCATCTGTATTATCATCAGATGCAGCCAACGATATCCCACCACCGCCCACATCAACACCGTATGCCCCTCTTGGTCGCGGGCTTTTAAATCAGCCCCTTGATTTAACAGAAGCTGTACAATCTCCCGATAAGAAGCATTAGAAATAGGTTCGTTGCTCTTCAGCCCAACAAAAGGTCCTTGCGCAGCAACAAATAAAGCGGTCATTCCAAGAGAATTAGCGGCGTTCACATCAGCCCCTGCCAACAAAAGCGCCTTTATCCGGTCTATATTCCCTTCAGTAATAGCCTGCATGAGCAAACTTTCTCCGGTTTCATCGAACGCGTTTAAATCTTCGCCTTCCAACAGTTTCAATTCTGCCATTACAGCAGGCGTTTTTTCAATGGTCATATTATCTTCTCCTGAATTACCAGAGCAAGATATACTACAGCTGGCACACAGCAAAACAAACATTTGTATTAGTCGTTTTTTAAGCATAGTCCTTTTTCCTTTCGCAAGCTTCTGTCCGTCGGTGAATAAGCCGGGTTCCTTTCAGCATATTCAACTATAACATTAAAAACGAAAAAAAAAAAACAAGCTAATAAATGCTTTCCTCTTTTATAGGGAATCTACAGAACCTATTTTTTATATAACCTCAACGCCTGCGCCCTCTTGCGCTACAACTTTCCCTCCCGTCAAAAACCAAATATATATCCGCCGGCCACTCCTGCATTCGTCTCCAAACAAAATCCGGCCTATAGTTGCCGGATATAATAAGGGCGGCCAGCCAGGCCGCCCTTCCCCACAACAGGAATTAAGGATGAAGACGTTAAAAGCGCGTACCAACACGCAGGAAAGCGCTATGGAACTGCAAATAATTGTCTTTGCCGTAGGCTTTATTTAAATCTTCCGCTTTCACAAAAGCCACTGTATAGCGGTATTCCAATGCCAAGAAAATATCCTGGCTCAGATTATATTGCAACCCTAACCCCGCAAACAAATCCAGCCCCCATTTATCGGAACTTTCGGAAGTATACTCTCCATTTCTTTCACCAGAGGCTTTTAAACGGGCTTGAGCTGCACCAACCCCCATAGGTACATAAACACGCCAAGTGTCCCACGCGTTCACCGTATATTTTCCAGCCAAAGCGATGCTGTTTAAGCGAAACCGGTCATAGCTAAAACCTTGATTGCTGCGTCCGTCTGGATTTAAAAACATATAATCCGCCCCGACGGAAAAATGGTCGCCCATATCCCACAGCACCTGTCCGGTAGCAGACAACCCCAAATCCGCCATACGCATATCTTCCGTATCTTTGTTGAAGCTGTACGCTGCGCCAAGACCGACAGATACTTCCGCCCGTTTTTCATTGGCCAAAGCCATTTTGCTGGGAGTATAATCGGAATACTCCACCTGGCTAATCACTTGTGTGCCGCCTTGGGGCGTGGTTTGTGTTTCTTCCACCATACCATACTGGGTGGTGCCTTTTTTGTTGGTAGTGGTTACATCATAGACCGTAGTTGTGTTCTCCTGCACCATACGCATTTTGGGAGCAGGTGTTGTAGTCTTGGTTGCTGCGGCCTGCGCAAAAGCACTGGCAGCCAAACAAGATACCGCCAGCGCGGAAATTACTCTATTCATATAGTTTCCCCCTATATAGGTTGATATGTACTACGTTTTTATAGTAAAAAAAGAGACAGAGGCGGTCAACGCAAAAAACAGATTAGTTTTTCTATATAAATTTGACAGGTTGCTTATATAATGTTAAGATAAATTATCCGCTAAAAGCGACTTGTCCAACAAGTCGCTTTTTACTTAATTAGGCAGGTAAAATATGAAAGACCCCAAAACCATAGAACAGACCGTATCCGCCGCTTTGGCAGGACAAGGCGTAGAATTGGTGGACTTGGTTATACAAAACCAAGGACATAAAAAACTTTTGCAGTTTTTCGTAGATAAAGAAGGAGGCGTCACATTAGACGACTGCTCCGCCTTGACAAACCAAATAGATGCTGTACTGGAGATGGAGAATTTAATTGACGGCGCTTATATTCTGGAGGTTTCTTCTCCGGGCGTCAAACGCGTCTTGAAAAAACCCGAACACTATAAAAAATTCATTAATGAACGCATTCGCGTCGTGCTGAAAAATCCACTGGAAGGGCGCGGATTTTTTACCGGCACGATTGCTTCCGCCGCTGATGACGAATTTGTATTAGACGACGGCACCAACCAGTACCATTTTAAGTACGATAACATTAAAAAAGCCAATTTGGACCCTGTTTTGGAATTTTAACACAGTATGTCTGTTTAATGGCATATATAATAAGGAGAGAAAAAAAATGGAAGGAACCGCTAAAGATTTAATTCTGGCCCTGGAAGGCTTAGAGAGAGAAAAAAATATCAAAAGAGACGATATTTTAAAAACTATAGAAGACGCGCTGGTGTCTGCCCTGCGCAAGAATTTGGGTAAAACCGCCCAAATCAGCGCCAAAATTGACGTAGAAACAGGCACTATTCAAGCCTTGCAAACGCTAAACGTAGTGGAAGAAGTAACCAATCCGGAAACGGAAATTAGTGTGGAAGACGCCAAAGCTTATCTCAAAAACCCCAAACCGGGCGACGTAGTCACCTTGACGCAAGATGTAGAAGATTTCTCCCGCATTGCGGCACAAATTGCCAAACAAGTGCTGATACAGAAAGTGCGCGGCATTGAACGAGAGAATTTTTACAAAGAATTCAAACCCCGCGAAGGTGAAGTAATCACCGGCTCCGTACGTCGTTTTTCCGACCGGGACTTAATCGTGGACTTGGGCAAAGTGGAAGCGATTTTGCCGTACTGCGAACAAATAAAAAAGGAACGCTATTCCAACGGCTCACGCGTCAAAGCGATCATCGCCAAAGTGCTCAGCCAGGCAGATTTGGCCAATATTGGAGACGACCCCGTACTCTCCCGTTACAAATCCGCCGCGTTTAAAATGGATAAAGGACAGCGGGGGCCCTATGTTATTCTTTCACGCGCCAACGGCAAATTTTTAGAAGAATTGTTCAAAGTGGAAGTGCCCGAAATCAGCGAAGGCATCGTGGAAATTAAAGCTGTTCAGCGCGACCCAGGCTTCCGCGCCAAGGTGCTGGTCAGCAGCATTGATCACAAAATTGATCCTATCGGCACCTGCGTGGGTATGCGCGGTATCCGCATTCGCGCAGTCATGAACGAGCTGTCCGGCGAACGCATTGATTTAATCAATTATTCCGATGACATTACCACTGTATTGGCCAACTCCATTGCCCCGGCCAAAGCCAGCTTCGTAAAAATTGTAAGTATGAGCGAGAAGAAAGCTTTAATTATCGTTCCAGACGACCAGCTGCCCATCGCTATTGGCAAAGACTGGCAGAACATCAAACTGGCCTCCCGTTTAACCGGCTGGGATTTGGAAGTAAAGAGCGAAAGCCAGAAAAATAAAGAGGCTGAAGAAGCCGCCGCCGCCACCCAAGGAACATTGGAAGGGGTGGAAGGCATCGGCCCCAAAACGGCGGAAATACTGCAAAAAGCCGGGTATACTTCCGTGGAACAAATTGCTTCCGTAGAGCCGGAACATTTGGCTGCCTTGCAAGGGATTGGAGAAAAAACCGCGGCCAAGATTATTGAAAGCGCCAAACAACATTTAGAACAGCAGGCGGCCCAGCCCGCAGAGCAGGAGGAAGCCCATGACGACCAGGAAAACCAATAAGGAAGGCGAAACCTCCGAAACCAAAAAGAAAAGCGCGGCTAAAAAACCGGCGGCTAAAAAAGCTGCCGCCAAGAAAGCGGAAACTGAGGCCAAAAAACCGGCGGCTAAAAAAACTACAGCCAAAAAAACGACGGCAAAAAAGACGGCTAAACCGGAAACGGAAAAAGTAACGGAAAAAGCCGACTCCAGCCACGCGGCTGCGCAACGCCACGAACAGCCCAAACCGGCCCCAGCACAAGCTAAACCGCAGCCTGCCCCTGTGCACCACGAGCAACCAAAACCGGCTCCGGCAGTGCAGTCTAAACCGCAGCCTGCCCCTGTGCACCACGAACAAACAAAACCGGCTCCGGCAGCGCAGCCAACTGCCCCTCAAGGCAAAACAGTCCGCTTAATCGGTACCGAAACAGTCAAAGATTTGGCGGAAAAGATGAATTTCAAAATCAATGATTTCATCAAAAAATTAATGATGTTAGGTGTTTTTGCCACCATCAATCAACGGCTGGAAAAGGACATGGTAGAGCTAATCTGCTCCGAATGTGGTTTTACTGTAGAAGAAGCCCCGGCGGAATTAGACGAACAAACAATCCATATTATGCAGGCCCAAGACGATCCGGCCAGCCTAAAACCCAGAAGTCCGGTCATCACGATTATGGGCCATGTAGACCATGGAAAGACCTCTCTTTTAGACGCTATACGCAGTTCTAACGTCGTAGCGGGTGAAGCTGGCGCAATTACCCAGCATATTGGCGCTTATCGTGTACGTACGCCGCGTGGAGAACTGACATTTTTGGATACCCCGGGCCACGAAGCGTTTACCGCTATGCGCGCCCGCGGCGCCCAAGCCACAGATATCGTGGTGCTGGTGGTGTCCGCCACTGACGGCATTATGCCCCAGACCATTGAGGCCATGGAACACGCCAAAGCCGCCGGAGCGCCTATCATTGTAGCCGTAAATAAAATTGACTTGCCCGGTGCTAATGTGGACCGCGTCAAACAGGACTTAGCCGCGCGCGGCCTAGTGCCGGAGGAATGGCAGGGCTCCACGATTTACGTGGAAATCTCCGCCAAGAAAAAAATCAATATTGACAAACTCTTGGAAATGATTGCCCTGCAGGCGGAAATGATGGAGCTGAAAGCCAACCCCGACCGCCTAGGCGTGGGTGTCATTTTGGAATCCAAACGAGACAATAAACGCGGCGTGGTAGCCACGGTATTGGTACAAAAAGGCACCATGAGCGTGGGGGACCCGTTTATCGTAGGAACCAGTTATGGGCGTATCCGCGCTTTAATTGATGAAAACGGCCAACGCTACCAAAAAATCGGCCCCAGCGTGCCGGCGGAAATCCTAGGCATTAACGGAGAGCCGCCGCAAGTGGGCGATACGCTCTATATTATGGAAAGCGAAAAAGAAGCCCGCTACGCCGCCGAAAAGCGCAAATTGGCGCAGAAAGAAGACGTCAACGCACGCCGCACGAAGCAAGTGTCTTTAATGAACCTGCGCAAAGATGACGATGGTGAAAATACCGTCAAGCGCCTGCCCATTGTGCTTAAAGCCGACGTGCAAGGCTCTATTGAAGCAATTAAAGACGCGCTGCTGCGTATTCCTTCCGATGAGGTAGAGCTGGATATTATTCTATCCGCTCCGGGCAATATCAATGAATCGGACATTCTGCTGGCCAAGGCCAGTAATGCCGTGGTTATTGGCTTTCATGTAGATGTGGAACACAAAGCCCAAAGTGAAGCCGAGCGCGAAGGCATAGAAATACGGCTCTATACCATCATATTTGAATTGCTGGAAGATATCAAAGCCGCTATGGAAGGCTTATTGGAGCCTGATGTGGTGGAAGTGTCCTTAGGCAAAGCAACCATCAAGAAAGTGATGCGCTTAAGCTCCGGGATTATTTCCGGCTCGTTGGTGGAAAGCGGCAAAATGGTGCGCGGCGCGGAAGTGAAAGTGCTGCGCGGTACAGAAGTCGTAGGTACCGGCAAAATCGGCGGCCTGAAACGCTTCAAAGACGATGTCAAAGAAGTGGAAAAAGGTTTTGAATGTGGCATCTTGGTAGAAGGATTCAAGGGAGTACAAGAGGGAGATGTCATTGAGTGCATTAAACACGAAAACGTCACCCGCCGCATCAAAATGTAAGTTTAACATGACGCATGAAACCCCGCTGGCAAAGCGGGGTTTTTTATATTTGGATAACCGCCCAAATCCCCTCTCTTGCACTAACCTCTCATCACTCCCGCCGCAAGCTTCTGCGTAAACAAGCTTTCTTATAACTCCCCTCAAATTTCTTTCCCTTGTTTCCCGGAGGGAAATTGTTATAATAAAAGTAACGGCTCGTATGCCGCGTCACCGTCTATAGACGGCGTTCAAAAGCGAGAGGGAATTATGGAACCCAAAAAAATTAAACTGCTCAAAATTTTCGTCAGCAGCACAGACGTCGTGGACCATGCACTTTTGTACGAAAGCATTGTCCGCAAAGCCAAAGACTATGGAGTGGCGGGCGGAACCGCCATTAAAGGGGCAATGGGGTATGGTCTTAGCAGCGAGCTGCGCAACACGCGGTTCTTTGAGCTGGTGGAAAAATTTCCGGTCGTGGTGGAATTTATTGACACCGCCGAAAAAATAGAAGGTTTTCTAAAAAGCATTTTGCCCTGGCTGGAAAAACAGCCCAAAGGCTGTCTAGTCAGCACGCAAGATGTAGATGTGTATTTGGCCAAAAAAGGCGATACCAAAAAATAATTTCTACCCCGCTTTTTAAGCGGGGTTTTTGGTGATAAAAATAAAAATTCGGCGGTTTTTTGCTAAGATGCTTCCCAGGGCGAACAGCCGCCTCAAAATGCTATAATAAGACCATGATAGACAGAATTAAACGTTTAGAGACTTTATTTTTGCAGGAAATTAACACAATTATTACCAAAATGACTGCAGCGGGCCATTTTGGCGGGTTTGTGACGATTACCGCCGTACATGTAGCCAAAGATTTGGCTACTGCCAAGGTATATTTTTCCGTATTTGGCAGCCCGGAAGACAAAAAGAAAACCCAAGAACAGCTTTCCCTGCTGCGCAAAGAATTGGGCGCTCTGCTGCGTCACCGGCTGCACTTAAAACGTATCCCCTCTTTTAGCTTTGAGTACGACGACACTCCTGAAAAGGCCAGCCGCGTGGAAAGCATTTTTAAAGTAATTGAAAAAGAAAAAGAAAATGAATAGTTACGATTCTTTCCGGCAAATTTGGCAAGCTATACAAAAAGGCCAAAACTTCTTTGTAGCGGGGCATTTAAACCCCGATGGGGATTCTTTGGGCTGTACATTGGCAATGTGTTCGTTGCTGGAGCGTTTGGGCAAAACGGCTTATGCCTATGCTTCTCCGGCTATCGGAACGGATCTGTTATTCTTGCCGGGCTTGGAAAAGATACACGTCAACGAGCTTCCCCCCCGCCCCCGATTTGACACCGTCATCTTGTTGGAATGCTCCGACCGCAAGCGCGGGGGAGACTTGGAAAGCGTGTTGCAAAATGCCCGAACATTGGTCAATATCGACCACCACTTGGTAAGCGATGCGTATGGCGACGTAAATCATATTGATTCTACGGCGTCTTCCACGGCGGAAATTATTTTTCAATTGTTTGAAGCCAATGAAGACAATCTGCTGCCTACCCCAGAGGAAGCCACTTGCCTTTATACCGGCTTAGTGACCGATACCGGGCGTTTTTTGCACACGAACACGACGGCAGAAGCGCTGCGGGTGGCATCTGCGTTGGTGGCTTTGGGGGCAGATGTAAACAAAATCAACCAAGTTATTTATTTCACCAAATCCTATACCGAGCTAAAATTGCTGGGCCGGGCATTGGAAAAAATGCAGCTGCGTTTTCAAAACAAATACAGCGAAATTGTATTGACGCTGGCTGATTTTGAACCGCTCAACGCAGTCCCTTCCCAAACGCAAGGTATCGTCAGCCAACCGACCATGATACCCGGGGTGGAAGTATCCGCCTTGATAAAAGAAGAACCAGACAAGGTGTCAGTCAATTTACGCTCCCGCAACAAAATTGACGTCAGTTCCATCGCCCAACATTTTGGCGGGGGCGGGCACGCCCGCGCGGCCGGATTTAAAATTACGGGCAAATCGGTCCAAGCCGTAACCGACGAATTAGCCGCCGTAGTGGAAGAAATCATTTCGCATGCTCACTAAACAAGGCGGCTTGCTGCTTATAGATAAGCCGCAAAACTTCACTTCCAATGATATTGTGGCCATTGCCCGGCGCGCGCTGGGAACCAAGCGCATTGGTCACAGCGGTACGCTGGACCCTATGGCGACAGGCCTGTTGATTTTGCTTATCGAACGCCAAGCCACCCGCCTGCAAGAACACTTTCTAAAACTACCTAAAATATACCGGGCCGAATTAACCCTCGGCATAGAGACCGACAGTTGGGATTCAGAAGGCAATGTGCTGCGCACCTTGCCTGTGCCGGAAATTTCCCAAGCCGCCCTCAAAGCCGCCGCGCAAACTTTGACGGGAGAAATACTCCAGCAGATCCCCCCCTTCAGCGCAAAAAAAATAAACGGCCGCAAAATGTATGATCTAGCACGTGCAGGACAACCGGTGCAGGACCGCTTTAATACCATTCAAATCTACGCATGGGAAGATCTTGTTTTTGACGGAAAGAACAAGATTTCCTTTACTCTGCACTGCTCTTGCGGTACTTATGTACGCTCTTTGGGGCTTATGCTGGCGCGTGCGCTGGGTACGACGGGGCACTTAACCGCACTGCGCCGGTTGCGTATCGGCCCGTTTGACGTACAAAATGCCTTTGGCGGAAATCTTTTAAAAACAACACCGCGCGAAGAAATAGTAAAATTTTTAAGAGAGCCCGTTTTGCCTCCTTTTTTCCATACAGCCGCTTGAGAAAACATGAGAGCGCAACATGCAACCCAAACGGAACTCTCCGTCGCAAACAAAGAACAAAGATGAAACGCAAAAATTTTATTACCATAGGAACTTTTGACGGGGTACATTTGGGACACCGCAAGCTTTTTGCCCGTTTGGAACAGCTGGCGGTTTTACACCAAATGACTCCTCTGGCATTATATTTTCCTTATCCGCCCAAAACGCTTTTGTCCCCCCAACCGGCAATGACGGTCCTTTCCACTCCTCCGGAAAAAAAGAATTTGCTCACACATGGCGTAGGCGTGAGCGCCTGCGAATTGGATTTTCAAGGGTACAGAGAATATTCCCCTGAGCAGTTCTTTAAAAAAGTGTTGCTAGGGAAGTATAACTGCGGAGGTTTACTGGCCGGCCCGGATTTTGCATTTGGCAAAAACAGGGCCGGTACTGATGACTTCTTGACACAAAAATGCGCGCAAATGGGTTTGCCTTTTGAAATTTTGCCGTTTTACGACGCCGCCGACGGCACTAAAATATCTTCTTCTTTGATACGCAAAACCTTAGCCGCAGGCAATGTGACCGCCGCCAACACCATGCTGGGCCGCCCATACAGCATAGAGGGGCGTGTAATCAGCGGGAAAAAACTGGGCAGAAAGCTGGGATTCCCGACGGCAAACCTAGATATAAATTTTTATAAACTGCTGCCGCTGGGCGTGTTTGCGGTTAAAGTGCGTGTAGGGCGGCGCTTTTACCGCGGGATATGTAATATTGGTTTCCGCCCTACCGTCAACCCAATAGATTCTGTAATCCCTCTGACCGAAGTACATATTTTAGACTTTCACCAATCTATTTATGGAAGGCGGATAGAAGTGTTTTTCTGTGAGAAAATGCGCGGCGAAATGAAATTTGACAGCTTAGACGCTTTAAAATTCCAATTAACGCAAGATAAACAAAGCGCAAGACAAATAATAAGCGCCAAGCAATTAGCAAGTTAATAAAGCGTTGTATAGGGTTACAGTGAGTGTGTCAATTTACTGTGCGATTGCTCCGCTATCACAAATGCTGTTTGCGGGAATGCAACACATTATATTTTGCCCCACGCATATATTAAAACAAACAAAACCCCGCTCTTTTGGAGCGGGGTGTTGGAAGGCTAAGCTAAAATCAACAACAGTTACACCTATTGTTTTCTTCTATCCCTAACACTTTTAACAAATCATAATTAACTTCTTTTGCACAACCGTCATAATTTTGAGAACCGGAAAAATGTCCATCTTCATGAATGCAAATACAAATATCATAAGCATGATATCTGACCGTTGCAAGTACGGTTTCATCAGATGCCAAGACTTGACCAAAGTTAGGCTGATATTGAAAATACTCATCATGAATATATTTATGATCAGAATCTGGTGTTCCAGCAAGCTGTAAAGACAAATTGTTGAGATATTGACATGAAGAATGAGAGTCCTCTATATTCGTACCAGTTTCTAACATGCATATTTTTATGGCGTCTGCCAAACTTTTTAAATTGACAAACGCTTCGGCAAAGCGCGCCTTCGTCACCGCTCGTTCATACTGAGGTAAAGCGATCGCCGCCAAGATGCCTATTATCAGCACCACCACCAACAGTTCTATCAGCGTAAAACCGCCCACTTTGCGGCTTACGCGGGTTTTTTCTTTCAAACTTACATTTTTAAAGTATTTTATCTGCATATGCAAAATTTATCAAAAAAAAAAAATACGTCAAGCACTGCACCTGATCTCCAATTGATCGGGCAAACAAACAGACTGTCCAAACGCCCAATTTACCCCATATTTCATCTTCCATAACACTTCTTTCCAACACCTTCTGCACAAACAATCAATCTTTAGGACTAATTCATTTGTTTATATCTATTAAGTCTGTTTTCCCTGCCCGCGCACCGAAAGCGGCTGTCTTTTTAGGCAATTCCCAGCCCTGTGGAACCCACTAAAAGAGCGCCTCAAAAGATATAAATTTTATACATAGTAGCAATCCACATAAAAAAGAGGCGGACCCGAAGGTCCGCCTTATGAACATTATTTATCAAAGTCTTCAGCAAGCCTGAAGACCTCTACAGTATATTAATTCTTTTTCAAATTTTTCAACTGTGGAGCAAACAGCACCTCATAAAAGCTGCGGCTGTCCACCGCTTGCTGCGGCGCAGCCAACACATTGTAACTGGTAGGTGCGTGCACCTCAGAAATACGCTGTACCCGACGGAGCAAATTATTACCCGTATCCAAAAAATACAAAATATCATATGAATTAATCACCATCGCCCCTGGATAAGCCAAGTCAGCGTCCCAGGCATCAATGTCCCGCCCGTTGTAGCCGCGCTTGCCTGTACCGACCACCGTTTCCACACCGGTACGGCGGTTTGCCAAATCTATAGTAATACGTCGGATACGCTGATTATCCGTATCAGACACATACAAACGGCCGAACCGATCCAAAGCCAGGCCGCTCGGGTCATTGAAACGCGCGTCTGTGCTCCGCCCGGAATTATCCCCCTCATAACCGGAACGCCCAGTACCGGCTAATGTAAAAATACGCCCGCTGCGGTGATCCACAAAACGGATTTTATGATTGCCGGTATCGGCAATATACAAATTATCATGCTCATCAAATAAAATGGCAGTGGGGTTTCTCAAACTGGCATTAATGGCCAGGCCGCCGTCTCCGTCGTCACGGGGCTCGCCATCTCCAACCACTGTGGTCAAGAAGCCAGTAATGCGGTCTATTTTGCGAATGCGGTGATTGCCCGTATCAGCAATATACAGCTCTCCGGCATTACTAAAAGCCAATCCCCCAGGCGAATTTAACGAGGTGTTGTTTGCTTTAGAGCTTTCCCCGTCATAACCACGCCGCCCATTGCCTGCTATTGTATATAAATATCCCTTAGGCGTCAGCATACGGATACGCTGGTTGCCGGTATCAGCAATATACAAATTGCCGTGTCCGTCAAAAGCCAATGCCGTAGGGCCTCTCAGCCCCGCCATATCGGCATTACCGCCGTCATTGGAAAATTCGCCTTTTCCCGTACCGGCTACCGTCTCTATTTCTCCAGAACGTATGTCTATGCGCCGCACGCGGTGGTTTATGGTGTCTGCTATATAAATATTATTCCAGCGGTCTATGGCCAACCCTAACGGACTGGCCAAACGAGCTTTTTGGGCATCGCCGCCGTCTCCGCTGTAAGCACGTTTGCCAGGCACACCAGCGATATTTTCAATCACGCCGGGATCATTTAAGCGCACCGCCGCCCATAAGGTGGCCGCAGCGCATACACATATAATAGTCAACAAAAAATGTCTTTTCATAAATTTCCTCATTTTTATCCTAACAAAAAAACCCGCCTACGCCAAGCAGTATTTCCGCCAGCTTGCCTACAATTTGTTAAAATAGAAAAGAAGCATTTACTATTTTCGCGCCGATTAGGCGCTTACAAGAGGTTCTCATGATTATACTTTTTTTAAACTGCGGCAGTTCTTCCGTTAAATACAGCGTGTACGATTGGGATAAAAAACGCAGCTTGGCCGCCGGCGGAGTGGAACGCGTTGGAATAGCCGGCTCATTTATTACTCATGAACGCCCGGGCAAAGAAGTTTTTGAGCTAAAAAAAGACTGCCACAACCACAAAGACGCCATCAGCCTAGTAATCAACACCTTAACCGATAAAGAACATGGCGTGATTGAAAACATCAACATGATTTCCGCCGTCGGACACCGCATCGTGCATGGTGGTAAATTCACCAAATCCGTCGTGGCGGACAAGCCGGTCATTGACGAGCTGAAAAACATTTCCGACCTGGCCCCGCTGCACAATCCGGCCCATATTATGGGTATTGAGGCGGCTATGTCCATTTTGCCAGACGTTATGCATGTATGCGTCATGGACACGGCCTTCCACCAGACTATGCCGGCCCATTCCTATATGTATGCCCTGCCGCGCAGCTGGTACACCGACTACCAGATGCGCCGCTTTGGAGCGCATGGATCGTCAGCGTTGTATTGCTCGCGCCGCGCAGCCGTCTTGCTGGGTAAAAATGTAGAAGATACAAACACAATCATCTGCCACATCGGCAACGGAGCCAGCTGCACTGCCGTCAAAAACGGCCAATGTTATGACACCAGCATGGGGTTAACCCCGCTGGAAGGGTTGATTATGGGTACGCGAAGCGGCGATATTGACCCGTCTATTTGTTTCCACATGATGAAAAAACTGAATATGGCTCCAGATGAAATGTACCGTATTTTAAACCGGGAAAGCGGCGTAAAAGCCATTACGGGCGGGCGCTTTGCCGATCGGCGCGATATTGTGGAACATGCAAAGAACGGAGACGAACTCTGCAAACTGGCCATCGCCATGGAAAGCTACCGCATTAAAAAATACATTGGTTCTTACATGGCAGCCTTGGGGCGGGTAGACGCCATTGTATTTACGGCCGGCGTAGGCGAAAGAAGCCCGGTAATCCGCGGCAAATCCGTAGAAGGGCTGGAAAATTACGGCATTGTGCTTGACGAACAGAAAAACCGCGACGCCGTAACGAAAAATGCAGAAAGCTGTATTTCCGCCGAAAATTCAAAGGTAAAAATATTCGTCGTACCGACCGATGAAGAAATCGTCGGCGTACAAGACATTGTGGCCATACAGGCCGGCACATACGACGTATATACCAAGTTCCGCTATATTTTTGAAGATAAAGAATATCGCAACAGCTTGCGCGACGAAGCGTTCATAGAAGAAGTCAAGAAAAAACCTTTTTTGCTCAACGCTGCCGTCAATTTGCCCGATGCTTTGAAAGACGCTTCCAGATAGCACATGCCCCGCGCCCCCACTGGCGCGGGTTTTTTATTACTCTTGTCCCCGGAGAAAAAAATGTTTATTCCCAAAGAAGTAAAATTTTTTGATTTATTTGACAAACAAGCAGAAAACATTGTCCAAGCGGCCACCTTCTACAAGAAATTAGTAGATGAGGCGGCTTTTACCCCAGAAAATGTGCGCGCTATGCATGAGCGGGAACATTACGGCGATGAGCTCACCCACACCATTATCAACACATTAAACGAAACTTTCATCACACCCTTTGACCGCGAAGACATTTTGGCCTTGGCCAATCATATGGACGACATTATAGACGGCTTGTATATGATTACCAACCGTTTCTGTCTCTACAAAATACAAAATCCCAGCACCCCTTCCAAAAAGCTCGCCGCGGTGTTGGCTCAGTCGGCCCAAGCGCTGCAAAAAGCGCTGGCCTCCCTTCGCCACAAAAAACAAATGAAAGAAACGCTGCGCCAGTGCGTGGAAATAAATCGGCTGGAAAACGAAGCCGACGTGATACGCGACGAAGCTATTTCTTATTTGTTTGAACATGAAAAAAACCCGGTGATGGTGATTAAACAAAAAGAACTGTACGAAGAAGCCGAAAAGGTGACGGATTATTGCGAACATTTGGCGAATGTGGTGGAATCTATCTTGGTAAAGAACAATTAATTTATGACTTGGATTATTCTGCTGATTGTGCTTGCTTTGTTTTTTGATTATTTAAACGGATTTCACGACGCAGCCAATTCCGTGGCTACTGTGGTGTCTACGCGCGTATTGTCTCCTAAAGTAGCGGTGGCATGGGCGGCGTTTTTTAACTTTACCGCCTTTCTGATATTTCACACCGGCGTAGCAAAGACAGTAGGAAGCGGTATTGTGGATATCAGCATTGTAGATGCCAATTTGGTATTTGGGGCCTTGGTGGGTGCATGCGCGTGGAATATATTGACTTGGTGGTGGGGGCTGCCGTCTAGTTCGTCTCATGCGCTTATTGGCGGGTTGATTGGCGCCGGACTGGTCAAGGGCGGAATAAACGGATTAGTTATGCCGGGCATTATCAAAACCGTATTATTTATTTTTGTTTCCCCCCTGCTGGGGTTTTTGTTAAGTTTTACCATCGGCACGTTTATTTTCAATTTGTTTCGCAAAGTAAACCCTTTTCAAGTGGACCGGATTTTCCGTATAGGGCAGCTTTTCTCCGCTTCCGCCTACAGCTTAGGCCATGGCGGAAATGACGCACAAAAAACCATGGGCATTATCAGCATGTTGCTTTTGGGCGGACTGGCCGGGCAAGAGGCCGCTCCGGTGCGCGATTTTCTGCTCACGCACCATGAGCTGGAACTGGTGGGCCAAGGGCAATTTATCGTACCGCTGAGCGTGGTACTGCTGTGCTATTCTTCTATTGCATTAGGCACCCTTTCCGGCGGGTGGCGTATTGTTAAAACAATGGGCCAGAAAATCACGCGCCTGCGCCCGGTAGATGCCTTTTGTGCAGAATCCGGCTCCGCCATTTCTTTGTTCATTGCTTCCTGCTTGGGAATTCCCGTCAGTACCACACATACTATTACGGGAGCGATTGTGGGAATAGGCTCTTTGCGCCGGCTCTCCAGCGTACGCTGGAGCGTGGCCAAACGCATTGTATGGGCGTGGTTTGTAACTATACCGGCGGCGGGGATTATATCTGCCGTGGCCTACTGGCTAAAAGTAATCATTTTTGGATAAGCAACTTCACATCGCTGCACATTTTCTCTATTCGGCAGAAGAATTTCTATACAGTCAACCAGGGGAAAGAGCGGGCTTATTAAGATATACCCCCTATTACCCAGCTGCCTAGCCCAAGCTATTAAAAAAACAGCAGCGCGCTATGAAAAATACCCCTTCCCCTATTACCCAGCTGCCCGGTCAGAGCAGTATGCTCCCCATAATACAAAACCCCGCCCTTAGGGAGCGGGGTTTGGAATGCTACAAATTATTAGCAACAGGCGCAATCTGCATTTTCTTCTATACCTAACATTTTTAATAAATCATAACTAACTTCTGGGCTTCCACAGCCATCGGTATTTTGTGAGCCGGTCATATGTCCATCATCATGGAGACAAACACAAACGTCATTTTTTAGATAATAAGCACTGCTCTTTATACCTTCAACATTACCCATTACTTCCCCTGTAATAAACTTAAAATCACCCATAACAAAACAATCCTCACAAATATCGTTACTAAAAGCAATTGATAAATTAGCAACTTTTCCGCAAGGGGAGTTATTTTGAGTAATATCTGTGCCGGTTTCTAATTCACATATTTTTACGGCGTCTGCCAAACTTTTTAAATTGACAAACGCTTCGGCAAAGCGCGCCTTTGTCACGGCTCGTTCATACTGCGGTAAAGCCACCGCCGCCAAGATGCCTATTATCAGCACCACTACCAACAATTCTATCAACGTAAAACCGCCCATTTTGCGGCTTACGCAGGGTTTTTCTTTCAAACTTACATTTTTAACGTATTTTATCTGCATACGCAAAATTTATCAAAAAAAAAAAAATACGTCAAGTGTCCCGGCTGTTGGCCAGCCCATACACACCGCCCCGGCACGGCTGTTTGCTATAATGTACATATGGGATTGGAAGAATTAGAACAGAAAGATTATTTTAGCATTGGCGACGTCAAACGTATTACCGGCGTACCGGAATATTCCGTGCGCTACTGGGAGGCGGAGTTTGGGCTGATTAAGCCTATTCGTCTGGAAAGCGGACACCGCCGCTATACCAAGGAAGATGTTTACACTATCCTCAAAATCAAAGATTTGATTTATAAACACAAACTGACATTGGAAGGCGCAAAAAAACAACTTTCCAAATATGCCACCACTGCACGCACACCCAGCAAATCAGCCGCCACAGACGTCAAGTTTCTCTCGGAAATAAAAGAAACTCTTTCCCAACTGCTCAAAGAATGCTAAAATATATGTATAGCAGTAAGTTATGTTGACAAATTTTTCGGGGAATGGCTCAGTGGTAGAGTGCTCGCTTGGGGTGCGAGAGACCGCGGGTTCGATTCCCGCTTCCCCGACCATTTAAGTATTTCTATAACGGGGCGTAGCGCAGCTGGTAGCGCGCACGGTTCGGGACCGTGAGGTCGTGGGTTCAAATCCCGCCGCCCCGACCATTTAAAAAGCCGCTTTTAAGCAAGCGGCTTTTTTGTTGCCTGTGCGAGCCATTTCCCGTCGGGAAAATTCCTCCATTTTTATACATTGCCGTCCTAGATACCTTTTAGAGATATAGAAAAAAGGCCCCAACTGGGCCTTTTTCTCTATGCCCCAAAAACCAAGGATCGTAACTAACTCATTTTTTATACTTAAAAACTTTTTCTCCTTTCATACATTAAGCTATAATAGTCGTAAGATAACTATGAAAAAAAAGCATATACAAAAAGAATCCTATTTCGAAGGGGAAAAGGAAGAAGCCTTAGGAGATCTTTGGGTTTGGCTGGGTATTCCCACAGAGGATTTACCTCATTGTATTAACTATATTGCAGAAAATGCCTTGCCGCTGCCTCTGGCCAAAAAAGATTCAGGGCAACAATCACATAAGATTTCACAAGTATATCCTCGTTGGCCTGTAGATATACGCTTTTTATTAACCACTACGCATAAACATAATAAAGAAACCTGCCAGCTTAGCTCTTTTTGTATTTTAATGAAAGGCTATCCCAATAGCCTGCAAATTAATGGAGTATATCCATGGAAAAGTGGCGTGGAGGGATATGTTAGTGCCTCTTTAGAGGATGGCCCATCGATGGATTTTCTGGCCCCTTTATTTTATCGGGAAGGAAATGACTATGATATCAATCTTTGGGTTACGGTCTATCTGAGCGCGCTAGCCTTAGAGATACAGCCTGCCAAGGAAGAAGTATTAACGTTCTCTGAAGGTGAACTATATGAAATAGAGTTAAAAGATTTTTTGCAAACAAACCCAGGCAAGACAAAAAAAGATTTCCCTCATATTACGGTATCTACAAAAAACATGACCGCGTTCCTCCCTGCGGGGATAACCTCTATTTACAAATACAGGGCCAAAATTCTGAAAGTATTACCGATGGACCCTTTTGAAGATATAGAAATGTTCAACTTGTTAGTATTATTAACAGGAGAAACCCCCAAAAACTCATTAACAGTCCATTTGTATGTTAAGAAAAGTGACGTCCATAAATATACTCCCAAAGAAGGTGATTTTATAGAGGGAATTTTGTGGATGTTTGGCACAACCCACTTTATGACCGGTGCTTTTCCAACAAGCAATAGCATTGTAGAGTAAATATATTGAGAGTTAATATTATATCCGTTCGACCATTTAGAAAGCCGCTTTTAAGTAAGAGGCTTTTTTGTTGCCTGTGTGGCTTTGGTTCCATCGGAGAATTGCCTCCGTTTTTATACATTGCCGTCCCAGAGAGCTTTTAGAGATACAGAAAAAAGGCCCAAACTAGACCTTTTTCTCTAGCCGCCAAATAGAGAGGATCCGGCTGGCCCCATATATTTTAATATAAAATATATATATATGAACTATACACGATCAGCCACCATACAGCAAACTCAATTTATCGTAGCATGGAATAATGTGTTAAGCTATTCCAGCAGAGTGCTGTTTGCAATTCCAGAGGAAGATCGATTACGTGTTTTTATATTATTACTGAATAAAATTAATTCCAACTGTCGAGCTGCGATCAATTTAATTCTTCAGGATTTTATAACTGAAGGATTTATAATCCTCCGTAGTGCTATTGAAACCACAATTTATGCAAAGTATTTAAAATTATATCCTACAGAACAAGAAAAATTTTTATATATGTCGGACTTGTTTCTTATTAAAAATCAATTTATTCAATATAAACAACTCCGAAAAAGACCAAACGATATAAATATAACAAATTCTCTATTAAAAAATATAATAGAGAACAACATCAATGAATTGCTTAAAATTAGCTTGGATTTACAAAAAAAATTTCCTTGAAAAGTTATAAATTTTACAGAGGAAGATATACAAACTCTAGATCGGTTTTTTAAAGATCAAAAATTTCCAGCTCAAAGGACCCATGACTTATTGCAAAAAATTCAAAAAATAGAACCTAATTTCGCAGATACTCCCTATAACTTGTATGATATTTTCTATGAATATTATGATGAAAATTCAGCAATTCTTCATGGAAATAGCAGATATTGGAATAAACAACCCCATTTAGATAAATTTTATCTCCAAAGGATTAGTAGCCATTTGATACGAATTTTAGCTATTGCAGTAGATCTTGTGGAAAATGAAATTTCTATAAACACCTATAAAGGTTTTGAGCTATCCTTAAAGAAATTAGCCAATTTACAATGGACATTAGGTCTCAATTAAAGAGCTTTTCCTGCTCACTAAACTCCCTTTCCCCTTCCGCCAAATTCATTAGTTCCTTAAGGCTCATATTGCGGGGATTGCGGTATTCTAAAATATCCGCCACTATTTTGGGGGATAAATAACACAAATTCAAATACCGGGCGAATGTACGCTTATTTAGTCCGC
>CALUVB010000011.1 GCA_944324115.1 uncultured Elusimicrobiales bacterium
GCCACGTAGCCTACTCCTACCCGACTGCGCTGCGCACGCACTCCTTCCAACGCCTGCCCATACGAGGGCGCTATGCTGCTAAATAATATACATACGCTTATTACTAGGGATATTAATTTGGTCATAAAAAGCTCTTTTCTATATTTTTATGTTTTTATTCATCTAAAAAAAGAGCCAAAAGTCCTATTTTAAAGATACTTTTGGCCCTATATGCACCAAGAAAAAAGACAATAAAAAACATGCCCCTTGAACAGGGGCATGTTTTAAATTTAAAAATATATATAAAAGAAACAATACCAGTACAACTTGCGGGAAACTAGAAAAAAAGGAACCCCGCTTACCCGCGAAGAGGCCTCTCCCCGCCGGCAAGCCAGAACGCATCAAATAATTTGTTGCGCGGGCCATATAATCTCCTTTTAACCATCTCCAAGTATATTATAGAAAAAACAGGCCATGCAAACAATTAAAAAAAAGACCCAGGCTTCCGTGGGTCCAAAGTCCTATTACTAAAATATTTCCAAAGAAGGATATTTGCCCCGCAACGCCTCCGCCACACTGGCCGGCACCCACTTGGCAGGCAACCGCCCCGCCGCGCAGGCAGCTTTGACCGCAGAAGAACTAATATCTTGATATTCAGGCCGACTGGGAAGCAGCCATGTCTGCAAAGAAGGATAAAAAGTCTGGCTCAAGCGGTGATTTTCCAGCTCAAACTCCGCATCGCGCCCGTTGCGAATGCCACGCACGCAACAGCTCAGCCCCTGCGCCCGCATATATTCCGCCAACAGACCTTCATAGCAGACGACGCGGATTGCATCTAAACCGGCCTCCTGTACGGCCGCCCGGACCAGCTGCATACGTTGTGCCTGAGAAAACAAAGGGCTTTTATTCGGATTAACCAACAGCAATACAATTATCTCAGAAAACAAGGCACGGGCATCTTTCAAGACCGCCAAGTGACCATTTGTAAAAGGATCAAAAGTCCCTTGATAAACCGCCGTATTTTTGTTCATAAAATTCTATGTACGCTGGGAAGCTCCTTTATATTATGGTATCATAAATTAATGAACAGAAACCCGCTGGATAATGAAATCTACTACAAACGCACCCGCAAACAAGCCGCTGATGTGCGCGGAGAATATTTTCGAGATCAAACAAAAATAATCCATTCTTTGCCTTTTCGCCGTTTAAAACATAAAACGCAAGTATTCTTTGCTCCGGACAATGACCACATTTGCACCCGTATAGAACATGTATTGCATGTAGCCACAATTGCCGCCGCTATTTGCCGCGGGTTAAATCAAAGCAGAAACTGGGCCTTAGACCAAGATTTAGCCTACGCCATCGGCCTTGGGCATGACATCGGACACGCTCCTTTTGGACACGAGGGAGAACGGGCACTGGCCGCTTGCAATGCGCCGACTCCTTTTCTTCACGAAGTGAACAGTTACCGCGTAGTAGAGTATTTGGCCAATTATGGGGAAGGACTGAATTTAACCTATGCTGTAAAAGACGGCATTTTATGCCATTGTGGAGAAGACTTTGCCACCACCCAGCTGCGCCCAACACAAACGCCGAATGATTTAGATGCGATACAAAGCCGCCGCTGCCTGCCCACCACCTATGAAGGCTGCATTGTACGGGTGGCCGACAAAATCGCCTATTTGGGGCGGGATATAGAAGACGCCGTCAAAGCGGGGTTAATTACAAAAGAAGACATTCCGCTGATTGTACAAAAAGAAATAGGCACTTCCAACGGAGAAATCATCAATACGCTGACCTTGGATTTAATTAATCATTCCAAGGACAAAGATTATATTGGTTTTTCTCCGGAAAAAACCGCCATCGTGTCCGAACTAAAGAAATTTAATTATGAGAGCATCTACCACAATGAACAAATGCGCCAACGCAAACTGACTATAGATAAATGTATCGCCGATTTGTTTGAGTACTTCCGCACTATTTTTAACCGCTATCAGTTTGACGCCGGCGCCTACGAAAAAGAAGGCAAACAGACTGCCACCAACTTTGCCAATTATATGGTATCCATGACAAAAGCCTACCATAACAACCCCGCCCTGCGCGATCAAATTATTACCGACTATATTGCCGGCATGACAGATTCTTACGCATTAAGCGCCATGGAAGACGTAATCCTGCCCAATTCCATCAAATTTTTCAACTAATTTCTGCGTCGTGCGCCGTATTGAGAGGCAAACATACCGCCTATTGTATTTTTCTGTCTGGCGCACACAGGCCGTCTCGTTTAACATGACGCTGTAATAAAAAGAACGCGCTGTTCCCCGCCCAAGCCTTTAGCTTTGCCTAGAATCCGCCCCAGGGGAAGCACTTCCACCCCATCAGCAGCCCGGCCCGTTTGAATACTCAAATACAAACGCCCCGCACGCCCAAACGCGGGGAGTTGTAAGCAATACATATCCATTTGGGCGCCGCCTGAAACTTTCTATATAAAAAACCCCGGAACCGTGTTCCGGGGTCTAAATGGAGCGGGCGAAGGGAATCGAACCCTCGTCTCAACCTTGGCAAGGTCGTGTTCTACCATTGAACCACGCCCGCAAAATCTTTGCCGTAAGAAAATTATAGCAAATTTTATTTCAAAAGTGTAGCAGCTATATTTTTCAAGTAAGCATTTTCTTGCACAGCCTGCCGCACATGGGGATTTTGTTTTAAAGCGGCTAAAGCCGGGCTGGAATTGATCAGCTTGGCCGCTTCCGCCGGGTGATCCCGATAATATTTTACGGCCGGACTAATCAACAAATACGCAAACAGCCGGCTGCCCGCCAGCGCACTTACCAACTGGGGAGAAGCCAACACCTGCTGTACTGTTTCATCAGCAAAAAACGCCTGCAATTTCTCTTGATCGGCCGCCAATTGGGCCAAAGCTTTCGGCTCTGCCAACAGGGGTGCTACGTCTGCACGCTCCAAAAACGCTTTTGCCGTGGTGTCTTGATTGAATAAATAACGAAGCAAATCCGGATCTTCCAAATTAGAAGAAACATTAATTGTTAACGCAAAAGGCGCCTGCCCGATAATCATATAACTGCGCGGCGTAAGCGCACGGTAATTATAGCGGCTGATCACCGGCAATGTGCTGCCCAGTTCCACCACGTTTACATTGCGGTCTTGGCCCTCTGAAATTTGTATATAGCGGCGGCCGGAATTAGGATTAAACGTAGCATCAACCACCAGCCCCTGCAATACGCTGGGATCCAATGCTGAAGAAATATTGTCAGCCCGTTTGCTGGCGGAAAAAACAACCAATAGAGAGACTATCAATAAAGCAAACACCACCCCCAGCACTCCCAGCAACATACGGTCCGGTTTTTTTTCCGTACGCGGAGCAGATTGCGTGCCGGCAGATTGGGCGGCATTTTTGCGAAATTTTTTCGGATTGCGCAACAGCGCCATTAATCTCTCTTTATCCATACCGATATTGTAACAAATAAATTCTGTCTGCGCGCAAGGGGACTCCTCTGTTTTCTTAAGGATTCTCAGCCGCACTTTTTTCAAGCCATCTCATAGGGGTTGTCTGCCATATCATTTGTTTTCGGCCCCGTTTCCTCACGATTTTCCCGCCAACGCAAACGCCCGGCCCAGTCCACCCGGAAGCCGGCTGTTTGGGCTGCGGGCGTTGGATTTGCTATATTTTAATTATGAAAGCGTATACTGAATATCTGACCCTTTGCACAGACAGCCGCTATGATATCGTCAATATCACGCCGCAAGTGGAACGCGCTGTGCAAAAAAGCGGCATACGGGAAGGGATGTGTTTGGTCAATTCCATGCACATTACTTCCTCCGTTTTTATCAATGATAATGAAGCCGGCCTGCATGCGGATTTCCTTAAATGGACGGAGAAATTGGCCCCCTACGGCATAGACAAATACCAACACAATTTGACCGGAGAGGACAACGGCGACGCCCATTTAAAACGCACCTTGCTGGGGCGTGAAGTAGTGGTGGCGATAACAAACGGACAGTTGGACTTTGGCCCTTGGGAAACCATTTTTTATGGCGAATTTGACGGGCAAAGAAACAAACGCATTTTAATTAAAATTATTGGGGAATAACTATGAAAAAAACCATTTTTTATCACGATACGGACTGCGGCAACGTAGTCTATTATGCCAATTATTTGAAATTCTTTGAAGAAGCCCGCACCCTCTACATGGCAGAAAAAGGGTTCTCCGTGCCGGCTTTAATGCAAAGAGGCCTCTATTTCGTAGTGGCCCGCCAAGAAGTAGAATACAAATTCCCGGTACGTTATGCAGACGTTATAGACGTAAGCACAAAAGTGCTGGAAATTTCCGACATCAAAATCGTATTTGAGAATATTATCACCAATCAAAACGGCCGCCTCTGCACTAAAGGGAAAACCACCCTGGTCTGTGTAGATGCTTCCGGCTCACCCACGGCAATGGGTGCAGAAGTAAAACAAGCCATGACGCTCTAAATCGTTTTTGCCGCACAGCCCGCGCTTGGTGACGCGTAGACCGCCTCGTCAAGTGCGGGCTGGGATTTTTATATAATAGAGTTTTATTGCCATACCCTTTCAACGACACCAACATCTCCGAGGCTTTATGATAAGAAGAAACGCAGAAGAAAAACAAAAAATAAAACAAATTTTGGAATTGACCCAAAAAAACGGCATTCAAATTATCAAATTATGGTTTGTGGATATTCTGGGCAATTTAAAATCACTCTCTCTTTCTCACCGCGAATTTGAATATGCAATGAACGAAGGCATGGGCTTTGACGGATCTTCCGTAGAAGGGTTCGCCCGTATCTATGAATCCGACTTGGTGGCACTGCCGGATTTGGACACTTTCCAAATGTTTCCGCCGGAGCTGACCGGCGCACCCATTGCCCGATTTTTCTGCGATATAAAAAATACCGAAGGAGAACAATTTGAAGGGGACCCGCGCTACATTCTGAAAAAGAATTTAGCGGCTATGCGCAAAGCCGGATTTGACGCATTTATGGTGGGGCCTGAACTGGAATATTTTTATTTCAAAGACAACAAACACCCCGAAACGCTGGACTTTGGCGGTTATTTTGACACTATTCCGCTGGACTCCTCTTATGCGGTGCGCCGCCAGACCATGCTGATGTTGGAAAAATTGGGCATTCATGTGGAGTATTCCCACCATGAAGTGGCCCCTTCCCAACATGAAATTGATTTGCGCTACGACGAAGCGATGAAAATGGCCGACCAGGTCATCACCTATAAAACCGTAGTTAAACAAATTGCCGCAGCCAACGGCGTATACGCCACGTTTATGCCCAAGCCGCTGGCCGGCATTAACGGCAGCGGCATGCATGTACACCAGTCGCTTTTCCATAAAGGCGAAAATAAATTTTTTGACGCTCAAGACCCGCTCTTCCTTTCCGCTACGGCGCGGCACTATATAGCGGGTATTTTAGCCCACGTCAAAGAAATTTGCGCCGTTACGAATCAGTGGGTCAATTCCTACAAACGACTAGTTCCGGGATATGAAGCTCCTTCATATATTGCCTGGGGCCGCAAAAACCGCAGCGCTTTAGTGCGTATTCCACAAGCCAAAGAAGGCAAACCAAATGCCACCCGTATTGAATGCCGTTTCCCGGACCCGGCCTGCAATCCCTATTTGGCATTTGCAGTTATGTTAGGGGCCGGATTAGACGGCATAGAGAAAGAACTGCCCGCGCCGGCAATGACGGAAGAAAACATTTTCCATATGACGGAGCAAGAACGCTGCCGCCGCGGCATTGACACGTTGCCGGCCTATTTATATGAAGCCGTCAATGAAACACGCCATTCGGAATTGGTGAAGAAAATCTTAGGCGAACATACCTTTGAAAAATTCATCGCCAATAAAGATATAGAATGGGACCAATACCGTACGCATGTTTCCAGCTATGAGCTGGAGAAATATTTGTCGGTGCTTTAAGAAGCGTACCGATTGCATGCACATGCTGTTTTACACCCCGCCAAACAGCGGGGCTTTTTTTCTCCCGCTCTAAATGCAGAGGAGCATGCCCCCGCCGCCGCGCCCAGCACAAAGCTCCCGCGCAGAAGTTCTCTGTCCGCGCCTATCTTCTCTTAGCCGGATTGGGGAAGCCCCTGCGCCAAAAAATCTCATAAATAGTCTTATATTTTCCGCCAATCCCCTAATAATAAAGTAAAATATACATATCTATGAATCTACAACAATTTAAAGAACTTTGCGCCCAAATTGAGCGCGAATACACTGATAAAATCGCTTCCGCGGCGGATTTAAACGCCGTAGAAGAACTGCGCGTAGCCTCGTTGGGGCGCAAAGGCGCGCTGACTGAACTTTTGAAAAATCTGAAAGATTTTTCCATAGAAGAAAAGAAAGAAGCCGGCCCGCTGGGCAACGCATTAAAAGCCGCGCTGACCCAAGCTTTAGAAGAAAAAACAGCCGCGCTCTCTGCCCAAGCTTTAAACGAAGAATTGAACCGGGTAGACCTGGATTTGACGCTGCCCGCCCGCCCGGCCGCCATGGGAAAACGGCACCCGCTTTCTATCGCGCAAAAACGCATGACGGACATCTTGTCCAAATTGGGATTCACATGGGCTGAAGGCCCGTGGGTGGAAGACGAAAAACACAATTTTGATATGCTTAATATTCCTAAACACCACCCGGCGCGCGACGCCCAAGACACCTTTTTTGCCGAGACAGGCTCCCCGCTTTCTTTGGTGTTGCGCACACATACCTCCAATGTACAAAGCCGTTTCATGGAAAAACATAAACCCCCCATACGCATTATGGCTCCGGGCCGCGTATTTCGCAACGACAGCTTAGACGCCACCCACAGCCCCGTATTCCATCAAATTGAAGGACTGTATGTGGACAAAAATGTCAGCATGGCGGATTTAAAACGGGACTTGACGGCCTTTATGAAAGGCTTACTGGGAGACAAAACAGAAATCCGCTTCCGACCTTCTTTCTTTCCATTCACCGAACCCAGCGCAGAAGTAGACGTAAAATGTGTATTCTGCGAAGGAAAAGGCTGCCCCATTTGCAAAGGCACCGGCTGGATAGAAATGCTTGGCTCCGGCGTGGTTAACCCGCATGTGCTTAAAAACTGCGGCATTGACCCGGAAATCTACAGCGGCTACGCTTTTGGCATGGGCGTAGAACGCCTGGCTATGATGATGATGGACATCAACGATATCCGCACGTTTTATGAAAACGACCTGCGCATTTTAAACCAGTTTTAAGGACAGACTATGAAGATATTACAAAGTTGGCTGCAAGATTTTATTGATATAGATTTAACGCCGGAAGAACTGGCGCAAAAATTTACCGAATTGGGTATAGAAGTCGCCTCTGTGGAAAAGAAAGGAGCGGACTTTGAGGGCGTCACCGTGGCGCAAATTACCCATATAGAAAACCACCCAAACTCCGACCACCTGCACTTGGTGGATTTGGACTTGGGCGGCGGCAAAAGCCAGCGCGTCGTCTGCGGCGCGCCGAATGTGGCAGTAGGCCAAAAAGTACCGCTGGCCCATGTGGGGGCGCGGCTGGGCAAGGTGGTACTCACGCCAGCCAAGATACGCGGCGTCGTCAGCGAAGGAATGATTTGTTCTTCCGATGAGCTGGGGTTAAGCAACACCCGCGCCCGCGGCATTTTGGTATTAGACGACAATATTCCGCTTGGCACCGATGTACGGACACTGTATGGAAAAGCTGACGCGTTGTTTGATTTGGAAATTACTTCCAACCGCCCGGACCTGCTGTCCCATTTAGGAGTGGCGCGGGAACTGGCAGTACTGCTTAATAAACCCGTCAAAATGCCAAAGCCCCAAGAGTTTGCCGGCGAAGGCGAAAGTCTGCAGGTG
This sequence comes from uncultured Elusimicrobiales bacterium, assembly GCA_944324115.1. Classification (GTDB taxonomy): domain Bacteria; phylum Elusimicrobiota; class Elusimicrobia; order Elusimicrobiales; family Elusimicrobiaceae; genus Avelusimicrobium. Next base: position 7,865 of record CALUVB010000011.1, read on the forward strand.
GACATACGCGCTCCGCAGGGCTGCCAGCGCTATACCTCCCGCTTAATACGCGGAGTAAAAAATGCCGAGTCGCCGGATTTTATTAAAGAAAGACTCAGCGCCATGGGGCTTAATCCCAAAAATGCGCTGGTAGACGTAACCAACTATGTCATGTTTGAGCTGGGACAACCGCTGCACGCTTTTGACCGAAACGAAATTGACGGAGATACGGTGGTCGTGCGTTGGGCTGAAAAAGGAGAGAAATTTATCCTTTTAGACGGCCGCGAACTGACGTTAGATGAACATGCGCTCATGATTGGAGACGAACACAAGGCCACCGCCCTGGCCGGTATTATGGGCGGGCAGAACTCCGGCATTAAAGAAAATACGACTGATATTTTTATTGAATCGGCCTATTTTGACGCCCCCACCATTAATAAAACTTCTAAAAAATACGGGGTGTCTTCGGATTCTTCCCAACGCTTTGAACGCGGGGCTGATATCGGCATGACGCAGCTGGCTTTAAAACGAGCCACCGAGCTGTTTGTAGCCGCCTGCGGCGGTACGCCCAGCCAAATCAGTGACGTGTACCCGCAGCCATATGAAAACCCAGTGGTCTCGTTCACTCCGGCGCAAATTAACGGCATTCTGGGCACGGGAATTGAAGAAGAAAAATTAAAAGATATTTTTTCCCGGCTGGCTTTGCACTTTGATGCTTCGGGAGACGTATGGTCTTTCCAAGCGCCTACACACCGGCGCGATTTAAACCACCGCTGGGATTTGGCAGAAGAAGCGGCCCGTTTTGCCGGATTTGATTGCATACCGGCCGGGCAATCGCGCGCGTTTGTCGGATTTACCGAAAATCCCAAAGGAGTGGACTTGTTGGAAATTCTGGGAGATAGACTGGCCGGGCTGGGATTTTATGAATGTAAAAATATTGACTTTTTAGGAGAGAAAGAACTTCAAGCTTTTGGCTTTTCCACCAAAAATGCGGTGAAAATAAAAAATGCCATGGCCAAAGGCTGGGACTATTTGCGCCCCACCTTATTGCCCTCTTTACTCAAAAATATCGCATTCAATCAAAGCCGAGGCAATCATGATTTGGCTTTCTTTGAAGCCACCCGCACGTTTAGCTTAATTAAAGGCTTTCCCGCTGAAACATACACCATTTCCGGCGTGCAGTGCGGGCAGAGAGTGTCTGTGCCGTTCTTTAAAGGCAACGGAGACAAGCCGGATTTTTATTTCTTAAAAGGCATACTGCAGGCTGTGCTGGGGTCTTTTGAAGGCGTGTCTTTTATCCCCGCCAAAGAAACGCCCGTCTATATGCACCCTAAAATCTGCATGGACATTATAGTAAACGGCAAAAAAGCAGGCCTTTTTGGCGCTATACACCCGCTGACACTCAAACACTGCGGCGTCAAAGAAAGCGAAGTATGGGCGTTTGAATTTGCCGTCAAACCGCTGGAGAAAAATTTCTCCGCACAGCAGTTTAAACCTGCCAAACCTGCACCGACTTTTCCGCCGTCTTTACGGGATTTGTCAGTATTAGTAGACAAAGACGTTCCTTACGCCCGGCTGGCGGAAATAGTGCGCCAGACGGCTTTGCCGGTAAGCGTACATTTTGATTTGATAGACCTCTATGAAGGAGACCGCCTACCCGCAGGCAAAAAGAGCGTAACGTTTACGCTGGCTTTCTCCGCTCCGGACCGCACCCTAAAAGATACGGAAACGGAGGCTGCGTTTAACACCTTGCTGGAGAAGTTGCGTACACAAGCCGGGGCTGAATTGCGCTAGAGAAAACGATGCAAGAGAAACTGAAGCAGTTGGAATTGTTGGTATCACAAGCCATTTCCCGTCTCCAACACCAAGAGGAGCAAGCGGCTCTTTTGCGTCATAAAATCCGCCAGCAGGAGGAGCAGCTCCAGCGCTTCAAACAAAACGAAAGCGAACTCAAATCTTTACGCGAATGGAAAAAAAATACGGTCAGCGTTTTGAGAAAATTGGAAGCGCGCGTGGACAAAGAAATAGCCCGCGCGCAAAACCAAAAAGAGGATTCCTGGTAAACTCTTATGCCTAAAAATATTGTTACCGTAGAAATTAAAGGCATTCCTATAGATATAGACAGCAAAGAGCTGGGCTATGTGGAACTGGCGGATTTGGCTACCCGAGTAGAAAAAGAAATGCTTCGGCTGCAAAACGAAGAAGATATTATTGACACGTTGAAGCAGGCTTTGGTCGCCGCATTGGAATTTGCCGCCCAAGCGTATTTAAAAGAATTAAACGAAGGGGGCAAACAAAAAGAAGAGAACACCCGCGCCGACCAGCTGATAGCCAAATTGCAAAAAGCGCTGCAGGCGCCTAATAAATAAGTTTTCGGCAGGAGATGTATGCAAGACGATTTTATGCCGCTGGCTGCACGCCAAGCACCTAAAAAGATAGAAGATTTCGCCGGCCAGCCCCATCTGCTGGGGCCGGGCAAAATGCTGCGCCGCCTGTTGGAAACGGACACATTGAAATCCGCCGTATTCTTCGGTCCACCGGGCTGCGGGAAAACCGCCACGGCACGCTATGTAGCCAGCCGCACCCAAGCGCATGTGGTGGAGCTGAATGCCGCCGCGGCCGGCGTGGCGGACTTGAAAAAAGTGCTCACAGAAGCCAAAGAGCGCGCCCGCACGCCCACTTTTGAACAACGCCGCACACTGGTTATTTTAGATGAAATACACCATTTCAACAAAACCCAGCAAGACGTGCTGCTGCCCAGTGTAGAACGCGGAGATATTATCTTAATCGGCATCACCACGGAGAATCCCTATTTCTATATTAATAACGCGTTGCTGTCGCGCTTTTCTGTTTTTGAATTCAAGCCATTGGCTGACGAAGATTTGCGCAAAATATTAGACCGCGCCGCAAAAAAAGAACAGGTGGCTCTGACGGAAGATGCCGCCCGCTATTTTATTACCCAAGCCAACGGCGACGGGCGCAAAATGTTAAACGCATTGGAAATAGCCTCTCTGACCACCGAGCCAGACGAACACGGCCTCAAGCCAGTCAATATAAATACCGCCCAGGAATGCATTCAAAAACGCCACCTCAATTACGACAAAAAAGGCGATGAACATTATGACATTATCTCTGCCTTTATTAAATCTATGCGCGGCTCAGACCCTGATGCTGCGGTTTACTGGTTGGCGCGTATGCTTGAAAGCGGGGAGGACCCCCGTTTTATTGCGCGGCGTATTCTAATATGCGCCAGCGAAGATGTGGGCTTGGCGGAGCCTGCCGCTTTAATGATTGCACAAGCTGCCTTTAAAGCGGCCGAAGTATTGGGTATGCCGGAAGTGCGTATCCCGCTGGCCCATGCCGCCATTTATGTGGCGTGCGCCCCCAAAAGCAATTCCGCTTATTTAGCCATAGACTCCGCCCTCAAAGAAGTGCGCGAGGGGAAACTGCGCCGTGTGCCGGATCATTTGCGCTCCGGCATGAAAAATGTGGGATATAAATACGCGCACGATTTTCCCAACCATTATGTCAAACAGCAGTATATGCCGGATCCGGTGCAATTTTTTCACCCCACGCAACAAGGTAAAGAAGCCCCCTTGGTGGAACGTTGGAAAAGAACCCGCGGAGAATTACCCCCCGCTCCTGCCGGCTCCAAAAACAATAAATAAAATACGCCGAGGAGATTATGGAACCGGAAGCCCCCTTCAGAGGACAAGTTTTCACTGTTACTGCGATTACGCTGGCCATCAAACAAATGATGGAGGGCGTATTCCGCGGTGTATTTGTGGAAGGAGAGGTAGGCCAGCTGCGGGAATCGGCCAACGGCCATTTATATTTTAATCTGAAAGACCGAAATGCTTTGTTGGCAGCCGTTATGTTCAAATGGGCCGCCCGCACCCATGGACTGGATTTACAGGAAGGCATGCAGGTACGCGTATTTGGAGATTTAACCTGCTATGCCAAACAGGGCAAATACCAGATTTCCGTCAAAAGCGTAGAAGCGCTGCATAAAGGTAATCTGTTTTTAGAATTTGAAAAATTAAAGAAAAAACTGGAAGCAGAAGGCCTCTTTGCCAAAGAACACAAACGCCCTATTACGGCGTTTCCCCGGCGTATTGGCGTAGTCACCTCCCCCACCGGGGCAGCCATACGGGATATTTTGTCCGTACTGCGCCGCAGAAGCCCCAATTTGGAAGTAGTATTAGCTCCGGCCTTAGTACAGGGGGAAGAAGCCGCCGGACAAATTGCCCAAGCTATAGCCGATCTAAACCGCCTCAAACCGGCGCCTGACGTGTTGCTGGTTGGGCGCGGCGGAGGAAGCATGGAAGATTTGTGGGCATTTAATGAGGAACCTGTAGCCCGCGCTATTTATGAGAGCCAAATCCCGGTAATTTCCTGCGTGGGGCATGAAATAGATTTTACCATAGCAGACTTTGTGGCGGACTTGCGCGCCCCTACCCCTTCCGCCGCAGCTGAACTGGTGGTGCAGAATGCAGAAGGCATAGCGGCACATATTCAACAGCTTCAAAAACGATTATTCCAAGCAGTCAGCCTGTTCTATGAACGGGCACAAGCCCGGCTGAAACTGGTATTAAACAGCCGTATCTTTAAATATCCCGAATTATTAATACAAGAAAAAGAACAACAAGTAGATGACTTGTCTTTGCGTTTAGAAGACGCGTGGTCAAAACAGCTGCAGCGCCACGAAACGCGGCTGGAGCTGTTAAGCCAAAAACTAATGGCATTAAGTCCCTTTGCCGTATTAGGCCGCGGCTACAGCATTACCCGCAACGCGGAAGGACAAATTATTTCCCGCGTGGCCCAAACTAAAGAAAAAGAGACCATTTATATACAAGTAAAAGACGGTATGATACATGCGGAGGTCAAATGAAAAAAAGTTTTGAAACCCAATTAAACAGACTGGAAGAAATTGTGGCCAAGCTGGAAGAAGAACAAACGGACTTAGATGCATCGGTCAAGCTGTTTGAAGAAGGAGTTGTCCTGTCTAAAGACTTGGCTCAAAAGCTGCAGGAAGTAAAATTCACCGTAACCGAACTGAAAAAAAAGGGCGCACAATTATTGACCGAGCCTTTTGATTGCGCCGAAAGCACCGAAGAGACAGCCACTGCGGCTGCGGAAGAGGAACCCGCAGATGCCCAATAAGAAACTGCGCCTGGATATGGTGCTGGTGGAACAAGGCTTTTTTCCAAGCCGCACCCGCGCACAGGCTTCTATTATGGCAGGGGAAGTGCTGGTAAACGGACAAACGGAGACCCGCGCCGACCGCACCATACTGCCGCAAGACGTCATTACACTAAAAGAAAAATCCTGCCCGTATGTATCGCGCGGCGGTCTAAAATTGGCCGGCGCTCTTAAAGCATGGAATATTTCTGTAGAAGGAAAAGTTTGTGTAGATATTGGGGTGGCCACCGGCGGATTCAGCGACTGTATGATTCAAGCCGGCGCCAGCGAAGTATATGGCGTAGATGTAGGGAAAGGCCAGCTGGCCAGCGAAATGCTGCGCTATAAAAATTTTCATTTCAAGCCGCAGACTAATGCCCGCTATATGACGGCGGATTTGTTTGAACATGCGCCTCAATTCGCCGCGGTAGACGTGTCTTTTATTTCTTTAAAGATGATTATGGAACCGCTCTTTCAAGTTATGGCACCTCAGGCGGAAATTGTCTTTTTAATTAAACCGCAGTTTGAGCTGACCCCCAAACAAGTGCCGCATGGTATTGTGAAAACCGAAGAAAACCGTCTAGAGGCAATCCGTTTGGTACAAGGGTTTTTTGAGGAAAATTTAAAAGAAAAGTATGGGGGACAATCTTTGGATTTAATGGAAAGCCCGATTAAAGGCACGCATGGAAATACAGAATACCTGTGGTATGTAAAAATCAATAAACCGCTCTAGTTTCTTGCTGGCCTAAAAACGAAACCCGCCTTTTGGCGGGTTTTTCTACAAATTATCTTACATGCTTAGAGCCTGGCTGTTGTATGTTTCCAAACATTTTTACGACACAGTCAAAAATCCCCATGGCTAAGAGAGAAAATATTATTATTTCGCGCGATAGCAGCGGTAGCTGTCCCCTCCGTTGGGGGTCGGGGTTGAATTATTCATCACACTTTTACATAGCCATTCCCCGGCATAATTATCTTCCGAATAGGCGCAGCAATATCTTCCCCCGTCAGCAAGGAGATAAGCATAAAATATTCTGGGAGACGGCATAGAACAGCCTATGCGGGCGGGAGAGTCTTCAGAATCATAATTAAGCCAACAACTGCCAAAATTGAAAGTAATCTTTTGCATCACATCATCTGACAAATTACTGAAAGAAATATCCAGATTTTCCATTTTGTTGCTATATGTACCATTGGCCATAAAATATCTTTGTTGGGCATCATACAGACTTTTTGCCGCAGCCATAAGTTGCACAAAACGAGATTTTTGTACCGCCCTTTGATATTGCGGCAGCGCCACCGCCGCCAAAATGCCAACAATTAACACCACCACCAAAAGTTCTATGAGCGTAAAGCCGCCTAGACGGCATACTGCGGGGGTTTTCTCCTTGGAGATGTTTTTTTGATAAATTTTGTTCATAAGCAAAATTTATCAAAAAAAAAAAATGAGTCAAGCTCTTCTTGGAATGACAGTCCGGGTAAAATATTTTCCAACAGCAAAAACAAATACGTAGCTAGTTAAAGAGATTCATGGCTTTTTCCAAGCCATTTTTTAGAAAAATATCCAACGCGTCTGCGGCTTTTGCTACAGCTGTTTGCAGCAAAGGCAGCTGGTCGTTAGAAAAACGGGAAAGCACAAAGTCCGCCGCGTTAAGAAATTCCGGCTTAGGACCGATGCCTACCCGCAGCCGGGCAATTTTGTCCGTTCCGGAAAGTTCAATGATGTTTTTCATGCCTTTTTGACCGCCGGCAGAGCCTTGTGCACGCAGCCGGATCTCTCCTAAATTTAAGGACATGTCATCAAAACAAATGAGCCAATGAGAGGCGGGAATTTTATAGAAGCGGGCCAGATGGCACACCATCTGGCCCGACAAGTTCATATAGGTCATCGGTTTAGCCAAAAAAACAGTTTTTCCGGCTACCGATATTTTGGCATACTCTCCCAATTTCTGCCAGGGCTGGAAATCCGCCCCTTGTGCAGCGGCATAAGAGTCCAGCACCATGAACCCGGCATTATGCCGTGTTTGCTGATACTGCGCTCCCGGATTACCCAGCCCGGCAATGAGAAAGTTTTCCAAGGCGACTTAACCCGCTTTATTTTTTATCGGCGGGGGCGGCATTCTTGGTCAGATTGCCGTCTTCGTCTTTCTTACCTTTGGTGGAAGAGCTTTCCGGTTCAGCCGGGGCAGCAGCCGCCGGGGCCGGGGTTTCTTCTTCCTTCAAGATAGTCAAGTGCACCACAGGCGCCTGCGGATCAGTCAACAGTTCCACGCCTTCGGGCAGTTTAATGTCGCCGGCTACGATACCGGTATTGATGGTCATCGGCGTCATATCCACTTCAATTTCATGCGGAATTTTGCTGACCAAGGCGCGCACTTCCAATTCGCGCAAAATGTGTTCCACCATGGCGCCGTAGGCTTTTTCATCGGGGGATTGCCCCACCAGTTTCACCGGTACAACCACGTCCATTTTATCCTTCAAGGAAACACGCTGAAAATCAGCGTGAATGGGCAAATCCGTCACTACATGATACTGGATTTCTTTGACCAAGGCTTGTTCTTTGCCTTCGGGCAAATTAATTTCCACGATGGTGTTTTTGCCGGCCTTGACGATTTTTTCCAAATCTTTGAGGCTGACCGTGATGCTCACGGGGTCTTTATGCCCGCCGTAAATCACAGCCGGCACTTTCTTTTCGGCCCGGATTTTGCTTAGGGCCCCTTTGACACCTTCACCGGTTCTGACGGTGGCGGTGATATTCATTTCTTCCATGTTACTTTCACTCCTTAATTTATAAAAAACTAATTAAACATATCACTGATTGAGCGCCCGTCATGGTTGCGCTTAATCGCATCTGCCAGAATATAAGAAACCGACAGCACTTCCGTCTTCGGCCCCAAATCCCGTATAGGCAGAGAATCTGTAATGATTAGTTTTTTGATAGCAGATTTATTTACTTTGTCCACCGCATTGCGGGACAAAAGCCCATGAGAGCATGCGGCATATACTTCACGCGCGCCCTGCTCCTTAATTTTGGCAGCCACCGTAGTTAACGTGCCTGCCGTATCCACAATATCATCAAAAATAATGGCTACTTTATCTTTTACATCTCCGATGACATTGTAAACCACCGCCTCATTGGGCTTAGGACGGCGTTTATCTATAATGACCAACCCCGCGTCCATACGCGCGGCAAATTTGCGGGCGCGCTCCACGCCGCCTACGTCAGGCGAGATAACAACGAGGTCTTTGCGGTCAAAATCTTTAAAATAATCCAAGAACACGCTGCGCGCACGCAAATGATCCACCGGAATATCAAAAAATCCCTGTATTTGCCCAGCATGCAAATCCAACGTCATAATGCGGTCTGCGCCGGCTTTGGTAATCAAATTGCTGGTCAATTTGGCGGTAATAGGTACACGAGCCGCGGCCTTTCGGTCCGCCCGGGCATAGCCAAAATATGGGATTACCACCGTAATCTTTCCGGCGCTAGCGCGCTTAAACGCGTCAACCATAATCAATAATTCCATCAAATTTTCGTTGACGGGCGGGCAGGTGCTCTGAATTAAATAACAGTCATGTGCGCGGACCGATTCCAGAATCTGGACATCAATTTCGCCGTCAGCGAAACGTTCCACGCGGATTTTGCCCAAATCCATATTCAAATGACCCGCAATTTTTTGGGCCAAGGGGAGGTTTGAATTGCCGGAGAATATACGCAAGTCTCCGTGTACGCTTTTAGTCATGTTTTTTGACACCTTTATTTTCCAGAACAACCTGACGCGCACGCGCAACGGCCAAAGAGCCTTCCGGGACTTCTTTGGTAATTGTAGAGCCCGCGCCGATTTTGCTGTACGGCTTAATTTCTACGGGTGCAACAAAATTTACATTTGATCCTACGAAACAATGGTCCCCAATGACGGTACGGTGTTTCTTCTCTCCGTCATAATTGCAGGTAATTGTACCTGCGCCGATATTCACCCCTTTGCCCATATCCGTATCACCAATATAAGTCAAGTGATTCACCTTGGACCCTTCCCCAATGACGGAGTTCTTAATCTCGCAGAAATTGCCCACTTTGGCCTTTGTCTTCAGCGTTGTGTTCGGCCGCAGATGGGCATAGGGACCCACTTCACAGTCATTTTCTATGATGCTGTTTTCAATATAAGTGCCTAATTTGATAAAGACATTATCCCCCACAACGGAATCAGTAATAAACACCGTTCCATCTAAACGGCAGTTTTTGCCAATGACCGTTTTCCCTTTAAGATAGCAGCCCGGGCAGATAATCGTATCGGCGCCCACTTCCACATCTTCATCAATATACACTTCATTGGGGCGCACCAAACGCACCCCTTTATCCATCAGTTTCTTGGCGATGCGGGCCCGCAGCAAAGCCTCCGCCGTCGCCAAATCCGCTTGGCTGTTTACACCCAAGGCTTGTTCATAATCCGGCGAATTGAAAACCAACACCCGGTCTTGGAAATCTTTAATAGCCGACAACGTATCGGTCAAATAATATTCTTTTTTAGGACCTTGCGGTTTAAGCAGTGCCAACGCAGACACTAGAGCCTTAGCATTAAACACATACATACCGCCGTTGACTTCGTTAATTAAAGCGGTATGGCTGTTTGTTTCGGATTCTTCCACAATGCGTTCAAATCCGCCGTCAGAAGCTCGCACAATGCGCCCATATCCTTTCGGGTCGGGCACGGTAATCCCCAACACTAAAGCGCCGGCGGCGTTGGACTCAAATGCTCCATACATTTTCTGCAACGTTTCCGGGCGAATCATCGGTGCATCGCCGTTCAAGACCATTACAGCCTGGAATTTATCAAACAGCGGCAGCGCCGCACGCACCGCCCCCGCAGAGCCGTTTAATTCTTTTTGTTCGGCAAAAACGATAGGGGCCGTAACGCGCCAATCAGCTAAATTTTGTTTAATTTCTTCCATCACGCAGGGGGCTTCATGCCCAACCACTACGCAAATAGCACCCGGGTTTAAACTCTGGGCCGCGCGCAGACTATGCGCAATCATGGGAAGGCCGCACACACGGTGCAGCGGTTTAGGAAGGGAGGACTTCATCCGGGTGCCTTTACCGGCGGCCAAGATGAGCACGCAAAGATTTTTTTGGGCTACCATTTTGTTTAACTCTTGCCTAAAAAGAATCTAACTTGTTAGTGCATACAACACAAGAACAAATTAAGTATATATATTATACCAAAATAAGGGCACGCAAGCGACCCCGGCGGCATCATATACCTGCTCTAGGCCCAAGCATTATTTATATAGTAGCAATTTTTATCGGTTATTTGGCTGAAAAATGAAACGGACAATCTATTGCTAAAAACGGCCCGCGCTGCACCTGCTTTGGCGGTTTGGTTTGCAAAAAGCAGTCACTAGATACAGCATTTCTAAACCTACAGCGGGCATACCCTCTAAAAGGGCCCTGGTTAACAATTTGTTTACTGAGACGCATTTAGGTTATTTTAAATATCCCAAACAGCGTGCTGCGCTACAAATTCCCTGCTAAAAAACGCTTGGCAAGGCTGCCTGGCGGCTCAAAAAAGCATTCTCATCTCTTTGGTCAAGCGTTCACGCGTAAAGCGATATGAGCGGAAAGATGAAGACTCGCTTGTTCATTTTCTGTCACGGAAACGTTTGACATGAGTCATACTTAAAAAGCCCCCGCACAGACACATAGACTGAGCCTCTTGCTTCCAACATAAACCCGGCACGCAAAAACTACTTTTTATTTATACGAACCGGGAAAAACCCCAGCAAAATAAGCACAAAAAACAAAACCCACCACAAGACCAAAAACTGCCATTGCGCCGCTGTTTGCCCGCGTTTAAGAAGTACACCAATCACTACTGCATAATCAAAAAACCGCACCGCCCAGCTGGCACCCCAACCTACCAGGTACAACAGACGCGCGCTAAAATGAATAGCAAAGTAAACAAACACCGCTCCCAGCAACAAGGCTGCCACGGAAACAAGATTCCATTCTGCCGGAAAGAAAAACAGCCCCAGCCACACAGCTATCCCGCAGGCAAGCAGAAAAAGGCCTAAAAGCAAAGCCTTCAGCCGGGGAATCCGCTTCTTTTTGCGGGTGGAAGTACCAAGAGAATAGGAAGAATTTTGTAAGCGCATTATCAAAAGTTAACCAATCGGTTCTCCATAACACAAAGCTCCTTCAGCACGGGCTATACGCACGCGCAGCAGGCCATGCAGCCCCTGGGGGGCATTTTCCAACATCACTTGCTGGAAATTGGAAGTTACCGCACGCAAGCCCTGCGGACTATGTTCTTCTATAAAAACCTCTTGCTCCGTGCCTACCAAATAGACGGCAAACGCAGCACGCAGCTGGTGGTCCAAACGGCGCAAGGTTTCCGCCCGTTCTTTAATAACTGCCGCAGGAAGCTGCGGCAGGGAGGCGGCTTTAGTCAGCGGGCGGGGAGAATAACTAAACACATGCAGTCCGCACAGCTTTTGCTGTTCTATAAAACGATAGGTGTTTTCAAAATTTTCTTCCGTTTCGGTAGGAAACCCTGCTATTACGTCTGCAAAAACAGATATACCCGGCACACGGGCGCGCAAAGAAGCCACTTTGTCGGCATATTGCGCCGAAGTATAATGGCGGTTCATGGCTTTGAGCACGCCGTCACAGCCACTTTGCAAAGGCAAATGCAGATAATTGCAAAAACGCCGAGGCCAAAGAACCATCGCTTCTATAATTCCCTCTGTCACCGTTTGCAATTCTATAGAGGAAAAACGGATACGAAATTCCCCCGGCAACAAAGCCAACTCCTTACACAACGCCGCCAAATCTTTTCTGCTCTGCGGACAGCAATAATTGCCAATATTAATGCCCGTCAATACAATTTCGCCAAACCCTTTCTCCGCCAGCGTCTTTACTTCCGCCAACACATCAGAGACAGGCTTGGAACGCTTAATATTGCGGGCAAAGGGAACGATACAATATGAACAAAAGCAATCACAGCCGTCTTGTATTTTGACAAACGCCCGGCTGTGTCCTTCATGCCCAGACACGGTCCAACACACTTCTTCCTGCGTATTAAACAGCGCCGGCCCCAAATCATATTTCCCCACAATTTCCGCCTGTGGGAAAAGCCGCTGGATATGCTGCTTATGAGCTGCGGCATAGCACCCCGTCAACACCAGCCGGACTGAGGGGTGGCGGCGCAGAATTTGGCGGATTAGTTTTTCTACATCTTTATCTGCTTGATGAGTAACAGTGCAAGTATTAAGCAGACACACGTCTGCCTCTTGCGCCTGCCATGTCTGTATCCAGCCGGCGCGCTGGCAGGCTTCCAACAAAGCCTGGCTTTCCACTTGATTGACGCGACAGCCAAATGTTTTTAAGAAAAATTTCATAACAATTTTGCACAAGCCGCTATACAAGCCGTCTCCGCGCGCAAGATATGAGGCCCCAAAGTTACGGGCAAAATGCCATATTCGGCCGCAATCACCACTTCTTCATCAGCCCAACCGCCGGCCGGGCCGACATATACGCGCAAAGACGCGGGATTGGCCAGCTTTTCCAATCCCCAAGCTAACGTACGGGTATCTTCCGCTTCATAGGCCAACAGAGACGGGAAGTCTTTTTGGGCGGCACATACTGGGAAAGGAAGTGGTTCTTTTAAAACAGGCACATCTCCCCGGTCACACTGTTTGCAAGCGGAAAGAATGATTTGACGCCAGCGCGCCGCTTTCGTTTCCCATTTTTTGGATAAATCATATTCACTGCGCTGGGTATACACCGGCTGAAAAGAACCCACCCCCAGCTGTGTACATTTGTCCAGCACGTCTTCAAAGGTTTGGCGAGACGTGGGGGCAAAACAAAGCTCCAGCTCCAACGCCGATTTGCGTACCGGCACCGGAGCCAACAAGACCCCTCGCACAAAATTTTTTTGCACCCGCTCTATACGGCCCGTATACTGCCTGCCCTTGCCGTCAAAAACAGTAATCTGTTCTCCTTCGGCATGCCGCACGACCACGGTGAGATGGCGGGCTTCTTCCCCTTCAATAAAAAATTCTTTTTCTTTTATATCAGCCAAATATTGGGGCATACCACAGCCGCTCCTTATACAGCAAATTCCTGTTTATATTGTAATAAATTTCTTCCGCCAATAAAAAAGCCGCCCCGAAGGGCGGCTTTACGCAGACGAAAAAATTAAGCCTGGGCCTGCTTGGCTACATCTACCAACTGTTTGAAAGACACGGGGTCTTTAATCGCCATTTCAGAGAGCATCTTGCGGTTAAGCGTAATGCCGGCTTTGGTCAAACCGTTGATGAATTTGGAGTAGCTGATGCCGTCTTCACGCACCGCGGCGTTAATACGGGTAATCCACAGCTGGCGGTAGGTGTGCTTTTTATCGCGGCGGTCCACATAAGAATGCACCCACGATTTGCCCAACTGCTGGGTGGCCATGCGCAAACGGCGGGATTTATCGCCGTAATAACCGCTGGCGGCTTTTAAAAGTTTTTTCTTTCTGGCGTGTCTGGGAACGCTAAATTTAATTCTCATTTTGCTTCACCTCTTATTTGGCTACAGGCAGTTGTTTCTGCAAGATGCGGCCGTTAAGGGAGTTCTTTTCAATAACTCCGGTAGCGCGCATGTCGTGTTTACGGGAAGCAGAAACAGGCGTAAGCAAATGTTTTCTGCCGGCTTTGCGGTGGGTATATTTACCCTTTGCGGTAACGCGGAAGCGTTTTTTGGCACCGCTATGGTTTTTCATTTTAGGCATTTGTTTTC
>CALUVB010000012.1 GCA_944324115.1 uncultured Elusimicrobiales bacterium
CCAGCGCACCGAAGATTGCTTGGGTTGTTTCTTTTTGCTTTTTTTACGCGCGTAATAATAATTTCTCTCCATACAGGTATATTTTAGCAATTTTACGGGCTAAAATATAGCAGGCAAACTGCAAGCGAAAGGGGCACTTTTCCGCAAAAGAGGCGCAAGCAAAAGTTCCGCAGGATACACACAAAAGACAGACACCGCGCAGCAGGCTTAAACAGACGGCCGGTTTTTAAAAAGGCAGACCGTCCAAAACGGTGCCGACCTGATAGACTAAATAGTCGGGCAGGGTAATTTGATAAGCACCTTTATGTTCAATAATCAGATTGGACTTGGGAAAAAACAGATGAACGGCTTTGTCCGTTCCTTTCTGAAAAATGGGAAGGCCCAAATCTTTTAAACCGTCCATTATCTCAAAAAAACGTTCGTTGGAGGATGCTTCCGACAAGGCCAGCAGGCCCTGCAATTGGCCGGCATACAGTGTGCGGCCTTCGCTTCGGGCCAGTTTGGCGGCACTTTCCAGCGGGGAGTAAATTTTGCCGTTTACATAGGCTTTGCCGGCCAAACTGTTTACAGACAGCGTTTGTTTCCAAATTTGTTTGGCATAAGCCAGCGGCGTTTGACCTTGCAAAAGGGAGCCGGAAGGCAAGTTGTAGCGCAATTCCCGCCAACCGCCGGGGGCAAAGAGGTTGATATTATGTTTTAATGAGGCGGGCAGTTTTAAAAATTCGTTAAAAGCCGCCCCCGGGAAACAGCTGTCTAAATACAACGTGACCGTTTTGGCGGAGCCGCTTTGAATAACTTGCTGAAAAATGGAAGCGATTTCTTCCATATTCATAAACGAATCTTTTTTTAAATACGAACGCCATATTTCGTTTTGTAAATTGCCGTGCATATTCCAGCGCACAAAAATATCGTCGCTTAGTTTGCCGTACTGCAAAAGCTCGTCCTGCAGGGTTTTGGGTGTTATTTTTGCAAGCGGAGCAGAGCCGTCCATCGGAAAACCGATATCTCTGACCATAAAATTGCGGCGCATTTCGTCTGTTAAATAAGCATAGCTGTCCATCTCGTCGCCAAAGACGGTAAAGGCATTGTATTTTTGAGAGGAAAGAGCGGAAAAATCTTTTTTGATTTCATTAAGACTGTATGTGGTAACCGGCTGATTGGTCAATTTGCCCTGCAGGTATTTCAGATGGTTTTGCTGTCCGCTGGACAAAGACGCCGTATGACTTAAATCTTGCATACTGTTAAGCAAAACCGTTTTGTCCTGCTCCAAATAACCGGCAGCAGCGCGGACAGTTTGCCCCGTGCGGGCGGTATGGGCGGTCGGTTCGCCGGCGGCTGCCAAAGCGGCAGGACGTTTGAAGGAAAGCGGTTTGGTGGCGTTTTTTGTGCTGTGGGCCGAAACGCCGGCTATCTGGCGGCCCCATTTGCTTTTCAGCGCCTGCAATGCCAGACGCACCCGTTTGGCCTGCAGCAGTATATTTAAAAATTCCCCGCCGCCGATAAATAAAATTTCCCCCATTAAACGCTGGGTCAGTTCGGCATTTTTTAAACGCGGGTCGGGCTGGCTGGGGACAATGACCCGACAGGTTTTTGCATCCGCCGCGGCATACACATAAGCGGGCTTGCGTCCTTGCCCGTAGGCATAGCCCAGTTGTTTTTTAAGCTCAAAATCGGCATCCGCCTTCAAATTCCAAACCTGATTGCAATACAAATTTTGCAGGTTTTCCTGCACCGCTACGCTGCTGCTGCCCAAATAGGCCAGCTCTATATTGGCGTGCGTATAGGCGGCTAAACCGCGGTTCTGGGCGGCATAATATTCCAGCACCTTTTTTCCGTCCGGCCCCAAACCGGCCAGCACTTGCATAGCAGCCTTTTGCGCCGGCAAATTGCCCACGTTATAGCGGTTTAAATGCCAACGGGGGCCCGATATGCCGGCCGCCCCCCACAACAGACGTATCCGTTTGCTTTGCTCAATTAAAAAATCTTCCGCCCGTTTTACGGCACCGGCGCCGCCTGCATAGCCCAAGGCACGCAGCAAATACGGCGCTAAGGCATTATTGGCTTGGACGGAGCCGTAATCGTTTTGCAGTAAAGAAAAATACAAATCGGTTAAATGACGGCGCAGGTTTGCATCGGCGCGCACGGGTTCGTCCTGCGGCAGCACCAGCGGGCGCTGCGTAAACAAACCGGCCGAAAGCAACAGGGCCGAAAGCCCCAGCGCCTCACATTCTTTGCTCTGACATTTTTTTTGGGTTTGCAGCTGTTCTTCTAAAATTAAAAAGGCTTTGGCGGCGTCCTGCCGTAAAATCAGCCCTTCCTGCATATGGGCCAGCAACATTTCCAACGCAAACAGACGGGTTTCAACCAGCGGGGCTTTTAATTGGGTAACCAGCAAATCGTTAAGTTGTTTTTCCTGCTCTAAAAAGGCGGGCAAATTTTCCTGACGTAAAGAAAGGCGCGCCTGCCGGTCTAAGCGGCGGGCCTGCCAAACGGCATCGGAGGCCAGCGCTATTTGACGTTTGGCTTCTTTCTCTATGGCTAAAGCGGTATGGTCGGCCGGGGTTTGCAGGGTATAAACGGGAAGTTTTTTTTCGTACGGGCGGTAGGTTTGGGCAAACAAAGTTGTTTGCTCAAAGAGCATACACACAGCCAGCAATAGAGGAAGAAAACGCACTTTCATATATTGATATTTTTTCATTTCAAAGCATAAAAAAACAGGGCCTTTAGACCTATGAAATATCGGTATAAAGACCCAGTTTTAAAGCGTTTTAAAAATCTATTTTGGAAAGGCTTTCCTTTATTTCGTCAACCAAGCGGACCGGAACGTGAATTTGATTGGGGTTTTTCAACACCACTCTTTCATTGTAGGGAATAATGTAATAGGACATCGGCCATTCCAAATTTTTGGTGGCGGCCCCCGGTACTTTTTGCGCAAATTCTTTTACGGCCATATACAAAGAATAAGGCTCGTCGGCATCGGCAACCCGCTGCAAAAGCTCCAATTCTCTGGCTGCCGTCGGGCGGATGTAGCGCGTGCGGGCAATGGCCTGGGCCAAGGGGTCAATCACCTTTCCCCCCACAAAGGCTTTGCCCGTAATGGTATGGGCGCTGTTTTCGCCGGCTTTCCACAGCCAGCCGGCATATTGCAGCGGCGTGTGCGGATAGCTTTGCATCCAGTTGGGCATACGGGTAAGAAAATTGAGCTGCATATGGCCGCCTAAGGCAAAGAGATTGAAATTTTCAATCATTTCCGCCGGTAAGGACAGAAAATCTTTAAAAGCCGCCCCGGGGTAGCAGCTGTCCAAAAACAGGGTAATGGATTTTTGGCGTGCCCCGTGCAGATTTTCGGTAATCGTTTTTAAGATTTCCGGCATCGTAATTTCGCTGACGGAGTTCAACTCTCCCATCCAATGCGAGGCCACATTGATTCCGCCGTGCGTATCCCAGCGGAAAAAGAGCTGGTCGCTGGTGGGGCCGTATTTGGCCAATTCATAGCGCAAATGCGGTTTGGTAATGCCGTAAACGTCTTTGCCGTGGTCCAGCCGATAGCCGAACCCGTCGGCCATAAACGTGCGGTTTAACTGGGGGACCACTTCCGAATCTTTTGTCATCCGGCTGCCAAACACGACCAACGCGTTGTTTCTGTGCTGCGGCAAGCTTTTAAGGCTGCGGTTTACCTCCCCCAGCAAACGCGAGGAAGTCGGATTTTCCTGCACCCGCTGTGCCAAACGTTCCACGTGGGCCCGCTGGGCGGCCGTCAAATCTGTACGGGCACGGGCGGAAGCCAGCAAATCCTGCGTTTGCCTCAAAAAGCTGTTGCGCAGGTTAAGCACTTCGGCATCGGCCGCGTCCTCTGCCAATACGGTAATAACCGGTTTGGGCTGCAACGTAGCCGCCGACACTTTGCTCGTCTTGGCGGCCGTTTGAATGGCTGCCGTCAGTTCTTTTTTTGCTCCCATCAACGGCAGGTGGCGGCCCGAATCGTAAAATTGGCGCAGGCTCATTCCGTGACGGGTGTTTACGTATAAGCGCAGGGTTTTTAAATGGCGCAAAATCTTCCAGCCGGACTGGACCGCCCGCAACGCACCGACAGGAGCAAACCACAAAACGGCTTCTTTGCCGGCTTTCAAAACCCATTCATCCAAAATCAAATGCGGGTTAGGCCCGTCGGGCACCACCACCAGACAGCGGGGCTGCCCGTCGGTAATAAAAGCGGGTTTTTGGCCTTGGCCGTAGGCATAGCCTATTTGCTGGCGCAGTTCAAAATCTAACTGGGCAGGCAGGCGCAGTTTAATATCGCAATAAATATATTCCAACTGGCTGCGCACCAGCTGCATTTCCTGCGTGCCGAGGTGTTTATAAGCCAGTTCTATAGCCGCGTGGGTGCGCACCGTAAGGCTTTGGCTTTGGCGGGCCAAGGCTTGCAATACCGGAACGGACGGGGCGCCAAAGGCGGAAATTAATTCTACGGCAAAGCGCTGCAGTTTGTAGTTTTTGGCGTCATAAGTATAGCCGCCGGCCCCGCTTTGACGCACCAGCTGATCCAGCTGTTTTTGGGCAGTCTGCAAACCGCCCAGCCAGGCCGAAGCACGCAAGATATGTTCCCCCATTTCTTGATTGGCTTCTTCAGAACCGTAATCACGCGCCAATAATTGATCGTACAGTGCCAGTACACGCTGCCGGTTGGACAGCCCGGGCAATTCCGCCGCCAAGGCAATGCCCTGCACATCAGGCGTTTGGGCGCATAAGGCCAGCGTAAGGGTAGCCAAGGCCAAAAAGCGGCATTGATTGCCCTGGCATTTAGAGGTATTCTGCAGCACTCTTTCCAACTGCAAGGCAATTTGTTTTTGTTCCTGCGCAGTAATAAAGCCTTCTTTAATGTGCCCCGCCAACAAATGCAGCGCATTTAAACGCGTAGGCAAAAAAGGCTCTTTAAGTTGTTTTAAAAGCAGGTCATTTAACTGATTGATTAAAACGTAAAACTCGGCCGATTTTCCTTCTTTAAGCGCTTTTTCGGCGCGGGCTTGCAGCTGCGAGGCTTCCAGCGCGGGCAAAGCGCTTTGGGCCAGCTGCCGTTTAAACGCGTTTTGGCGGCCAAGATAATCGCTTTTAGCCGGCACGTCCACCGCCGGCACGGGACGACGGGCGGAAGGGGCTTTGGGGGCGGCAGCAAGCGGAAGCTGCCCACATAATAAACTGACGATTAAAAACAGAGAAAAAATTTGGTTTTTCATATATTATATTTTCTCATTTTTACCGTTATAAAAACAGGGTCTTTGGACCTATTCTTTTCAGTCCATAAGACCCATAAAAAAAGCGTAAAAAAAGCCCCCTTGCGGGGGCGTTGATTAAAACGGCTGCTGCGGCGTAATATCCGGCTGGGGCAAAGACACTTTATAGTTAATGTCGTCTGCTTCCAGACGAATTTTGCCTTGTTCAAGCAATACGCCCAACGCCAAATACAGCACCGAGCTGGATAAATGCAAAGCCAGCTTTAACTGCCAAGAGGTGGCTTCTTTTTTATCCTGCAAATATTCCAGCATACGGCTGCCGGCGGCCTGAATAGTTTCCTGAAGCGGCGTCATAATTACACCCGTTCAATGGCAAAAAGCGCATCGCCCTGTTTAATGGGTTTGCCGTTTTCCACCAGCACTTTTTTGACAACGCAGTTAAAATCGGCGCGCACTTCGTTAAACACTTTCATTGCTTCAATCAGGCAGATGACATCGCCTTTTTTGACGGGAGCGCCTTCTTTTACAAACGGAGGAGCAGACGGCGTGGATCCGCGGAAGAAAATGCCCATAAGCGGCGACTTAATGACTTCTTTATATTGTTCCTGCACAGGCACCGGTGCACCGGCATTGCCGGAAACGGCCGCCGTGCCCACATTGACCGGCACAGGCACCATAGCGGGTTTGGCCTTTACCAAACGCAAATACAGACCGTTTTGGTCATATTCAATGGTGTCAATGGAATTGTCCTGCATGAAAGAATAAAGCTGTTTTACTTCTTTCAAAATCGGGGATTCTTTCACAGCCGTTTTGGCAGCGGCTTTTTTGGTTGCGGCTTTTTTGACAGTTTTTTTCATAAAGAATATTGCCCTCTTATGAATATTTCGGGCCGTAAGGCCCGCACAATCTTTTTAATATTTTACATAATTTTGCGCCGTTTGGTACGCCGACACAAAAAAGTACTTGCTTTTTAACAATAAATTAAATATATTGCACGGCATTTAGCTTGTGCCTTAAACAAAAAACGGCTTAATAAACCGCTGGCGGCGGCCGGCACAACGCAAGCGGAAAAGACTTTGCGTCCTGTAACTAAAACCAAAGGAGGCTTACACCTCCTGCCGTTTTTAGAACAGGCTCTCAGCTGCCTTTGGCCGTTTTGCAGGCCGTTTCGGCCCGATATTACGACCACTGCCAGAGGGCACGAATGATGGCGTTGCAGCAAAAAACACGCGCGCTAATATAAAAAAACCCCGGGTTGCCCCGGGGTTTTAAGGCGTTGAAAAACTATTTCAACAAAACCTTTCTGGACAGGCGGACTTTGCCGTTGGTGTCAATTTCCACACATTTTACTTCCACCGTGTCGCCCAAGTGCAAAACGTCTTCCACTTTGTTGATGCGGTGTTTTTCAATTTCGGAAATGTGCAGCAAGCCGTCTTTTCCGGGCAAGATTTCCACAAACGCGCCAAAGGGCTGAATGGACACGACTTTACCTTTGTAAATCTTGCCCACTTCGGCTTCAGCCGTCATCATTTCAATTTCGGCTTTGGCAGCATCCAGTTTGTCGCCATTGGCAGCGGCGATGGTCACCGTACCGTTTTCTTCAATGTCAATCTTGGTATCGGTAGATTCGGTGATGCGTTTGATATTCTTGCCGCCGGGGCCGATCAAAGCGCCAATTTTGTCCACGGGTATTTTCATTTTGAAAATGACCGGGGCAAAGCGGGACACATTCTTTTTCGGTTCGGCAATGGTTTTTTCCATATGGTCCATAATGAACATACGGCCGCGGGTCGCTTGTGCGATGGCCTGACGCAAAATGTCCAAAGGAATACCGGTTTTAAGTTTTACGTCCATTTGGAAGGCCGTAATACCTTTGCGGGAACCGGTCAGTTTAAAGTCCATATCGCCCAAGTGGTCTTCCAGGCCCATAATATCGGACAGGACGACAAATTTGCCGTCGCCGGAAATGGCACCCATAGCAATGCCGGAGCAGGCCGCTTTCATCGGCACGCCCGCGTCAAAGAGCGACAAGCTGCCGCCGCAGACGCTGGCCATAGAGGAAGAACCGTTTGATTCCATAATATCGGACACCACGCGAATGGTGTAGGGGAATTCTTCTTCGCTGGGCAAGAGGGGCATCAAAGCGCGGCGCGCCAGTTCCCCGTGGCCGATTTCGCGGCGGCCGGGGCTGCGGTCCGGTTTGCATTCGCCCGTGGCAAAACCCGGGAAGTTATAATGCAGCATAAAGCGTTCATAGGTGGTTTCGTCCAAGCCTTCCACCATCTGCTGGTCGTCGGGCGTGCCCAACGTGCAGACCGCCAAAGACTGCGTCTGACCGCGTGTAAACAAGGCAGAGCCGTGCGCACGCGGCAAGAGACCGACCATAGAACTCAGCGGGCGGATTTCTTCGGGTTTGCGGCCGTCCACACGCACGCCTTCACGCAGCACCATATTGCGCGATTCTTCATACATAATGTTCTCCAGCGCAACGGCGGCATACGTGGCGGCATTGTCGCCATACGTCGGGGTCAGTTCTTCGGTAAAAGAGGCTTTTAACTGGGCAACCTGCGTATCGCGGGTTTGCTTGTCGGAAAAAGCGTGCAAAATTTTGCGGGCGTCTTCGCGGAATTTGCCGTTGGCCAAATCGGCCACTTCCTGCGGCAGTTTTTCCACGACGTACGGGAATTTGGGTTTGCCGCAAAGTTCGCGCAGTTTCAGCTGCACGGCGCACATTTTGTCAATTTCCGGCTTGGCCACTTCCATCGCTTTAATGATGGCTTCTTCTTCTACTTCTTTGGCGCCGCCTTCCACCATCAAGAGGCCTTGGGCAGACCCGGCAATGACCAGGTCCATATCGCACTGCGCTTCCTGCGGTTTGGTGGGATTGACAATGTACTGGCCGTTAATGCGTCCAATGCGCACGGCTGCGACAGGTTCGTTAAACGGAATGGAAGAAATCACCAATGCGGCCGAAGAAGCCAACACGCTGATTACGTCCGAACCGTGCAAATCGTCGGAAGAAAGCACCATCGCCGTTACGTTGGTTTCGCAGGCAAAACCTTCGGGGAAGATCGGGCGCAGCGTGCGATCAATAATGCGGGAAGAAAGGGTTTCTTTCTTGCTGGCACGGCCTTCACGTTTAAAAAAGCCGCCCGGGATTTTGCCGGCGGCATAGGTGCGTTCTTTATAGTTGACGGTCAAGGGCATAAAATCGGAAATGCCCGGTTTTTGTTCTTTGGTGCACACGGCGGTAGCCAACACTTTGGTTTCCCCCCACGTCACCATCACGGCGCCGTCTGCCTGACGGGCAATAAGCCCCGTCTGCAGGTTCAGCGTCTGACCGCCCACTTCCACGTCTAGAGAGTGGATGTCAAACTTATGATTGAAATTTTCCATGAAACTTATTTCCTTAATTTGAGTTCTTTGGTCACTTGCTGGTATTTGGCAAAATCAGATTTTTTCAAATACGCGAGCAAGCGTTTGCGCTGGCCGACCAGTTTGTTCAGGCCGCGTTCGCCGGCAAAGTCTTTCGGGTTGGCTTTGAGGTGATTGGAAATATAGCTGATGCGTTCGGTAATCAAAGCAATTTGCACGGCAGCAGAGCCGGTATCGTTGGGGCTGCTCTGAAATTTACCGATGATGTCTTTTCTGTCTTGTACGGAAAGTACCATTTTATTTTACACTTAGGTTGAAAACTGTTACGACCAAGCGTCCCATCTCCTTAGGAAACACCGAGCCGGAGTCCAACCTTCTCCTTTTTAGTTTTTTGTACCAGAGTACAGTTTATTATACCAAAAAAAAGGCCAAAGAGCATATCTCTGCCCTTTGGCTTTTAAACAGTATAGCAAATCCGGCGCCTAATATAAACTACTCTTTGGGGGCAGGGCCGTATTTATTGGGGCGCCAATCCCCCTCCTCCATTAGCAAAACGCGGCAGGGATACTGGGCAAAACGCCAAAAATGAAACAGCGTGTACCAGCCGCTATAGCCCACATCGTGTCCGCGGCGCACCGCCGCCATAAACCCGGCCAAAACCAGCCACCCTAACATAATGCCAGCGAATGGTTTTAAGTGAGGATGAGTGCTATAGGCATAGTTATTAAGGATGCCCCAGCCGATTGCGATAAAAAAGAAAAAGAAAACAAAGTTGGCGTATCTTACGCGGCTGTCGCGCCCCCACGGACACCAAAACAGCAACAAACCTCTAATACCGCTTGTAACAAGGTAAATCAATTTTTCTAACATAATGACATTTTAGCACAAAGGAACGCCCGCCAAGAGGGTTTGGGCTTGGCGGGCGAGGGGTTTTGTAGGAGGAGGTATGAATAAAAATTAGATAAAGCTTACACCTAAATGCAGGCTGGCATAGCGTTCGGTATTGTAAATTTCTACATCGCTTAAAGTTTTAAAATCTTTAAATTCATTCTTCACCCAGGAGATTTCTCTCTCCAGGCGGCGTTTTTTCATTACTTGCACTTTTCTGGTCAATACCATATTATTGCGTTTCATAACGGCTCCCATACAGCTTTGGGTTTTGTTTGCTTCCTTATTAACAGAATAACTTTTACGAAGAAAAACAGCCAGGGTCATTGGACCCAAAACCCCGCTTTTTTTGGGCCCAGTCTTTTGCTTGGGCAAAGGCCCAAAAAAGCAAGGTCCACGGGGCCCGTTTTTGTGGGATGCGGGCCTATATCAAAATAGGTCCTTTAGCCTATTTTGTGTATCCTCGGGTAATAAAAAAAATCTTTTCTTTAAATAGGAAATATAATACAATATGAAAGTGCAAAACCTGTTTTACGGGGCGCTTCGTCGTGCCCCGCACGCTATTCCTTACGGAGAATGAATAAACAATGGTAAAGAAAACTGTAAAAAAGACCGCCAAAAAAGCAGCAAAACCGGCGGCAAAGAAATCCGTTAAAATGGTATATGCTTTCGGCGGCGGCAAAGCCGACGGAAACGGTAAGATGAAAGAACTGCTGGGCGGCAAAGGCGCCAACCTGGCCGAAATGGCAGGACAGCTTAAACTGCCCGTCCCCCCTGGTTTTACGATTACCACCGAAGTATGCACCTACTACTGGAACAATAAAAAGACCTATCCCAAAACCTTAAAAGCCGATGTAGAAGCCAACCTCAAAAAAGTTGAAAAACTCACCAAAAAACAATTTGGTTCCGACAAAAACCCGCTTCTGGTGTCCGTACGCTCCGGCGCGCGCGCCTCTATGCCGGGTATGATGGAAACCATTTTGAACATCGGTTTGACCGAAAAGACCATCCCGGGTATGATTGCCAAAACCGGCGACGAACGCTTTGTGTATGACGCTTACCGCCGCCTGATTATGATGTACTCCGACGTGGTGATGGAAAAAGCCGCCGGCATTGAACCCAAAGACGGCGAAGGCATCCGCAAAATTTTGGACGGTATGATGGGCGACGTAAAAGCCCGCCTGGGCGTTAAAGACGACACCGGCATTCCGGCCGAAGAACTTAAAAAACTGTGTGTAGAATTTAAGAAAACGGTCAAAAAAGTCTTGGGCAAAGATTTCCCCGACGACCCGACCGAACAGCTTTGGGGCGCCATCGGCGCGGTGTTTGCCTCCTGGAACGGCAAACGCGCCATTGCCTACCGCAATATTGAAAACATTCCGCACGATTGGGGCACGGCCGTCAACGTGCAAACAATGGTGTTTGGCAATATGGGCGACACTTCCGCCACCGGCGTGGCCTTTACCCGCAACCCGGGCAACGGCGACAGCCATTTTTACGGCGAATATTTAATCAATGCCCAGGGCGAAGACGTGGTGGCCGGTATCCGCACCCCCTCCCCGATGAACAAATGGTCTGCCAACGCCCATTCGGCCCATTTGCCCACGCTGGAAAAAGTGATGCCCAAAGTGTACAAAGAATTGGATACCATTCAGAAACGTTTGGAAAAACATTTCCATGACATGTTGGATATTGAATTCACCATTGAACACGGCCGCCTGTGGATGCTGCAGTGCCGCGTAGGCAAACGCAACGGCACGGCCGCGGTGCAAATGGCGCTGGATATGTTGAAAGAACGCCTTATCAATAAAGAGACGGCTGTCCTGCGCGTAACCCCGCACCAATTGGGCGAGCTGTTGCTGCCCGCCATTGACCCCAAAGCCGAAGCCCAGGCCAAACCGATTGCCAAAGGTTTACCGGCGGGCCCGGGAGGAGCCAGCGGCAAAATCGTGTTCAATTCTGACGATGCCATTAAATTGCAATCCGCCGGAGAAAACGCCATTTTAATCCGCGAAGAAACTAACCCTGAAGATATTGAAGGCATGCGTGCCGCGGCTGGTATTTTGACACAGCGCGGCGGTATGACTTCTCACGCGGCCTTAGTGGCCCGCGGCTGGGGCAAATGCTGCATCGTAGGCTGCAGTGAATTGGAACTTAATACCGCCAAGAAAACCGTCAAAATGGGCAGCAAAACCTTTAAAGAAGGCGATAGCATTACTTTAAACGGGACCAAAGGCTGGGTCTATGACGGCGCTTTGAAAATGCTGCAAGCCGGAGAAGGCAACAAAAATCTGGCCGCTTTCCTCAAATTGGCCGACTCGGTACGCACGATGAAAGTGCGCGCCAATGCCGATACCCCCGAAGATGCAGCCAATGCGCGTAAATTTGGGGCAGAAGGTATCGGTCTGTTCCGCATTGAACATATGTTCTACGGCAAAAACTCCGATGAACCGTTGTTCATTTTGCGCAAAATGATTTTGTCCGGCAATGAAACAGAACGCAAGGCCGCGGTAAATGAACTCTTCTCCTATATGAAGAAAAGCATTAAAGAAACCATTAAAGCCATGGCCCCCTACAGCGTGACCATTCGCTTGATGGACCCCCCCTTGCATGAATTCGTGCCCACCTTGCTGCCTAAACAGCAAGAACTGGCCAAAGCGCTGGGTATTGATATGAAAACATTCCAGGAACGCGCGGCCGGCCTGCACGAAGTCAACCCGATGATGGGCCACCGCGGTATCCGTTTGGGTGTAACTTATCCGGAAATCACGGAAATGCAATCCCGCGCTATTTTTGAAGCGGCGGCGGAGCTGATTAAAGAAGGCGTCAAAGCCGTACCGGAAGTAATGATTCCGCTGACCTGCGACGTCAACGAAATCGTCAAACAAAAAGAAATTATCCGCAAAGTATATGAAGAAGTGGTGGCTAAGACTAAAGTCAAAAAGCTCAACTTCTCCGTTGGTACGATGATTGAAATCCCGCGCGCTGCGGTCTTGGCTTATGAAGTGGCGCAGGAGGCGGATTTCTTCTCTTTCGGCACTAATGATTTGACGCAAATGACGTTCGGCTTCTCCCGCGACGATATCGGCGCCTTCCTGCCCGAATACCTCAAACAGGGCGTATTAGACGCAGATCCGTTCCAAACGCTGGATCAACGCGGCGTGGGTATGCTTATTGAACATGCCGTAGCCGAAGGGCGCGAGGCAAAACCGAATCTCAAAATCGGTATCTGCGGCGAACACGGCGGAGATCCCGAAAGCGTGGAATTCTGCCACCGCGAAGGCTTCAATTATGTTTCTTGCTCGGCCTTCCGCGTGCCAATAGCGCGTTTGGCTGCTGCACAAGCTGCCGCCAAAGACGCATTGGCCAAGAAACGCAAATAAAACCTATAGCTCTAATCCCGCCTTGTTTTTTGCAAGGCGGGATTTTTTGGATTTTATATGTGCAATTCTGATAATCTTACTATTAATCCGGTTCTCTTCAATAAAATATTAATTTTATTATTTGGGGCGATTTGTTTGTGGTTTGCTTTTGCCACGGATTTGCTGCCTCAAGTTGCCCAAGACAAAAGCCAAAGCATCGGCCTCTTTTCTATTGGTGGCTGGCTCTTTTTGCTTAAACTGCTGTTTGTGGGCATGGGCGCGGCTGCTTTTGTTGTTTTTTTAGCGCCTTATCAAGTTAAAATTGCGCCTCAATCTATACAGGGCCCGATTTGTGCTTCTCCCGTACCGTGGCATGAAATTCAATGCGTAGAATAT
The DNA here is from genome assembly GCA_944324115.1 of uncultured Elusimicrobiales bacterium. Lineage (GTDB taxonomy): Bacteria > Elusimicrobiota > Elusimicrobia > Elusimicrobiales > Elusimicrobiaceae > Avelusimicrobium. Next base: position 13,253 of record CALUVB010000012.1, read on the forward strand.
CATCAAGTACGCCATACAAAGATTTTGACTTTTCATATGAAAGAAGGCTGCTACGCACATACACGCATATTATATCTATTCCCTGCCAAACAAAAGTCTTTTGCTATTGTCCTTACCCAGTATAACGCCGACAATCAGCAGAAAATTTTAGACTTGGTAAAACAACATGCCGTATTGGAGAAAAAATCATGAAAAAATTAAAAGATATTTTTTGGCTGTTGTTTTGGGGCATTATTGCTGGGGTTGTTTTTGTAGGCTGCATTTTGGGTTTTGGCAGTTTTGTAAACTGGCTAAATACGGCTCAAAATGCGCCAATGTCCGCTACGCTGTTTAGCACTGCGTTGGGGATTTTTATTTGTTCACTTCTCTTTTTATTGTTTAAGGTTGCGGCGATTTTCCACAACAAAGTCACTTATAGGAATGCTGCCAAAATATTTTCGCCGGAATTATTAAGATTTATCTATCGGGCTCCTTTGGCAAAAGCTGTTGTCCAACAAAGAGAAGACCAGATAGATAGCCTGCGCCTTGTGCCGGAATATACCCGCATACAAACGCTTAATGCCCCCGTACACGAAGGCATTACCCCGCTGCATATTGCCGCCGCGTTGGGGTACAGAAAAATCTGCGTCAAACTGATTGTACAAGGGGCCAACCCTCGGGCACGCGACGCGCAAGGAAAAACTCCGCTGGATTATGCTGTTCGTTTTCACCAAACAGAAACGTGGGAATTGCTTTTGCAAACCCAATCATCAAGCCCAAATAAAGATAATAAATAGAATTTCTTTTCCGCACAAACCTCTGCTCACAACGCGGGCTTTATAGAAGAAAATCCAATAAAAGCAATTATTGCAAAGTGGGGCATTAGGCTATTTAAAAGTCTTTTACAAAAGAAAAAGAACACTCAAAATTATTAAGAAATAAATCCTACGCAAAGAATGCTTGTTAGACGTGTATTTTTCTACTATACTTTCAAATGGATAATATATATCCAAAACTCATAAAAATAACACGTAAGGAGAACTCTTATGAAGAAGTTGTTGTTGATGGTGTTTGCGTGTGGCATTTTGTCTGCTTGTGCCACTCCCAGAACAGAAGTAGGGACTGCTCTTTTCAGCCAGACAAAGCAACCTTTGTTGGTAACTGAAGCCACCGGCACCAAAACGGGCCGCGCCTGCGCGAAGAATATTTTAGGGTTGTACATCTCTGGCGATATGTCTATAGCAGCCGCCAAGAAAGCTGGCCGCATCTCCAAAGTTACTTCGGTAGATAAAGATATTAAAAGCTATGCCGTATATGCCGAGGTGTGCACTGTTGTAACTGGTTATTAATAAATACCCCAGCTTTAGCTGGGGTCCTTTTTTAATAAAACCTCAGATTTATCCGGGGTTTTATCATGTAAAGAGAAATTCGGTTTCCTTTCTTATTTATCTTGCAGCGGCTGTAACTTTGCTTGGTAAAAATATTTCCCTCTTTGTGCCGAGACGAACAAATAGAGATCACGTTATTTGGTTGTGGACAAATATAATTGCAGTATCCCGCAGAAGCAGCCAAACCCGCTATAGCGGCTAGTTTAGACGATATCTAGCAAAAATAATATTTGTATTGACACAGCCTCGTCAAAGGATTAAACTAATATAGTTCAAACATGGAGAAAATATGACGTGGGCCATCTTTTTTGTATTTCTTTTTTGTCTATTTTGGCTAAATCCCACTTTTATTGGGCTATTGTTGTGCATATTGCTGGCTGTTATATTTTATTTTGCGCGGCCGGTGTTAATGCGTATTGTATGGCGAATAGGTCTGCATAAAGATGTTAATCCAGACATTGTTAAATTTTTGAGCAAAGAATTACAGCGCTTTCCATTACATCAAGCAGTTTTTTGGAATGATTTTTACAAAGTGGATAAACTACTGGACCAAGGCTATACCGTCGCCCACGAAACAGAAGACGGACAAACCCCGCTGCATATAGCGGCTGAATGCAATCAGTTAGGAATGTGCGTTTTCTTGTTAAAAAACGGAGCGGAAATAGATGCCCTTGATAATTTTGGGGGCTCTCCTTTACATGCGGCCGCCGCTTGCCAAACCCAACTGCGGGTAATTAAATTTCTAATCAGACATGGCGCCAACCCGCATTTACGCGATTCCGCCGGCCTAACCCCTTTAGACGTGGCCCGCAAGTATCAACATCCGCTTATAGAACAATATTTGAAGTCTTTATCCTCCCAAGGAACTCGTTAATCTTGCTTGGACCGCAGCCTTGCGGAAAAAGGTGTATTCCTTGGCGGGTATTTACCAAAAGCCCTTTATTTTACTAAAATAGAGGAATGAAGCCTTTTCCCATTATAATTTCTTCCCCTTCTGGCGGCGGAAAAACCACCGTAGTGCAGCATGTGCTGCGGCGAGATAAAACACTGTGCCGGGTAATTACAGCCACCACCCGGGATCCGCGCGACGGGGAAAAAGACGGGAAAGACTATTATTTTTGGACCGAGAAACAATTTTTGTCCGCCGTTAAAAAAGGGCACATGCTGGAATGGGCGCAAGTGCATGCCCATTATTACGGAATACCCAAAAAGTCTGTAGACGGGTTGATAAAAAAAGGGCTTTATCCTGTCCTTGTTATTGATGTACAAGGCGCCAGAACTGTATCAAAAAAATATCCGCAGGCAGTTAAAATATTTATTATGCCGCCCAGCTTGAAAGTGCTGAAAGAACGCATTGCCGCACGCAAAGACCATACCCAAAATATCGCGTTGCGTCTTAAAACGGCAAAACAGGAATTAAAAGAAATCGGCGCCTATCATTATGCCGTATTAAATGACGATTTAAAACAAGCAGTTTGCGATACAATTGCCGTTATCCGGGCGGAGAAATTAAGCACTGCCCGCCGGGCAAAAAATTTAAAACTATCTAAAGTTATTTAGGGAGCCAAACATGCCGAATACAAAGACAGACAAGACCTTTGAGTCCGAACTCATGAACTTTGACGGGGACCGCTATGACGTGGTGGTGCTTGCGTCTATTTGGGCCAAAGAGCTGAAGAAGAAATCCGAATATAAAAACCAGCCGAACGCGGCCGTTATTAAAGTAGCGTTAGATGATATTCTTTCGGGCCGTATGAGCAAAGACGCCGTGTTGGAAATCAGCCGCCAAAATTTGGAAGCGGAACTAAAAGCTCAAGAAGAAGCCCGCAAAGAAGCCGAACGCAAAGCAAAAGAACCCTTAAAACTCTAATCATGAACAAAGAAGTGCGCGCGCTCGCGGCAGAATTTAAGGCGTTTCTGTCCAGCAGAGAAGAAGATGATTTGACGCCGGCGGCCTGCAATCAGGCCGCCGCGTGTATATCTGCCACTGGAGAGGCCGCCTCAGATACAACGCCATCACTGCTCCCCTCTGCCGCTGAGACACAGCCCCAAGACCATTTGACCATAGAGTTTGCTCATGTCGCCCGCAGCGCTTCCACCGGCTCTCATTGTGCGGGGAACGCACCAACGGCCTCAGCTCCAAGCAAGATTTTGCCAACAGCGCATGAAGCGGCTGCGGCTTCTTCTTTGCCCGGCGTACGCTGCGCCGAAGCCGTTTCTATGCAAACTGCTCAGGCTGATACTCAAGACAAAACCGAAGCATCTCATTCTCTTATGCAGGAGACCCCCATGACCCCGCAGGAAAAACAAGCCGCTTTGGACCAACTAGCAGAGGAAATCAAAAACTGTCGCCGTTGCCCGTTAGGGCAAACGCGTTTAAACGCTGTACCCGGCGAAGGAAATCCGGCCGCCGAACTGATGTTTATCGGAGAAGGGCCCGGTTTTGACGAAGACCACCAGGGCCGCCCGTTTATCGGTCGCGCCGGACAGCTTTTGGATAAAATGATAGCGGCTATGGGGCTTAAACGCGAACAGGTCTTTATAGGCAATATCGCCAAATGTCACCCTATGGTCAATCCGGCAGATCCGCAAGCCCGAGGCAATGACCGGGCCCCCAATGCCGGAGAAATAGCCGTTTGCCGCAAGTATATAGAACGGCAAATTGCGATAATATCTCCCAAATACATCGTGGCGTTGGGCGGTGTAGCTGCCAAAGCGTTAATCAGCGACACCAAATCTTTAGGAGCGCTGCGCGGTAAATTCCATTTGTTGCATTTAGATACAGTGGAGCTAAAAACACCTGTTAAAATTTTAGCCACTTACCACCCGGCTGCCCTGTTGCGCAATCCGGGGTGGAAAAAAGACGCCTGGGCTGATTTGCAAATGGTCATGGCGGAAATGGGGCTTAAACGCCCGCAGGCATAATCCCATGTTTTGTAAAGTCGTATTTGATGTACCCTTGGACAGGGACTTTGATTATGCAGTCCCGGAATCGCTGTGCGCCCACGTTAAACCCGGCATACGCATTACCGCTCCTTTTGGTCCACTGCTCACGACTGGCTTGGTAGTGGAAATCGCTTCGCAGACTTCACTGCCCGCTAATAAAATTAAAGAAATAGCTTGTGTATTAGATGAAAAGCCTGTATTCGGCTCCGACTTGTTTGCCTTGGCCCAATTTATCAAATCTACTTGGGGCGGCCCGATAGGACAAATTCTGTTTTCTTTGGTACCGCCGCAGGCTTATTTCAAGCTCCCCGCAGCAGACATAGCGCCGCAAACGCCCTTTTCGGTCCCAACAATTCCTCTTTCTCCCAAGCAGCAGGAAGCATTTTCCCAGCTGGAAGCAATGACCCATGGGTTTAAGCAGGTTTTATTGGCAGGACCGGATTCCCAGGGACAAAGCCAAATAATACTGCTGCTGGCAGCCCGAATACTCGCTCAATACGGACAAGCCCTTATCACGCTGCCTGACGTGCTGGCTGCCCAAAATTTTGCTTTACGCTTAGAGCAATCTTTTGGAGAACAATGGGTATATGGCTGGCACAGCAAAATGCCCTTAAGCCAAAAGAAAAAGATTTTTGCCCGTGTATCCAATGGACAACCGCTTCTGATTGTATCCGCCCGTTCCGGCGGGTTGCTGCCTTTTAAAAACTTGCGTTTGGCCGCCATGCTGGAAGAAGAAAACGATAATTATAAACAAGAAGAAAACAAACCATTTTTCCACTTGCGCGACCTGCTGGCATTGCGTTGCCGGCAGCATGAGGCTTTGTTCGTCTGCGCCTCGGACACCCCTTCTTTAGAAACATTGCACCAAGTGCAAAACGGCCGCTGCAGCCTAATCCGTCTGCCCTCTGCCGGAGGTAAAACGCAACTTAAAATTACAGCAAAAAAGGGCCAGCATTCAGCGCTTTTGTCAGATTTTTTGATTCAGCAGCTTACGGATACATGGCAAGCAAAACAAGCCGCTTTAATTATTCTTAATCGCCGCGGCTATTCCAATGCCTATTATTGCTTAAATTGCGGAGCCTACGCAAAATGTAAAAAATGCGGTGCTATCTTGGCGCGTGAAAAGACAGAAACGGGCGAAGACCGGTTGATTTGCAAAAAATGCGGGCATAAAGAGTCTTTGGAGCAGACCTGTCCCTTGTGTCAAAATAAAATTTTTAAGTCACGCGGAGGCGGCACACAAAAAATAGTCAGCGAAATCAACAAGCTCTTTCCTTCCGTGCGCGTCTTACGACTGGATTCGGACACCCTGAAAAACAAAGACGGACAAGGGCGCGCCGTGCGCCAAGCCTTGCAACAAGGCAAAGCGGACCTTATTGTAGGCACCCGCCAAGCCATGGAAGCGGCGCTCTCCCCCCGCATTACACTTTGCGCCATAGCTGACGCGGATTTAGAACTTGACAGTCCGGACTTCAGAGCGTCAGAAAAATTCGGCCAGCTCCTTTTTAAATTACGAAACCGCCTCTCTTTACGACCCAACGGAAGATTAATTATTCAGACTTCTTCTGCCGATATATATCCGTTTGAGGCATTAAAAACAACCTATGAAGATGTCGCCAGAGAAGAATTGTTGGCGCGGGAAGCTTTTGCCTATCCGCCATTTGTAGATTTGGTTAAAGTATTGGTACGCAGCAAAGACGCCGCGCTGTTGGCGGCGGAAACAGCCCGCATATTAAGCGCCGCCGCGCCATTCTGCCAAAATACGCTGGGTCCTGTGCGCAGCGGCAAAAAGACAGACGTCTATCAAAAACAGTATCTCATCTTAAAGGCTGCTCCCGGCAAATATCAAGATTTGGTACATGCACTGGATACATTGCCCCCCGTCAAAAAAGCGGACTTTAAGGTAATAGCAGATCCGTATGACTTTTATTGATTTCCCGGCATCTAAGGAAGAATAACCCCTTTTTCCCGAAAGCGCGCGTATATGGTAAAATAGAAAATAGAGATTTTTTCCAATTCTACGGCAGCCGCCATGTTACCCGCTGTCGGTTAGGATAAGGTACGAGGAAGCTATGAATATCCAAGAACAAATTGCTTTTTTAACCCGCGGCTGCGTGGACATTGTAAATCTGGAAGGCTTACAAAAAAAGCTGGAAAGCGGTAAAAAATTGATAGTCAAACTAGGCTGTGATCCTACCAGCGCCGACTTGCATTTGGGGCATAGCGTAGTGCTCTCGTTACTGCGCCGGTTCCAAGATTTAGGACATACGGCTGTGTTGGTCATTGGAGACTTTACAGCCGCCATTGGGGATCCTTCCGGCAGGGATTCCACCCGCCCGGTTCTGCCTCGGGAAAAAATTTTGGAAAATGCCAAAACATACACCGACCAAGCTTTTAAAGTATTAAAACCGGAGCAAACGCTCATTCGCTTTAACAGCCAATGGCTGGATCCTTTCGTCAGTGGGAAAGATTTATTACAAACGCTTTCTAAAGTAACCGTTTCGCAAGTGCTGGAACGAGATGACTTCAAAAAACGCATGAAAGAAGGCAATCCTATCAGCATGTTAGAGATCTTATACAGTCTGTTCCAAGGGCAGGATTCCGTAGCGCTTAAAGCAGATGTGGAGTTGGGAGGAACGGACCAAATTTTCAATTTACTCGTTGGGCGGCAGCTGCAAAAACAAAACGGCCAAGAACCGCAAATTGCCCTCACCGTGCCGCTGCTGGTGGGCATTGACGGCGTGAAAAAAATGTCTAAATCATATGGCAATTATGTAGGCTTGAACGATGCGCCAAACGATATGTTCGGCAAGTTAATGTCCGTATCCGATGAAATGATGCTGAACTATTACGAACTGTTAACCTCAGAAAATATGGACACGGTAAAAGCCATGCATCCCATGGAAGCCAAGAAAAAATTAGCCGGTCTGCTGACGGAGCGTTTTCATGGTAAGCAAGCTGCCCAAGCCGCGCGGGAAAATTTTGAAAAGGTATTTTCCAAAAAAGAAAATCCAGACCAGATGCCTGTCTTTAAGGCCGCCGAAGGAACCATGCTTTCGGCCATACTGTTTGAAGCCGGCGCAGCCCAAAGCAAGAACAAAGCCCGTTCTTTAATAGAGCAGGGAGCCGTGCGTTTAAATGGAGAAAAAATAATGCAAGACGGCCCGCTTTCTTTTAAAGAAGGAGATGTATTGCAGGCCGGGAAACGCGCATTTTTCAAATTATCTCATTAACAATGAACAGACGTTTTTTGCTCTCTTGCATAATATTTTTGGCCTTTGTGCTGGCTTTCGCCTTGTTTATTAAATTGCATTACTTCAACGAAGGCGAAGCGTTGGTTTTTGAAATAGAACCCGGCCAAACCGCTACGCAAGTGGCCCAAAACCTCAAAGAAGCGGGTGTCATCAAAAGCCGCACTTGGTTTAAACTAATTCTCAGGCTTTCTTCTTCCGCCAAAGACCTCAAGGCCGGGAAATATGACTTACATAAAAACATGCCTTCAGAATCGGTATTGAATTGCATTAAAAGCGGACAGTGCCTGCATTTGACCAAACTGACAACGTTGGAAGGCTGGCGCAGTGAAGAAATTGCAGAAGTACTCTCCGCCAATGATATTACTGATCCGCATGCTTTTTTAGATATTGTGCGCAAACGTGAATTGGAAGGAAAGCTTTTTCCTTCCACCTATTATTTTTCAGAAAATACGCCGGCTTGGGCTGTAATAGATGCAATGCTGGCCCAGTATAATAAAATGGTTAAACCTCTTTTTGAGCAATATAAAACCGATTTAACGGAAAGAGAAGTGTTAACTGTAGCGTCTATTGTGGAACGAGAAGCTATTTTTCATGACGAACGGCCCAAAATAGCTGCGGTGTATTTAAACCGCTTAAAAATAGGCAAACGTTTAGAGGCAGACCCAACGGTGCAATATGCGCTGGGATTTAACTTTCGGGAAAACCGCTATTGGAAAAAAGGCCTTACCTACCGCGATTTGCGCAACAAATCTCCCTACAATACATATCGTTATAATGGCTTGCCGCCGGGACCTATTGCGAACCCCAGTTACGAGTCTATCAAAGCCGTCTTAAATCCAGAGCCGGACTTTGATGCCTTGTATTTTGTGGCGGACAATACGGGCCGGCATGATTTCAGCCGAACTTATAACGAACATTTGCAGAAGAAAAACAAATACCGCCGCAAAAATTAACCCCGCAAAAGCGGGGTTTTTGTTGGAATTATCTTGTTGCTGATATTTTTAAACGCTGGAGAGCTATCTTTTAAAATACAAAGGCCGCAGCGAATTGCATACCGCCAGCAACGCCACGCCCACATCAGCAAATACGGCTTCCCACAGCGTAGCCATGCCAAAGATACCCAGCGCCATAACTCCCGCCTTTACCAACAAAGAAAAAACTATGTTTTGCTTCACGATTTGTACAGTAAAGCGGCTGATGGCCACTGCATAAGGAATTTTGGAAGGTTTATCGTCAGTTAACACGACATCTGCCGCTTCTATAGCGGCATCACTTCCCAACGCCCCCATAGCAATGCCTACATCAGCTCGGGCCAACACGGGAGCATCATTGATTCCGTCTCCGGCAAAAATGAGTGTCGCTGCCGGCTCTTTCACTCTCAGCAATTCTTCCACCACGCGTACTTTATCAGAAGGAAGCAAGCTGTCATACACCTGTTCTACACCCACTTGCCGCGCCACGGCGGAGGCACTTTCGGGGCGGTCCCCGGTCAACATCACGGTTTGTTTAATCCCCAGTTTTTTTAATTCCGCCACCGCTTGAGCCGCATCGCTTTTTAATGTATCAGCCAATTCCACCACCCCGGCATATTTCCCGTCAACCGATACAAACACCGCCGTATGCCCAACCGCCGGCCCCAACTTCTCCGATACAGCCTTTATGGCGCTTTTTTTACCCACAAAGACTTCCTGTCCGTCTATTTGCGCAAAAACCCCTATTCCGGCTTTTTCACGCACGGCGCAGATACGCCCGCGTTCTATAGGCTGTCCGTAAGCTTTTACAACAGCTTGGGCTAAAGGGTGGGTGGAAGCGCTTTCGGCATAAGCGGCCAGTTCCAACAGTTTTTCTTTAGAAAAATTTGCTGAGGGATAAACGGCGTTTACTTGAAATTGGCCGCGTGTAAGCGTACCGGTTTTATCAAATACCATGACCGCCGCCTTAGCCAACCCTTCCAAACTGGCACTTCCTTTAATCAATACTCCTCTGCGGGCCGCCCCGCCAATGCCGCCAAAGAATCCCAACGGCACAGAAAGCACCAGCGCACACGGGCAGGATATGACTAAGAAAATCAGAGCCCGATACGCCCATACATCTAACTGGGCCTCAGCAAACAATAAAGGAGGCAAAAAAGCGGTCAACAACGCCGCTGTTACTACCGCGGGCGTATACCAACGAGCAAAACGGGTAATAAAACGCTCGGTGGGAGTTTTTTTGGCAGAAGCATTTTCTACCAGTTCCAAAATCTTAGCTACGGCGGAATTGGCATACGAACGCAAAACTTCTAATTCCATTTCCCCATCTAAAGCGATCATACCGGAGAATAATTCCTCTCCGGGCGCCGCTTCCTGCGGCAGGGATTCCCCCGTCAACGCCGAGGCATCTATTAGGCTGTAGCCCTTTTTCACCACCCCGTCTACAGGCACCCGTTCCCCTGGCCGAATGCGCAGCAAATCTCCTTTTTGAACAGTATCCGGCTTGCTTGCTTTCCATTCGCCGTCTTCCCAACGCCAGACGGTTTGCGGCTGCAATTCCATTAAAGCGCGGATACTGTGCCGGGAACGATGCAATGCCATATGCAGAAAAAATTCCCCCGTCTGGTAAAACAACATAACCGCCACCGCTTCTGGATATTCCCCCAATACAAAAGCCCCCACCGTAGCCAAGGACATCAAAAAGTTCTCATCTAGCCATTCTCCGCGTAAAAGATTACGGACCGAACGATACAGCACATCTCCTCCGCAAACAACATACGCCGCTATAAACAGTCCCAGCCGGCCCCAGCCCTCAGGCCCGCATAAAGCCGCCGCGAACAAGATTCCCCCCGCCGCAATCTGTGCAAATTGTCTTTTCATCATGCCTATTCCCTCACATGTTCCAAACCCTGCTTGAAGATAGACTCCACATGTCCGTCTGCCAATGAATAAAAAATAATTTTACCTTCCCGGCGGCTCTTTACAAGTTTCGCCTGTTTTAAGATGCGTAACTGATGAGAAAGCGCTGATTGGCTGATCCCCAACAAAGCCGCCAAATCAAATACACACAATTCCTTGCGCTGCAAAGCCGCCAAAATGCGCACGCGGGTAGAATCGGCAAACATTTTATACAAATCGGCCAACTCATACAAATCCTGCTCAGGCGGCATATTTTGTATTAATCTGCGGACTTGTTTACTGTTTAAATGCAAGTAAGAAATTTCCATTTCCTTTTTCATATTTTTATTTACTCTCTAAAGCCTATCTTGAGCGAGCGCAAAATAATGACAAACATATGAACAAATGCTCATATATAGTATAATAAACACGCTCTTTTTTGTCAATTGCTTTTACATAATTAAAAGGAAGACGCATCGTCGTTAAACTCCCCCACAGGGAGCTTTATAATACAAACCCTTTCTAGCAATAGAAGGGGCTTTTTATACCCATTTCTTCTATACAGAAAAGGAACAAAACGGAAACAATGCAAAATGATGAGAATGCTTTTTGCTTACGAACTCCTACCCCAAACGCTAGCAATTTTTACTGATATATTCATATTTTACGCAATACAAATTCTTTTTTCCCTTTATTCCGGGTTTGCGCCGAATGCAGACTTGCCACACGGCAGTACACTTCACAAATAGGAATGTAATCAAATGGAAAAGGAGAAAAGCGCCTATCTGATTGTTGCTTGAAAAATAAGCAGATTATGCACGGCGGCTGCCGGAAACAGGGATTAGCGATGGGCATTGTATTCGTTCATTTTCCGCCTATTTCCCCCATAGAAGCCCCAGAGAAGATCGTTTAGGCCTGCCGGCTGCCGTTTACTTTATATTCACGCCGCGGCATATGGAACAAAAGCAAATTTATCTACGAAGAATTTAAAACAAAAAACGAAACATTACATCTCCCGTCGCCCTGGGGGCATAGACAAGGGGAAGTGGGGAGAATAAATAGTCGCAGGGTCAGCCTTGGAATTTTAACCACAAAAAATCCCGGCTCAATTGAAAGGTTTTGAAATAAAAATCCGGGCCAGCCCCAGGATCTTAAATAAAAAACCCCGGAGGGATACCCCGGGGTTAACACACACTCATTTTATCACAGATTTTTTAGCAATTTGGCAATATTTTCCGTAGCTCCCATGGGATCCGGCAGGCCCAATTTGGCATAATTTCCCTCCATGGTCTGCAAGATAGAATTATGTGCGGAATTAAGAATACGGTCCATAATAGTATACAGTTCACTTTGCAAGGTAGGCCCCTGTTGCACCAAAGCGGCACAGCCCACACTCTGCAATACCTTGGCATTATAATACTGGTGATTCGCCGCCGCCGTAGGCAAAGGCACCAACACGGCAGGCTTTTTGCAATAAATCAGCTCCGCCAAAGTACCCGCTCCGCTGCGGCATACAACCAAATCACACGCATGTATTAAATCATAAATTTCGTTAGAATAAGCCAGCACAATCACGCGCAGCGTTTTTCCATAACGTTCCGTAAGGGTATTATACCAACGTTCCCCACTGATATGAATAAACTGCAAATCATCATTCTCAGACACTAGGCGTTTGACCGTTTCTATCAAAGCTTGATTTAGCGCTTTGGCCCCTTGGCTGCCTCCAAAAAGCAATACCGTTTTGCAGGCCGGATTTAGCCCCAACGAACTAAGCACTTCACGGCGGTTTACAGGTTCGGCAAATTCCCGGCGGATAGGCGTACCCACCAGAATGGAGTGCGCAATTTTTTCATTCACCGGCAACCCCAACAAAAACAAATTGGTCCAACGGGAACAGATTTTGTTGGCCAGGCCGATTTTGGTATTAGAATCATGCACGGCGGTTTTAATTGATTTCAAATGCGCCATAAAAATCAAAGGAAAAGAGATATACCCTCCCGTTCCAACAGCCACGTCTGGCTTAAATTCTCTCAATATGCGGCTGGTTTGGGAGAGTGCTTTAAAAAATTTGACGATAAATGAAACATAACGCAGCGGATTAAAGGAACGGGGCAGCGAACAAAAATCTATTTCCCGGTATTTTAATTTGTTTTCTTCCAACACCCGGCAGGAAGGATCCGCTTTGCGCACAATGAAAAGCACGCTGCAGCCCTGTTTATTGAGCAAACGCCCCAGCGAAAAACCGGGATAAAAATGCCCGCCTGTTCCTCCTGCGGCAATAAGAAAACGCTTATTCATGGCTATCTGTTCCTATTTTTATAATCGCTAAAATCATCTAAACGTCTGGCTTTAGGGGCAGCCTCACTGGCGGCCACATTCAAAATAATGCCTATCATGACCAAGGTCATAATCACTGAAGATCCGCCATATGAAAAAAACGGCAGCGGAATACCTTTCGTAGGCATAAGCCCAATAGCCATCGCCATATTAAAGAACGCCTGCATGCACACCGTCATCGTCAAACCGAAAATAAGCAGGCTGTTAAACCCGTTTTTAGACACCCGGGCCAAGCTGATGCCGCGCACCAACAGCCAACAGAAAAAGAAAATAACAATTAATACGCCAATTAATCCTATTTCTTCACACATTATAGAAAAAATAAAGTCTGTATGAGCCGCCGGCAAATATTCTAATTTCAAATCGCTGTTTCCCAGCCCTTTGCCAAACCACCCGCCGGAGCCTACCGCCAAACGTGACAAATTCAACTGATATCCCGCTCCTCCTGCCTGCGCCTCTGGATTAAGGAAAGACAATAAACGTTCCAAACGATAGGCATAAAAAATCAACTGATACGCAATAATCGGCAGCGAACAAGCGAATAAAATTCCCAGTTGTTTCAAACTGGCTCCAGCCACAAACAACATCAATACCACCACTGCCCCCATCAGCATAGGAGTGCCCAAATCCGGCGCTTTCATCATCAATGCAAATGTAATCCCACTTACCACCAGGGGTTTTAGCAGCAGTTTCCAATTTTTAGACAGACGGCCTTGTACATTACTCAAATAATCCGCCACATAAATCACCAACGCCACTTTAGCCACTTCAGAAGGTTGCAAATTAAAAAAGCCCAAATTAATCCAGCGGTGCACATTGGCAATAGGCTCCGTAAACAACACAATTAAAAGCAACGCCCACGCCCCATACATCAGCCAAATAGGTTTAAAAATGCGTTGCAGCGGCAAATATGTTTGGGACAGAAACAAAGCAACAGCTATGCCTAATCCGTCAAAAATCAGCTGCCTCTTAAAATAGGAGGTAGAATCAAAGGCGGAAGACGAATAGGTAAATATTAAACCAAAACAAACAAAAGCAAACACGATAAACGCCAGCCGTTTATCTATCTTTAACGGCTGCCAACTCTCCAGCATCGGTTTTTCCCCGTGGGCCGTTTCCCGAAACAACGTGGTCGGGCGGCGGGAAAAAGTATTGCGTTTTTTTGTTTTAGAAAATAATTTCACCATATTATTTCCCGGTATATTAGCGTATTTTCAATGAAGCAAGCGCCAAAAGCATCAGCATAGCGCCCATAATCCAAAACCGTACAATAACCTTGGATTCCGGCACTCCGCATAACTCAAAATGATGATGTATGGGAGCCATTTTAAACAAACGTTTGCCGTGCGTCAGTTTAAAATATCCCATTTGCAGCATGACCGAAAGGGTCTCCAACACAAAAATCCCCCCGGCAATAGGCAACAAAAGCTCCTGTTTTACAATCAATGCCGCCGTGCCCAACACTCCGCCCAAGAATAGAGAACTGGTGTCTCCCATAAATACGCTGGCCGGATAGGCATTAAACCACAAAAAGCCCAAACAAGCCCCCACCAGCGCACCTAAAAATACAGATACTTCCCCCGCCCCCGGTACATAAATAATTTTAAGATACTCGGCAAAATTCACATTGCCCGCCAAATAGGCAAACACCGCATAAGTAATCGCCGCAAACACCATGCACCCGCTGGCCAAGCCGTCTAGTCCATCGGTCAAATTGGTTGCATTAGACGCGCCTACAATGACCAACATGGAGAACGCAAAGTAAAAAACGGACAAATCAATAAAGGTTTTGCTCACATAGGGAATAATCAAGGAAGTAGCATATTGTCCATTGGGCGGATTCAACGCCAAATATCCGACCACTACCACAGCCGTAAAAATTTGTATCGTCAGCTTGAGTGAAGAAGGCATGCCTTCGGGATTATGTTTAATCAGCTTGGTGTAATCGTCTAAAATACCCGCAAAAGCCAAACAAACTGTCGTAAAAAGCATCAGCCAAATATAAGCGCTGTCCAGCCGCGCCCATAACAACACGCTTGCCAACAACGTCACCAAAATCAGCAGGCCGCCCATGGTGGGAGTGCCGTTTTTAGACAGATGAGACGCCGGACCATATTCACGTTCTATTTGCTGTATTTTAAAAGAACGCAGTTTCGCCACCAAGGAAGGCCCCAACAGCAAAGACAACAAAAACGCTGTAATAATCGCCCCGCCGGTACGGAATGTAATGTAATTAAAGATATTTAAGAAGCTAAAGTCGTCTTTGAATAAAGAAAGGTAATACAGCATCTTATATCTCCTTGAGTAAGTTTTCAAACTGCATGCCGCGTGACGCTTTGAGCAGACAGGTGCCTCCGCGTTTAGAGAGCAAATTCTTCAACTCTTTCACCCAGCTTTGCGGCGTTAGCGCATAATTTACCACAACGGAGGTGTCTTCTTTTAGGGCATCAGCGGCATATTTCATTTCCGTACCGGCCAAAAAAGCATAATCTACTTTATTATCCAACAACCAGCGTGCCACCAAGCGGTGATAATTTTTTGAAGTATCCCCCAATTCTTTCATATCGCCCAGCACGGCTATGCGCGGAGAGCCTGCCTCCCGCCCCAAGATTTCCAAGGCGTTTTGCATACTGGCCGGATTGGCATTATAACAATCCAAAATAAACTGCGTTTCTCCCCGGCGCACACGTTCCATACGCATGGGCATAGGCGTATAAGAAAGAAGCCCTTTTTTGATATCGTTCATGAACAACCCCAGCGCGATTGCGGCCGCACAAGCCGCAGCGGCATTTAGCTTGTCATGACGCAACAGATGCATGTCTATCACATAGGCTTCATTTTTATAGGTAAACGAAAAATTTTCCGTTTCCAAAATACGCAAATCCGCATTGGCAGAAAACCCAAAGCTGATTGCTTTGCCTTTATAAGCCCCCAGGTGGCGCAGCCATTCATCATCAACATTATAAACCAGCGTTCCCCCGGCTGCAATACAAGGCACGATTTCCGTCTTGGTCTTATAAACTGTTTCCAAATCTTTAAAAAACTCCAAATGGGCCGCCGACACATTGGTAATAACTGCCACATCAGGCACAGCCAAAGAAGCCGTTTCGGCGATATCTCCCGGGTGGGAAGCACCCAGCTCAAATACGCCGAATTTATGTTTAGGCTGAATCTCCAACAGAGAAAACGGCACCCCGAACTGATTATTAAAATTCCCCATATTCGCCACCGTCTCTCCGGCTTGCTGGCAAATGGATTTAAGCATTTGTTTTGTGGTGCTTTTGCCATTAGAGCCGGTAATGGCGGCAATTTTAAGCGTGCTGTTCAAACGGTGGTATTTGGCCAGTTTTTGCAAAGCCTTTAAAGAATCCTCCACTTCCAAAGTATCCACGCCTGCGGCGGTGGCAGCCCCCAAACGGCCCTTCTCACCTATGATTAACGCAGCGCCTTTCTGTACCACTTGGGAAATAAATTCATGCGCATCATGCTGGCGGCCTTTAAGCGCCCAAAAAGCGTCTGAGGCAGATAATACGCGGCTGTCAGTCACAAAGGACTGTATTTTGGCCTGCGGATCTTTGGCATGCAATACGCCTCCAGTCACAGAAGCAAGTTTAGATAAAGTGAGGTTCAATTTCATAATTTCTCCTTAAACAATACGGCTAAATCTAGTTTTTCTTAGCAGATTGTTGCAATTCTTCCGGGCGGTCCGGAGGAATTGCCTGCATGGCCAGCAATCCTTCGGCCACTTCTTTAAATACAGGCGCGGCGGCCGTACCTCCAAAAGTATATTTGGCCGGATTATCCAAAACCACCAAAATGGTAAACTGCGGATCGTCTATCGGAGTAAATCCGCAAAAAGACACCACATGATGTCGTTTGGCGTAACCGCCTTCTTTGCTTAGTTTTTCTGCCGTGCCGGTCTTGCCGGCTACGCTATACCCTTTAATCTGCGCTTTTTTACCGGAGCCCTCTTTTACCACATGTTCCAGTACTTTTTTCATAGTTTGCACCGTTTCGGGTTTGATAATGCGGCGGATACGTCTTGTTTGGGCTTTTTTCTGCACACGTCCATCGGCATATTCTATACGGTCCACCAAATGAGGCTGCATCAAATACCCCCCATTGGCTATGGCCGAATAAGCGCCTATAAGCTGGATAGGTGTCAGAGAGATACCATAGCCATATCCTTTTGTAGCCGTATCTACCACAGTCCATTTTGTATAAGGAGGAACATAGCCCTTAGACTCTCCGCTGAAGTTAATATCCGTTTTAGTGCCAAATCCAAAAGCCGTAATATAATAAAATAAATTTTTCGCTCCCAGTTCCAAAGCTATTTTCCCCGCACCGATATTGGAGGACACCGCCATAATCTCCGGAATGGTCAAGGCGTCTTTATCATGCTGATTGTCCCGCACCACTACACCGCGGGCAATTTCCCATTTGCGACCGCTCATATCTATAGGGTCATTAATGGAAACCACCCCCGCATCTAAAGCCGAAGCAATAGCTATTGTCTTAAACGTGGAGCCCGGCTCATAAGTAAACTGGAACGGCAAAGATTGCCCGTCTTTGCGCGGATAAGAAGCCGCCGCCAAAATCCGCCCGGTTTGGGGCTGCTGCACAATGATAAGGCCATGTTCCGGTTCATAGTCTTTGACGGCTTTTGCCAATGCTTCTTCCGCATAATATTGGGCCAAGATATCTAAAGTTAAATAGATGCTGCCCACGGAACGTTCTTCTTTTAGGCTGCGGTCATAAATCAATTCTCCCTTCCGCGCCCGTTTTACCCGGCGCCGGCTGATTTCTTGGCTTAATTCGCTATTAAACATCAGCTCTATGCCAGAAAGTCCAAGATTTTTGGAATTGGCCGCTCCCAAAATATCAATCGCACTGTCTCCATAAGGATGTACACGTTCATATTCCGGCGTCAAATCCAGCCCTTGCCCCAACGAAGTGCGCAATACAGGCAAAAGATTCATATATACATCGGGTTTAATTTTCTTCGCCACAAAAAAGAAATTTTTATTCCGCTGCCATTTCCGTTCTATATCCCGGCGGGAAAGCCCCAAAGTTTGCGCCAAAAAATCCAACGTTTTCTTTTTGTCTTTTACATACCGCTTGCTGATACCGCAGGAATGCGTACGCACCGACTCAGCCAAAAATTTACCATTGGTGTCATAAATCTTTCCCCGCAGACGGTCTTCATCTAAGAAATTATAAATGGCTCTTTCTGCTTTGGAAGTAAATTCTTCATGTTTAAATGTCTGCAGATAAAACAACTGCGCGCCAATGCACAAAGGCGCCAGCAAGCACAAAAGCCCGCACAATTTCATACGGGATTTGACATTATAAACAAAAGGATTACCGCGTTTCTGCATTTAATCTTCCAAAATAACTATATTTTGTGGCGGCGTGCGACGTAAATTTAATCTTTCCTGCGCCATTTCACGCACAGTCTGCGGGCTCTGCAGCCGGATTACTTCCAGCTCTAAATATTGGTTGCGCGCCCGCTTGATTTCCACTTCATTTTGAAGCTGGCCTATTTCCCGCCCGGAGCGGTTTATTTCTATGCGCATCATCGCCACGCCAAAGGCAAATATGCTGCCTACAAATACAATTCCAAACAGTCTCATACGCGTTCTATTACCCGCAGTTTGGCGCTGCGGGCCCTCGGGTTTTGGCGCACCTCTGCATATTGAGGAGCCACCACATGTTTATTCACCAGCCGCCATCCGCCGCCGGCAACCAATTCTTTAAAGCGGTTTTTGACCAAGCGGTCCTCCAGTGAATGAAAGGTAATAATACCGGCTCGGCCATTGCGTTTAAGCAACTGCGGCAATACAGACAAAACCTGCTGCACGCAGCCCAATTCATCATTTACCGCTATGCGTAAAGCTTGAAATGTTTGGGTGGCAGGATGTATTTTTCCACGGCCGCGCACAACCCCTTCCACTATTTTTTTCAACTCAAATGTAGTCTTAACTGGGCCTTGTCTCCGGGCAGCCATAATGGCCATGGCAATAGCATGGGCGTTTTTTTCTTCTCCATACTCAGTCAAAATCCGCTCCAAATCCAACAGCCCCCATTCATTGACTATCTGTGCCGCAGTCAACGGAGCCGATATATCAAAACGCATATCCAATGGGCCATCTCGCTGCAAGCTAAACCCGCGTACAGGATTATCCAGCTGGTAAGAACTCAATCCCAAATCAAATAATGCGCCGTCTACTCCGTCTATACCGGCTTGACGGAGCACTTCCGCCGCTTGAGTATAGGAAGCATGCACCGCATGCAAACGCGGGTCATTGACGCGTTCCCGCGCTATCGCCAAGGCTTCCTCGTCTTTATCAAATCCAAACAACCGCGCTTCCGTTCCCAACCTAGCCAAAAAATAGCTGGCATGACCGCCCAACCCTAATGTGGCGTCAATATACACGCCGTTAGGCTGCCGGAGCAGCAATTCCGCCGCTTCCGCCGCCAACACAGGAATATGTGTCCAGTGGGCTGCCATCAAAATCCCCCTTTATAACTATTTGTTTCCACCAGTTTCAATTTGGGAATAACCGTCTTCTTCGTTGTTTGGGCCTGGGCTGGCTGCGTTTGGGGTTGGGCCGGAGGCACGGCAATTGTCTGCGTAGAAGAAATGACATCTGCCGGGACAGAGGCCGTCTGTCCTTGTTTAGAATACAAATGTCCCTTAGGATGTTTGGCTAAATCATGCAGCCAAACGTTTTGCAGAACAGACACTTTAGTAAACGGCATACCATAGGCACGGTAAAGCGCCTGGTGTATAGGAGCACCGGATTTCAATTCATTACAAAAGCGATAGAATTCGTCTCGGCTGCGTTCATTGAGCAAATAGTCCACCACGCTGTACGCCTGGGAATACCACATTTCTGCCTGATCCGTATTTAGAGAAGACAAATCTTCCATTTCTACCATGGTCTCCAGAGGAATATACCGTCCCTGCAAGACATTGTTTAAGCTTTTGTCCACCCAGCTGGGTTTTTGGCGCGTGGCGTATATCTGCATATAAACAGCCATGCCTTCCGAAAGCCACAACGGGGAAATGGTCGGCAAAAAATATCCGTCAAAATACAAATGCGTCAGCTCATGCACCGAAAGCGGATAGAAACTGTGTCCTTCCAACACATACATGGTGTCAGCTTTCAAGTCCGAGGCCGCACCCGACCAAGGAGGCCGCTTGGTAAAACTCATATAGCTTTCTCGCTGCCCAAAAAGCATGACCAAGATTTTATTCGGTTTTGACACCAAGGTAAAAGGGGTTAAATCCAGCATCAAATTGCCGTGAATGGTATCCAACACTTTTTTCAGTTTTTCTCCGACGGCTTCTTTTTCCCGGTAAATCAAATAATTAAAGGTTTCTCCCGTCGTAAATCCCGGCGGAGGAGGCAGCCAGCGCACTTTTTGTTGGGCATCTGGCGCGGTGCGCACTTGAGCCGGTACGCCCACGATATGGTGTTTTTCCTCCGGCACCGCCACAGCGCCTACTTGCTCCAAACCGGAAATTAATTCTTTGAATTCTTTTTCTACGGCAGCCCGCTGTTCAGGTGTTTCCGGCTGATGTTCTTCAAACAACTCATCAAATATTTGCGGATTTATTGTTTGTTTTTGGCTTGGGACCGGGGTTTTATCTGCGGATTTTGCCGTGTCTTTTTCGGTAGGTTTTTCCACCATAAGTATTTTGCGGTAAGCGGTTTTAACATCAATGTCAAAATAACGCAGCACAGGCGGGGCGATTAAAATAGCGCCCAGCACCCATAACAATACGGTAATTTGTTTGACTATATCCATCGTTTGTCTATCCCGCTTTTTCAGACGTTTCTTTGGCAAATACCGCCAAATAGCGTGTTTTTTCTTCCCCCGGCAAGATATATACCACCGGCTCCTTTTCCGCCAAACCGCAACGCGCCGCTAAGGCTGCATCGGCTTGAGCGGGCTGGCTTTGGTATGCAGCCAAAAGACCGCCTTTAGACAAAGTGGGCGCAATAAGGGGCAGCACTTCATTGATTTGCCCCATGGCGCGTTCTGTCACAAAGTCAAAAGGGCCTATTGTTTTTTGCCCCAGACGCATACTTACTACCCTAACATTTTTTAAACCTAATTTTAATACAGTCCAATTCAAAAAAGAACAACGCTTTTGCAAGCTTTCCACTAAGCTGACCCGCGCCTGCGGCAAAGCAACGGCACAGGCAAGGCCTATATACCCCGCCCCGGAGCCCATATCTGCCAAGGAAAAACTTTCTTTCTCCCCCGCCACCCGCTGACAAAACGCCGCCGCGGCCAACCCGTCGCAAATATGGCGGGTAAAGATTTCCTGTTTATCGGACACGCTGGTTAAATTTAAAAAATCCTTTTTCTCCCACACCAGCTGCGCATAATCCTCCAAAAGCCGTACTTGCGCTTGGCTCAACGCCAATCCCAACGAGGCGGCAAAATCACACATGCTGCTGGGCATGTTTAAGCCTCCGGTAACGTTCTATATGAATAGCCAACAGCTGTATATCAGCCGGCGTAACGCCGGGAATACGTGCGGCTTGGCCCAAAGTGCGCGGGCGGACTGTTTTGAGTTTTTGGCTGCTTTCTATCAAAATACCTTTTACTGCAGACGGATCAAAGCCTTCCGGAATAACAATATTTTCCGCTTGGGCCAGCTTTTCGGCGTCTTTGCGGTTGCGCTCATAATAACCGGCATATTTTTGAAACACATCTACATGAAAACGTACTTTTTGTGCAGTCCAAGGATACATATCCGTTTCATCTATCACATGGCGCGGATCGGCTTTAAGCAATTCCACCTGCCGTTGATATTTTTCAAATGCGTGTTTATATTTCAAATCCAGCGTACCCAACGCAAACCCATGCGGACACAAACGCAAGTCCGCGTTGTCATTACGCAGCAAAATGCGGTATTCCGCACGGGAAGTAAACATGCGGTAGGGCTCATTAACGCCTTTGGTCACCAAATCATCAATCAAAACGCCGATATAAGCTTCATCTCTGCGCAATACAAAAGGCTCCTGCCCGCGTGTTTTTCGGGCCGCATTGACCCCGGCTACAAATCCTTGTCCGCCGGCTTCTTCATAGCCGGTGGTTCCGTTTACCTGTCCCGCACAGAAAAGCCCTGCCACGATTTTACTTTCCAAGGAAGGATACAAATCCATCGGATCGGAAAAATCATATTCTATGGCATATCCGGGGCGGGTAATAGAAGCATTTTCCAATCCCGGCACAGATTTGAGCAAAGCCCGCTGCACTTCTTCGGGCATACTGGTGGAAAAACCTTGTATATAAAATTCTTCCGTATTATTTCCTTCCGGCTCTAAAAAGAGCGGATGTGTTTTCATGTCAGGAAATTTTTTGGTTTTGTCTTCCACGGAAGGACAATAGCGCGGCCCCAGGGCATGTATTTTGCCGCTGTACATGGCGGAACGGTTTAAATTCTGGCGCAAAATTTTATCTGTTTCTTCCGTAGTGCGTGTAATATAGCAACTTAAAAAACGACGCTTAGACTGTTGCAGCGCATCAGTAAAATGAGAAATGGGCTGCAGCGGATTATCCGACGGCTGAAGGCGGAACTTGGAAAAGTCAATTCCACGCGCATTGACGCGCATCGGCGTACCGGTCTTAAAACGGATAATATGCAGACCCAATGCTTTTAATGATTTGGAAAGTTCATTACTGGGCATATCATTATACCGCCCGCCCGGGAACACTTCCTCTCCTATATGAATCGTACCCGCCAAAAAGGTCCCCGCCGTTAGCACCACGGTTTTCGCGCGGTACAACGTATGGCGCAAAGTCACCACGCCCGTCACCGCTCCGTCTGAAGTGGTAATTTGAGCGGCCTCATCTTGCATAATATCCAAGTTTGGCTGGCGCTCCAATGTGTGTTTAAAATTGAATTGATAGGTTTTTTTGTCGCATTGTACGCGCGGTGAATGAACGGCCGGCCCCTTGCCGGTATTGAGCATATGGTAATGCACGGCGGCGCTGTCGGTTACTAGGCCCATGGCTCCGCCCAAGGCGTCTATTTCCCGCACGATTTGCCCTTTGGCAATACCACCGATAGAAGGATTGCAGGACATTTGGGCAATCGTGTCCAAGCTTTGGCTCAAGAGCAATGTATGCGCCCCGGTTTTGGCGGCAGCCAAGGCCGCTTCACACCCGGCGTGTCCACCGCCTATTACCAACACGTCATATTCATTTGGATACTGATACATTGGATTTACTTTCCCATACAAAATTTAGAAAAAATAATACCCAGCACGTCATCGGGAGTTACTTCCCCGGCCAACTCCTTTAGCGCCTTCAAAGCGCCGCGTATATGCTCGGCACACAGTTCCAAGCCGGAGGCGCTCTGCAGCCGCACGCAGGCAGACTCCACTTCTGTCTGCGCATCTAAAACAGCTTGATATTGGCGCAAATTGGAAATCATGACTCCGTCTTGGGCGCTCATTTGCGGAGCAGACACAAACGATAAAATTTGTTTCTTTAGCTCCGCCAAGCCCTCTCCGTTTTTACAAGACACACACACACAATACTGGGCCCGGCCTTCTAACCCGCAACGGCCTTGCGGAGCACAGTCGGTTTTATTCAACACCAGCACCACCGGTTTATTGGTTTTTTGTACATCTTCCCAAAGAGCTTCCTCCTGCGGGGTAAGCTCACGGGTTAAATCCGCCACAAAAAGCACCAGGTCTGCCTTTTCAATGGCGCGCAAACTGCGCTTCATGCCTTCTTGTTCTGCCGGATCCAGGGCATGTTCGCGGATACCGGCCGTATCCGTTAAAATAATTTTTTGCCCCTCTAAATCCAAGGTTTCTTCCACCGTATCACGCGTAGTGCCGCTTTGGTCGGAAACAATGGCGCGGTCAAACCCGACTAATGCATTAAGCAGGCTGGACTTGCCGCAATTGGGCGCGCCGACAATGGCTGCTTTGAGACCTTCTTTAATCAGTCTCCCCACGGAAAATGTATCCGCCAAACGGGCTAATACTTCAGCTTGGGCCAGCCATTGGCTGCGTGTTTGCTGCGTATCTAACGGAGGCATTTCTTCATCTACGTCATCTAAACGGGCCTCCAGCTGGGCCAAAGACTCCGCCAACGCATTTTTGACGCCGCTTAATTTCTCGCTCAAACGCCCGTCTAATGAAGATAAAGCCAAATCATGGGCTGCTTTATTTCCGGCAGAAATCAAATCACACAATCCCTGCGCTTCCAGCAAATCCATTTTGCCATTTAAAAATGCCCGGTAAGAAAATTCCCCCCGCTTGGCCGGTTCCGCTCCGGCCGCGCATAAAATTTCCAGCAAACGCCCGCGGATGTAGGCAGATCCGTGCAAAGCAAACTCTACCACGTCTTCCCCGGTAAAACTGCGCGGTGCAGGAAAATAGGTAACCAAAGCCGTATCTAATACTGTTTGCCCGTCATACACGCGGCAAAACACCTGTTCACGCGGCGGAAAAGCTTTATCCGCAGCGGTTACCTTGTGTAACAGGGCCAAACTGTCCAGCCCACTCACTCGGATAAGAGAGACGGCGCTCTGCCCCGGCGCGGTAGCCGGAGCGCAAATGGTGGTAGTCATAGTTATATTTTATAATTTTTACTGGATTTTTGGGGGGTCTTTCCGTACGCACGCGATAAATGTCATTCAGAAGAACACGCCCCTCCGACACGCTGCTGGCTCTGCAGACTAAGAAACTCTTTTTGGACTGAACTCCTTTTTGCCAAGCGGAATTCATACCCAAAGGCTGTTTATATGTATAAAACAAGCCGCCTCAAGCAGCTTTAAACTCTCATCTGTTCCCAAACCTTTGATGACGTACAGCGGCTGCTGAAATGCTGAAGCGGTTGGCATGGCTATTTATACCTAAGAATTTGACGATGCCAAGCCGCTTCGCCATAACAGGAAACACCTAATCCCCCTCAAAAATGCCAACCGGCGCCCAATCGTTTTTATTGAGAAAAGAAAAAGCTTTTTAAGCCAAATCTCACAGACATATTCCCGATTTTTCCGTTTGTTTTTAACATAAAAAGGCCCGCTTGAAAGCGGGCATAACTACACAAAATAAGAAACGGTTAATTTTCTTTAGGAAGTGTAGGAACAAACTGTTTACCGTCGTTAGCCTTAAAAAATGCAGCCGCGTCAGACCACGCCGGTTCGGCGCCTTTGCCATAATACAAATGCGTTTGCACCGCAGCCCCGCTGCGACGCAGCAACGTAGCCACATTATTCCAACGCTGGGTCAAAGAAATGCCAAAAATATCTAAAGCTTCCGTAGCTTCTTCTTTGCCCAAAAAACTGTCCGAAGCTAAACTAAAGTTCGGGTCCCGGCCTCCCACATAATAAAATTGCGGAGTCTTTTTCCAATTTTTCAAGTCAAATTTTTCTCCGCTCCATGCTTTAATATCTGCAACACCTAACGGATAATATAAATTTTGTCCGTTCCAATGCTCCAAAGGAAGCGGCACCAAGCCGTCTGTCCCTCCGCAGACGGCGGCCTGCACAGCCTGCGGGTGCAGGAAAGTAAAACGCGTGCAGAAATCTCCCGACGGACCAAACCCATTTAACCAAATTTTTTTATAAGTTTTTATTCCCTCTTTTTTCAAGCGTTCTCGGGCATCTTTAAGCATGGCCAAAAACTGCAAATCCGGGCGTTTTAAGGAGCCTTCTTTTATGTGCATAATCTCACGGTCTAAGCCGCCGGGGCGCAGCGCGGGGGCAGAAGGAACCCGTGTAAAAACAGGCATAATAACAGGAGTTTGCAAACTTTCCAAAAGCGGATACGCCTGCAAAAAGCCCAACGCGCCGGCTGTTTGGTCGGCACGGCCCCCGCTAAGCTTAAACAAAGCGGGATCTGCTTCCGCCAGAAGAAAATACTTTTTATCTCGTTCCAAACCGCGCGGCACGGCCAAAAAATATCCGTTAGAAAAGCCCTTCTCTGGGTTGGGGCCAACATATTGCAGCCACAATTTATCAGTATATAATTCCCCGGTGCGGCTTTGGGCCCCAAGCAGGCCGGGCAAAAAGCAACATATTAAAAACAAAAGCAAACTTTTTTTAATCATTCTTTTCATACAAGAAGTATTGTAGCATAAATTTCCCCCTCATCTATTGCGACAAAGAGTAATTTTTATTCATCTTGCTTTTCAAAAAAGGCTTTTCCCGGCCGTTTTGGTTTTCCGTCACCAAATCAAGCTTCCAAAACGCCTGCGATAGTTCTCTTAAAACACGATATGACAGGTGCAATTATAGTTTGCATGTGCTGTTTTATATCTCTTTATCCAGCTCAAGAAACTGCTGTTGCTAAATTGTCTGCCGCCACAGGTGATTTGTTATAGAAAAAGATTTTTGTCTTGTATAAGGCTTTCCCTTTTCAGGCTTAGCCCGGGGGCCTCACAACATAGAAAAATCCCCGCTTCGCAGCGGGGATTTTGACTAAAACCGACAAGGCTTATTTTTCCTCTTTTGTTTGTGGGTCCGCCGCTTGCGCCTGCTCAAACAAAGGACCGCATGCGCAATTATTATCCTGTTCGGCAGCTGCGGGTTCCTCCGGGCTCGCCGCAGCAGGAGCCGCAGGCTCGTGGGTTACGGAAGACGTCGTTTCGCAAACGCACTGCGTTTGAGCCGTTTGTTCTTCAACCGGCGCAGCTGTTTCCTGTCCGGCTGCTGTTGTCTCTGCAGCGGCAGGCACTTCACACACTTCAGCAGACGTGGCCGGCTGCGGGGCCGGTGCCGTTTCCGAGGCTGGGCAGACAGCCGTCAAATCCGGTTGCACAGCCGCCGGATCATGAACTGGCGCGGAAAGCTCCTGCTGAACGGATTCTGAAGCGGTAACAAGCATTTCTGTTTTCTGCACAGGCTGGTCGGCTGGGCGAGGGCGCAAGGTAACTTTACGCCATTGGCCTTCCCCTTCCGAAACAGTAATGACAAACTCATTGTTTTCCGCTGCACGGTGTATGTAGCGGCGCAGCTGCGCGCTCATCGGGCGGAAGCGGTAAACGCTATAGCCATTTTTAATTTGATTGATACCGTATTCCAAATCCGCATTGATTTTATCTTCCGCTTTGCGCCAGTAATTCTGCGTATCGGCGATGACGGAAATCGGTTTATCAAAATGACGGCTCAAGCTCAGCGTGGCTAAATATTGTAAAGATTCCAACGTTTTTCCTTCTTTGCCAATCACAATGGCGGGGTGATCACAGTCAAAAGTCAACAGAATACGATTTTGTTTTTCGTCCCACCAAACATTTAGATTTTCCACTTTTACACCCATATGTTCCAACACGTTAGCCACATACTCTTTAGCTTCTTGCATGGGGGCTTTCAAAAAGTCGGGAATTACCGCATGCTGTATTTGTTCATTAGGCAACAGCTGCTGCTCATTCTCTTTAGGGGCTTTGTCTGCTATGCTGTGGCGTACTCCATAAGAGCGGCGCCCTCCGCGTTTAATTTCGCGCACGCCGCTATCTTCCCCTTTGCGGGAGCGGGCAGAACGCCCTCCACGGCCGCGCCCGGAAGAAGATCGTTTCTTTTTAGGCACGTCCATATAAATTTGCGCGTCTAAATTATCAGACACCCAACGTTTCTGGCGCAATTCCACCACAGCGGGCCGCGCGCCGATACCCAAAAAACCTTTACGCGGGCTTTCCAATACAGTTACTTCCACCTGGTCACGGCGCAGGCCCAATTTCTTTAGTCCTTTTTCTATGGCCAAAGATACTTCTTTATCTTCTACTTTAATTTTGTGCGGCATAAAATAAACTCCTTACTTATTCGCTTGAGCGATTTTTTTATTGGCTATGGTCTGGACCCCAAAGGTAATCAAACTGTTTGTCAACCAATATAATACCAAGCCAGACGGAAAATTCATAAACAACAGGGTAAAAATGATGGGCATGTATTTAAACATGGCGGCCTGAGTCGGGTCCATACCGGCAGGAATTGCGGACCGCTGCTGAAAAAACATCACCCCACCCATTAAAATGGGCAAGATATAATACGGATCTTTAGATGACAAATCCGTAATCCACCACACAAACCCGGCTCCGTGCAAAGACCACGATGTGCGCAAAGCATTAAACAGCGCCAGGAAAATAGGCAGCTGGATTAACAAAGGCAAACAACCGGAAAACGGATTAATTTTATACTTTTGATACAAGCCCACCATTTCGCGGTTAAGAGCTTCGTTATCGTTTTTATACTTCTCCTGCAAGCGCTTCATCTCCGGCTGTATTTTTTTCATTTGCGCGCTGGATTTAAGCGACATCAGCGTAAATTTAAACAATATCAACTGCAACAAGACTGTCAGCATGATAATGGCTACGCCGTAATTGCCTGTCCAACTGTAAAACAATTCCAGCACATTGCGGGCCAAACGCCCCAATGCCCCAAAGAAACCAAATTCTATGCTGCGGCCCAGATGATAGGGCAGTTTTTCAAAAGCCTGATAATCTTTCGGCCCAAAATAAAAATCGGATTTCATTTCCAGGGAAGAATTGGCGGCTACTGTCTGGGTAGGCACATTGATTAACAGTTGCGGACCAGTCACTTGAGTTTGCCCAAACAACCCCCACATGCGTTTACGGGTAGTGACGGGCTGTTTGTCGGTTTTTAAGGTGCCGGCAGTCCAATTCTGAGGAATAAGCACACTCAAGAAGTACCGGTTTTGTACCCCGGCCCATATCCAGTCTTTGCCGGAAGCAGGGGAATCTTCCGTTTTGGTAAATTTAACCAAAGTCGGATTTTTCTTGCCGGCTTCTTGGGTTAAATAAACCGCCTTGGATTCGCGCTCATTATCGGACATCTCGCTCTTGGTAGTAGCCAAGCCGGGGCCGAAATTAAAGGCAAAAGAAGGCAACGTTACTTCCGAGCCGGTTTTATTATTAAAAGTAATCGTCAGATTATTAATCCCGTTTTCATTAAAACGGTAGGTCTTGAGCATTTCCACCCCGGCAGCCAAATCCGCAGAAAACGTAATGGAATCCTGCGTACGCTGGCTTTCCGCAAAATCCAGCTGCGGCAAAGTGGCAAAATATCCTTCTCCTTGATATGGGGTCAAGTCCAAATCCCCCAGCACATCATCAAAAAGAAAGGTTTTTATTCCCGCACCTTTGGAAGTAAACGTAATTTTCGCGGTGGGAGATTGGAAGGTAATCAGCTCTTCCGGCTGGGAAGAAGCGGCTACTTTAGAAAGCACCGCAGGAGCAGCCTGCTCCAGCTCCGCCTGGGCGGCGGCCAACTGTTGCTCCGCGGCTTTTTGTTCCCGCTGCATACGAGGAATAGTTACAAATTGATTATATCCCGTAACCAGCAGCAGAAAAAACAAAGCCGCAAGTAAAAAATTTCTGTTCATAGAATCCTCTGAAAATAAGCCGTTTGTACAGCGGACTTCATTTCAGCGGGCTTTCAGAACATGGAAAAGCGGCTTTAAGGTACCGGGTCATAACCACCCGCATGAAAAGGATGGCATTTGCTTACACGCCATAGTGCAAGCCCCGTTCCCTTAAAAACCCCATATTTAGTAATCGCCTCTTTGGCATACTGACTGCAGGTAGGCGTAAAACGACACACCCCGCGCGGTCCTAAAAAAGGCCGCACCAGCAGCATAAAAGCGTTTAACAAAAAAAGCAGAATTTTTCTGCTACTCAGCGAAATTGTTTTCATCATCACCACAGAGTCCCTGCTCCGCAGACAAAGACGGCATCAAGCCTGCTTTGCGGCACAGGCCGAGCAGGGCATATTCCGCTGCATCGGCCGTGGCCAAACTGTCGCTGTTGCGGGGACTAAAAATATAATCAACCCCGCTTTGTAATCTTTTCCGGTTTAGTCTGAAAGCTTCGCGAAGAAGCCTCTTGACGCGGTTGCGCACCACCGCATTTCCTAGTTTTCTGGATACAACCAGCCCCACGCGCACATCTTCTTGTCCCAGGGGGGCTGGCTTCCACCACAATACAAGGCCAAAACCCTGTATTTTATGGCCGCTTTGTATGATACTCTTAAAGTCATTTTTAAGATGTAAACGGCGGCTTCGGGGGAAGCCCTGGGCTGTCATAAGATTAGGCCTTAATTAATTCGTGGCGGCCTTTGGCTCTTCTGGCGCTGAGGACTCTGCGTCCGCCGGCGGTAGCCATGCGGGCACGAAATCCAATATGTTTAGCTCTTTTAGCTTTATTCGGTCTGTATGTAGGCAGCATGTGTTTCTTTATACGGGCGGAAAAATACAACTTTGTTTCAGGCCCGTACACTCCTGTTATTAAGTTAAATTCTCCTTCAATGCGCAGCTTTGTGCGCCAAAAGGACATATATATTATAACTTATCGCGGCGGCGCTGTCCAACGGGTTTTGGCGCGTATTGAGAACCAAGAATAATTCTTTCCCGAAAAAGCTTCCAAATATGCTACATTAAATAAAATATGATATTTACCGACCACGGCATCGTACTGTTCCGACAAAATTTCCGCGAAGCAGACCGTTTAATTTCTCTTTATACGCTGCAACACGGGCGGATTAATTTGCGTTTGCCGGGCGTGTGCCGCCCCACCGCCAAACTTAAAGCCCTCAGCGAACCGCTTTGCTGTGCTTGTTATCGCATTTATGTACGCAATGGAAGCGTAGTCGGTACGGTAACAGGAGGGAAAATAGAACACATTTTCCCCCAAATCCGCCACGACCTCAAGCGCCAGGCATTGGCTCTTCATTTTTGTGAACTGATGATGCGTTTAACTCCCACCCATCAGCCCAGCCCGCAAAAATACCGGCTGCTGCTGCAAGCGCTGACAGAATTGGAATATACTCCCCCCTGCCCTGCATTCGCCCCGGCATTTACCTTGCGTTTGATGAATGCGGCCGGGTTTGGGCTGGACCATCCCGTATTACAAATTTCCGCCGACTTTTGGAAACGCATGCACGAGGATAATTTTTCTTCTTTAAATTTTACTTCAGCTGAGGATTTGCTTTCTTTGGCCAAATGCACCAATGTATGCCAGCGTTTTCTAAACCGCTATTTGACGGCTCCGCTGCACACACAACAAAATTTCGGACTAAAAAATATAGATTCTTTGCCACATCTCCACCTGGAACAAGAAAACTTTCCAATTTCTATACAGTTGGAAACGGCGCCGGCTCAATAAAGCAAACAACTTTTCAAGCACCCGCTCTCTTGTTCCCCCTTCATTTAAGAAATATATATACAGCCATTATATCTTTCCAATTTGTTTACAAAAAACACAAAGAACGCTGCAGAGCCCACCAAACGGCATATATAAGAAAAATGGATTTTATAAGCCCGCATCACAGTTGTACCGACAAAAAGATACGGATAGAGCGACCTTGTAAAATAAAAGCACAGGACCCATTTTTATTCTAGGTCTTTTAAACATATGAACATAGGACTAAATTCTCTTGCATTTACCCTCTTATTCTTACAAAATAAAAATATAATCTTCCTTAGGAAGAACAAAAACAGGAGGCTGTCTTTTATGAACAAATTCACTAAAAAGAGCAAAATTCTACTTCTTGCTCTGGCCGTTGTCGCTTTTGGTTCCGTTACTGCATTTGCCCAGCACTATGGATGTTATGAATATGTACCGCCTACAAAATGGGATTTCCAGAAAGCGATTCACGCTTCCACTTATAAAACGTGGAACGACTTGAAACTGGTCATCACCGGGCGCTATAACCAAACGCAAGAAAACTTTAAAGAAGCGGCTAAAGATATTGCCAATAAAGTTCGCCAAAATCCTGAAAAATATTTCAAAACCCCCTATGCTTTAACTCACGCTGAAAAATCCAACCTGCCCATGGCGCAACAAGTGGCAAAAGAAATCCAAGCCCAACAAATCCGCATGGCTTACAAAGAAGCTTTCTTGCAGCGCTACAACCTGCTGCAGGATAAAATCAGCGCCAACAACAATATATTTTATGGCTATGCATTGGCGGGACAGGCCGACTTGGTAAATGATATTTCAGAAGACACGATGAAAGATTTAGAAGCTCTTTTCAGCGGCACTGACAGCAGCAACACACCCAACTTTGCGTTTTATAAAACCGATAACACGGTAGTTATTCAGTTAAATAAGGAAGTTTGGGTCCTGGTGAAAGCAAATGTCAGACAGATTCTGATTGTCAAAAGATAAAAATAAATTCTCATCAAAACCCCGGCATACGCCGGGGTTTTTGGTATTCAGCCCAGTCCAAGGCGGGAATATTTTGGGGTATTAAAAAACCCCAGCCGGGCTGGGGTGTGCTAAAAGGAATAAAAAGCGGAGCCCCCAAAATAACCGCAAAAACGCGCTAAGCCAGCAACTCCTCTATATCAGGCTGTATATCGCATAAAGAGTTGTAAATCCGAAACGCATTGGAGCGAACGAATGAATTGGGCTGTTTTAAATCCGGCACAACAATTGTACGCATTCCGGCTGAAATAGCCGCCGTAGCCCCCGCCACCGAATCTTCTATCGCCAAACATTGGCTGACATCAGCCCCCAATTTCTGTGCCACGCGCCAATACACCTCCGGATCTGGTTTGGGTTTATCCACTTGGTCCGAAGTCACTACCGCCGAAAAATAAGACGCGATTTGAGCCTTTTCCAGCAATTTTTCCACCCAACGGCTGATATTGGAAGTGGCAACTCCCATTTTCAACCCTCGGCTATGAAAATATTGCAATGTTTCTTTGGCGCAGGGTTTCATGGGAATGGGGTGCGTCTGCATATACTGCTCAAAGTTGCGCCCGCATTGTGCATATAAATAAGCGACATCAACATCTCTTCCGAAATAACTTTTAACCAGCTTTGAAGAATCTTCCACACTCATGCCGATACAGCTTTCAAACAATTCAAAGGTAAATTTTAGTCCCATCGGCTCAGCGGCCTGCTGGTAACATTTAAAATAGATGGGCTCGGTGCTGAAAAGCGTGCCGTCCATATCAAAAATTACACTGGTAATCATAAAAGATATTTCTCTCTTAATTTTTATATGCTGCCTTCATCGCAAACGCCCATATTTCGGAACTTTGCAATTTCTTCGCAGGTTGGACTTGGGCGCCGTTGGCAACTGACCTTCCACTAGGCACAAGCCCTCACCCTTCATCACAGCCTGCCCTTTCATGCCGCAGCGCTCCTTGCAAAGAAGCCTTTTGTTATGAAAGCCACCCTTTAATTAGAGCAATTGCTTGGCAGGCCCGGGCTCAGAGACTGTTGTCTCTTTGGGTTTATTATAACAGTTTTCCCGTATAGACGTGAAATAAAAAAACATTAGCTTTTTTATCTCCACAAAGCCGAATCAACCCCAACGCACAGCCGTTGTGTTTCTTACCACCCGCCTGCGCGGCGCACGGCGGATTTTATATAATATAATCACTTATGAAATACGGAAAAAATTTTCAAGATATTATTTCTTCTTTAAACGAATATTGGAAGAAACAGGGCTGCATTCTCGTGCAGCCTTACGATATGGAAAAAGGCGCCGGCACCTTCAACCCCGCCACCGTGCTTGGAGCACTGACCAAGACCCCCGTCAACCGCGCTTATGTGGAGCCTTGCCGCCGCCCCGCCGACGGCCGCTACGGAGAAAACCCCAACCGCCTGGGCAAATATTATCAATACCAAGTCATCATGAAGCCCGCACCGGCCAACATTCAGGAAATCTATTTAAACTCTTTAAAAGCCATTGGACTGGACCCGAAAGAACACGACGTGCGTTTTATTGAAGACGACTGGCAATCCCCCACCTTGGGAGCCAGCGGCGTAGGCTGGGAGATTTGGCTTGACGGCATGGAAATCACGCAGTTCACTTATTTCCAAAATATGGCCGGTTATTCTTTAAATCCAATTACAGTGGAAATCACCTACGGTTTGGAACGCATAGCCATGTACTGCCAAAAGGTAGATAATGTTTTTGACATTCGTTGGAATGATACCGTTACTTACCGCGATGTACACCAAGAAGGCGAACGGCAATTTTCCCATTATTACTTTGAAGAGTCCAATGTAGAACGTTTGCGCCGTGACATTGAAGAAAATGAAGCCGAATGCCATACTTTGTGCAAAAAAGGACTCTATTTACCGGCCTATGAATGCGCTATGCGCGTATCACATTTGTTTAACATGCTGGAAGCGCGGGGCGCTATTTCCGTCTCAGACCGTACCAATATTATCACCAAAATCCGCAACTTGGCTAAGGCCTGCGCCAAAGTGTATGT
Source organism: uncultured Elusimicrobiales bacterium (assembly GCA_944324115.1). Taxonomy (GTDB): domain Bacteria; phylum Elusimicrobiota; class Elusimicrobia; order Elusimicrobiales; family Elusimicrobiaceae; genus Avelusimicrobium. The sequence goes on from CALUVB010000012.1 coordinate 47,254, forward strand.
AGAAAGCGTAGAACCTAAAGAAGAGAAGAAAGAGGAGGCCGCCCAATGAACGCATTTTTAGAAATCGGCTGTGAGCATTTGCCTTCGCGTTTTGTCAAACCGGCTTTAAGCCAAATAGAAACATTGGCTAAACAATTTTTAGCAGAATACCGCATTTCATATGAACAAGTGGAAACCTTTGGCACATATCGCCGTCTGTGCTTGATTGTACAAGGCATTGCCGAGAAATCCGCCGACATACAAAAAGAAGTCAAAGGCCCCCCCGCCAAATTGCTTAAAGACGCCCAAGGCAACTTTACGCCTCAAAGCGCCGGATTTGCGCAAAAAAATGGAATTAAACCGGAAAAACTGGTCATTAAAGAAACAGAAAAAGGCCCTTTTATCTTTGCCGATTTAAATATTAAAGGAGAAAAAACAGCCAAACTTTTGCCGGAGATTTTTGTCAAAATTATTACCGGAATGGAATTTGCCAAAAACATGGTGTGGGAAGAAAGCGGTTTAAAATGGGGCCGCCCGATACGCAGCTTGATTGGCCTCTACGGAAGCAAAATCGTTCCGTTTGCAATAGCGGGAGTCAAGTCCAACCGCTACACCTACCCCATTACTTCTTTTGGCCGCAAACCTATTCGGGTGGAAAAAGCGGACAAAGACTATTATGTAGAGCTTCTCAAATCCCAGCCGCAGCCCATTTTGGTCTTGCCGCAGGAACGCCGAGAAGCGCTAATACGCAGCGTAATGAACGAGGCGAAAATGCGCGGTTATCATGCTGATTTAGACCAAAACCTAGTGGAAGAAACAGTATATTTTACAGAGCACCCGGTGGCGGTGGGAGGCGATTTTGATTTAAAATTTTTGACTTTGCCAAAAGAGCTGATTACCACCGTTTTTAAAACCCAGCTGAAGATGTTCCCGGTGGTAGACGGAAGAAACGATATTCAGCCGTATTTTATCGCAGTAAGAGACGGCATATCCGCCAACCAACTGGAAGTGCGCGAAGGATTTAAAAAAGTGATGTCTGCACGCCTCTCTGATGCCGTATTCTTCTATGAAAATGACAAAAAAGAAGGATTGGACCACTTTAAAAACAAACTGGCCGAACGCACATTTGTGGAAGGATTGGGCAACTTGCTGCAAAAATCTGACCGTACGCGCGAATTGGCCATGTGGCTGTGCGACCGTATAGGAGCAGAAAACATCAAGGACAGCGTCACATATGCCGCCGGCTATGCTTACGCCGACTTGGCAAGCTCTGTGGTCTATGAGTTTCCGGAACTGCAAGGCTATATGGGCGGAAAATATGCCGAACTGGAAGGCCACCCCCAAGAAGGGGAAGCGATGGCGCAGTTTTATTGGCCGTTGTCCTCCAATTCCGAATTGCCGGACACGCTGACAGGCGCCATTGTATCTTTAGCTGGGAAAATGGATACGCTGGCGGGCAATTTTTTGATTGGGCAAATTCCCACTGGAAGTGAGGATCCTTTTGCTCTGCGCCGCCAAGCATTTGGCGCCGTACGCATTATGCTGGAAAAAGAGTTGCCTGTTTCCTTACAGGAAGTAGCCCAAAAAGCCTTCTCCCTCTATGCCCATAAAGACACGGCTCATGCTCAGACCGAACTTCAAAACTTTCTGGCCCAACGGGTAGCCCTTATTATGCAGCAACGCGGACACCAGCCCGGTACAGCAGAAGCCTTAACCCGTTGGTACGGCACCCCGCTGGCCGATGTGGAAACAATGGTAAGCGTATTGGAAAAAGGAAAAGAAAGCGATAGTTTCCAATCAGCGGCTGAAGCTGCCAAACGTGTATGCAACATTTTGAAAAAGGCTGAAAATTCTTCTGCGGCATTAAAAGAAGAATTGCTGCAGTTGCCTGCGGAAAAAGAGCTTTTTGCAGCTGTTTGCAAAGCGCAAAACGCTTTGGAAAATCTGCCAGCTGATGCTTCGGCAGAAAACAAATGTACGACCACATTGCGCGTTTGCGGAGATTTCGCCGCGCCGCTGGCCGCGTTCTTCACCGATGTCATGGTTAATGTAGATGACGTGGCTGTGCGTCAAAACCGCCTGGCGTTGCTCAGTGCGGTAAAAACCTTGCTCACGCAGGGAGTGGTGGACATTACAAAGCTGTAAAATCTTTATACCCAACCATAATCCCCGGGCATAAATCCGGGGATTATGCTAAAAAGTATTTATAGCCCGCCCCTTTTGAAAGTGCTATATAGGAAAAAGCCCCGTTTTAAAACGGGGCTTTTATTAGCCACAACGGCAAAAGTCAGTGTGTAAATTTACCCATTTCACATAATTATACGAAGGCGGTGCAGATATGACTCCGTCATTTGCCACGCCAGTTTTATTAATAGCCTGGTTCGTGCCAATAGACCTCATCAAATCGTTTAGTAAAGCCAAGCATAGAACAAAATTTATCTTTACTAGACTCACAAAAAAACCCTTTATAAATAGCTTGGACATCTTCACCATCACCACAGGCTTTTGTATATTCCTCATCTACTAAATACACAGAGCCATTACCCGTAGTTTTCTCATAAGCTCTCCATGAACAGCCAAAAGTGCCATTACCCAAACAACACTCATCTAACTCATAGCGCCAGTTTTTTGAATCGGGAATTGTGACGGCTAAAGAATCTATTTGAGGGTGTTCTCCCGTCTCTAAATAAGCCAAAGAAGAAGCTTTTTGCAAGCTGCTTAACACCGTCTTGGCCTCAGCCACGCGGCTGCGCCAAACCGCTTTCTGATACTGTGGCAAAGCTAGCGCCGCCAAAATACCGATTATCAGCACCACTACTAAAAGTTCTATCAACGTAAAGCCTTTTTTCATTTTTTCCTCATATACTGAATAAATTAGGGCTAAAGGCCTTTTATAAAGCCTTTTTAACAAGTCTTTTACAGCATATCAAAAAAAAAAAATGAGTCAAGATTATTGAATTTTCAGACGAAAAAAATCTTATGATTTTCCCCCTTGACAAACAGCAAAATACGCTTATAATACTAGTGAAGCTAGTCCCAAGCCGGGTGCGTGGGCAAAGGCAACTGCAAAGGAAGGAATGCGGGTAGGAAAGCGGACTGACCGGATGCAGGGCTGCAGCAACGAGCGGATGTGAGAGCCGCTGTTGCAGAGCGTATAAACAAGACGTTGCCGCAGGAGCCAGCGATGATGTAATTGAAGTGGCGCGGTGGTCGGCGGTAGGGTAGTGTGAAGACGTAGAAGCGTTTCGCGGAGGTTGATGTACATGGTTCGGCCTAAGCGGGGCGTGTGGTTGCCAAGGAATGCCTGGAATGTTAAGTCGCTTGGCTTGACTTAAAAAGGAAGAGTAAATGAAAGAGTCGACGTGAACCCCCCGATGGAATATCGGGGGGTCTTTTTTATGCTTGCTTTGAACGGAGAAAGAGTGGAGTGTACATGTGCTTTGATCAAGGTTTTTTTATGCTTGTTTTGCCCAGCCCAAATAACTGCTTATCGGCAGGAAAATGACGCCTATATTCACCCCAGTCCAAGCTTCCGCCTCATTTTTAGTCAGCATTCCGCTATTATTACGGGGTATTATAAACACTACTGCGTGTTTTTGTATTTTCCTTTATCAGCTCGCCATTATGAACACCGTTAATTGTTGCAGGCATATCGCCCATGCTCTTAAACGCAGTTCTATGCCCTGCCATGCCCTCGAAAACGCTTACCGGGGCCCATAGCGCTATTGCGCTTTATAATCAAAGCCCCGTATCCCACCTGTGCCAAACAGCAAGTTTAGTGCAACAAATATTCTTCAACCCAATCAAATTATATATATAAAAACCCCGCTCCAAATAAGAAGCGGGGTTCTATATTCTATAGCATAGGGTTATGAAGCCGGGACAAACTAGTTGCCCAAATTACCCAAATTACCTAAATTTCCCCCGACATTGCCTCCTATAATATCACCACTGATATCTCCTTCACCCAAACCAGGCAAAATGCTATGCAAATGACCGCACTCATAGCGGGTATCTTTCGTAGTATCCCAGTTGCGGGTATAAGTAGTCGTGTTTACTTTTACACATTCTTTCCAGCTTACACTCGCAGTATACCATTTGGCAGCTTCCCCGCTCATAGAATTACCCGGAGATTCTACTACAGTGCAAGAAGTAACACACTTGTCTCCTACATTATCACAATTTATATCTGTTGGAATAAGAGAACTAGATACACCGCAAGAGCGCATTCCCGCAGGAGCATTTTGAAAAGGCCAGCCCCAGATAACTCCATATACTCCAGTTGACGCAGAACAAATATTAGCAGGGGCAGACATAAGTGCATCAGAAACGGACGCAGTCTCATGTTTCAGGTTCCACTGTGCCACAATGGTATTTTTTGTCCAGCACTTCGTATCAGAATATGGCGTGGAAGCGGAGCAACAAGACCCCATATGATAATATTCATCTGCGCCGGGGCAAGCGCACTTTTTGGCGCTGGCGTCCCAATAAGTGCGAGCATCGGTGTTACATTCTCCGGCACCGCCCAGACAATTGGTATATCCTAATACTTGATAATTATATTTCTTGCCATTTTGTTCCGCCGTGCGGGTAATCCAAGAGAGACCGGAGCAGGTTCTGGAAGGTTTCGGAATTTTGTTATTACCCAACGTAAATCCGCTTACCGCCGCATCATCGTAGTCCTGAGCCTCCCCCCCTTCTATTGACATAGTGCCTACACGCAATACATTCGCCCGCAAACGCAGCAAATCCGCCTGGGTGTCTATTTGCCTGATATTAGAATATGCCCCAGACGTTCTATCCACAAAAGCCGCCGTTCCGCTGCTATATACCGTACCGCCTTCAAACAAAGTCTCCGGCATGTCCACAGCACCTTGTACATCAGCCTCTAAAATCTGATAATCTCCATCATTATCAATAGTGACGGTTCCCATAGACTGTATAGTGAGGGCTTGTGCGTTAATCCCCCCTTTTGATACCAGCTTATCAGATACCTTTAACGTCTCATACCTTCCCAAACGTGACGGATTGAAAGACAGCGATTCTATGATCTCTGCGGCATAACCCGAAACACCCAGCACATAAATACCTAAAATAGCCCAAATATACTTTTTCATACGCCCTCCCAAAAGGCAATAATCCCTTACTGAAATATAGCAAAAGAACGTCTCAGAGTCAAGGGGAAATCTTCTCAGAAACGGCTGTTTTTGCCAAAAAATCTTTTTGCATGGTCATCTTCTTCGCCAAGCCATAAAAATCCCGCCTTGTTTACTGCCACAAAGCGGGAATAGATACCAAACCGTATGGGCGAAAGAAACCGCCGTTTCCAGCCGGCATAGGGTTTTAAGGAGCAATTTTTTTGGCTATAGGGCGCAGACGCTCCCCTAAAACAAAACGGCTGGTTTGCGTAGCCGGCGGACATTGGCGGCGTTTAAAATCCACGCTGTCTATACGTGCCACCACATCAGCTACTACGGATTTGGCTATTTTATATTTTTTGACAATCTCTGCCGCAGAAAGCTGCTCCTCCCAATAGGCACGGATAATTTTATCCAGCACCGGATAGGGAGGCAAGTTGTCTTGGTCCGTCTGGCCGGTGGCCAATTCCGCCGTAGGAACGCGGTCAATAATACCTTGGGGAATAATCTCTCTGTCTTTATTTATAAAACGAGCCAATTTATACAAGTCCGTCTTATAAATATCCCCCAACGGCATCAGCCCGCCGCATGTATCCCCATATAAGGTACAATAACCCACAGCCGCTTCACTTTTGTTTCCGCAAGAAAGCACCATGGCATTCAGCTCCGATGAGAGCGTCATCAAAACAACCGATCTTATACGGGACTGTAAATTTTGCTCCGTCAAATCTTTCGGGTGAGAAGAAATATGAAGTACGCCGTTTTTTACCGCTTCAAAAGCCGGTCCTATCGGAATACGCTCATGATTAATCTTCAAATTTTGGGCCAACTGTTCCGCCAGCTGTTTGCTTAATTCGCTGGTATAGCGGAAAGGCAACCCCACCGCAAACACACTTTCCCCGCCCAGCGCACGGGCAGACAGCACAGCCACTACCGCCGAGTCTAACCCGCCGGAAAGCCCCAGCAGCACTTTATCCATACCGCATTTGGTAACTTGGTCTTTAATGGAAAATGAAAGCGCTTCCAACAGCTCCTGCATCTCCTCATATTTAAAAGCAAAAGGCTGAGTGCGTTCGGCCGGTTCCCAAACAAAAGACTGCTCTTTAAATGGAGCACTGACAAAAGTATATTCTCCCTTGCGGTTCAAAGAAGCGCATACTCCGTCAAACACCAAGCCGTCTCCCCCGCCCAACAAATTGAGAGAAATCAGCGGGGCGCCGGCTCTTTTGGCGGCTTTTTTCAAATTTTCAATACGCGCCGGCGTTTCCCCGCGGCGGTAAGGCACAGCACAAGGATTCAGCACCACATCTGCATCAGCAAAGTCTTTGTATTGAGAGATGTCTCCCGGGCAAATTTGTATATTTTGACCTTTAAATTCAATATTTTCATAATCAAAAAACTTTGTAATTTTGCCTTTATAGATAAAAGCAAAAGCGCTGAGCGGTTGCTTGTCTACATAATCAATGTACCCCAACACACAGGCGACTTCTTTGGTATATTTTGCAATTTCTTTTAAAGCATCTAGATTTTGCTTAATAAGCCGTTTATCCTCAAACAAATCATACAACGGGCACCCCGTCAAGGCCGCTTCCGGCAATAATAACAAGTCCGCTTGAGAAGCGGCTGTTTTTAACAAAAGAATAATATTGGCGGCGTTGGCTGCAATATCAGCCGAACGCGGATTAAAAGAAGTAGCGTATATTTTCATAGTTTTCCTCTGTATATATTTTACTATTTTTGCCATAGCTGCGCTGTATATCAAGCCATATACGGGCATTCTTTTTTATGCGGATACTTCTGTCCTGCCAAACTGCTGGAAACAAGGTAGTTTTCTTACTTGAACAAATAATTTATTTGACTAGCTTGACTTTTTGCCTTAAAAAAAAGTTACAATAATCAAGTCAGTATTTTTAAAAAAGGAGAATATAGGCATGAAAAAATTAGCTCTTATGCTTGCTTTGGCTGTAGCGGCGCTGCCGGCTATGGCTGCCAGTGGAGATGCAAACTTCAAAATCTCTCTGTGGGACCGCATCGCGGTGGGTATTCCTAACAACATTGACAGCGTCACCGGATTGGATTTAGGTATCGGCTCTGTGGCGGATCATGTGTCTGGCGTACAGTTGGACCTGCTTTATGCCAATTCCAGAAATGAATTAACCGGTGTGCAATGGGCTTGGGCGTATACCGTCACTCCCGAATTTACCGGTTTGCAGGCTGCCATTTATGCCAAATCTGACAACTTTACAGGCGTACAATCCGGCCTCGTGGCCAAAAACGCCCAAGATTTTACCGGTGTGCAGTGGGGCGGCGTAAACTTGACCGACTCTTTTACCGGTGTCCAGTTGGGTTTTGTCAACGTTGCTAAATCCGTCAAAGGGTTGCAATGGGGTTTTGTAAACTACACAGAAGACATTTACGGGTTGCAGGTTGGTTTGCTCAATATCGCCCGCAACGGCTGGCTGCCCGCGATGGTTATCGTCAACGGCCGCTTCTAAGAATTGTCTGTTTTGTAAACCGCGCCCCCAAGGCGCGGTTTTTTTGTATAATAATAGTAAGTTTATGACCGGCAAGGGCGCAACCTGGTTGCAAATTAAAGCCCTTCCCTTCTTAAACCCGGGCAAAAGCCGCCGGGGAATCCTCTTCCCTAATTTTGGTTTACGCCCTACAAGGAGAGTATAATGAGCAACGTATCCATGAAGTCCATGTTGGAAGCGGGTGTGCATTTTGGACACCAAACCTCCCGCTGGAACCCCAAAATGAGCCGTTTTATTTTTGGCGAACGCAACGGGGTGCATATCTTAGATTTACAAAAAACCGCCAAAGAACTCAAAAAAGCCTGCGCTTTCGTGAAAGAAGAAGCGAAGAAAGGTTCCAAATTTTTATTCGTCGGCACGAAAAAACAAGCTCAGGAAGCTATCGCTACCGAAGCAGCCCGCGCCGATGTCTATTGCATTCACGAAAAATGGCTGGGCGGCACGCTGACCAACTTCCAAACAGTCAAAAAATCCATTGAACGCATGAACGAGTTGGAAAAATGGGAAGCCTCCGGCGTATTTAAAGCCATTTCCAAAAAAGAAGCCAGCCGCTTGAGCAAAGAGCTTAACCGCTTGCAGAAATTGTTAGGCGGCATTCGCGAAATGAAAGTACTGCCCGATGTGGTATTTGTCATTGACCCGGTGGATACCGCCGGCGCCGTGCGCGAATCCCATGTATTGGGTATTCCTGTGGTAGCCGTCTGCGATACCAACTGCGACCCCGATTTGATTGACGTGCCTGTGCCGGGCAACGACGATGCGGCCCGCTCTATTAAATTGTTCTGCGCCGCTATCGCCGATGCCGTATTGGAAGGCCGTGCCGAAGCCGAAGCCGCCAAACAGCCGGCCCCGGCCGCCGCTGCCGAAGAAGGCGACGCCGCCCCGGCCAACCCGGCCATGGCCCAAGCCTTTGAAAGCATTATGCTTGCCGGTGAAAAAGCCGAAGAAGCCAAAGCGGAAGTAAAAGAAGAAGTAAAAGAAGAAACCAAAGCGGAAGAAATGAAAGAAGAAGCCGCCCCGGCCGAAGAAAAGAAAGCCAAAACCGCTAAAAAGACTACGGCTAAAAAACCCGCCGCCAAGAAGACTACGGCCAAGAAAACCGAAGGCACCGCTAAAAAAACCACGGCTAAAAAAGCTGTAAAAGCCGAAGAAAAAGCGGAAGAAGCAAAAGAAGAAGCCGCCGCGGAAACAAAATAAATTTGGCCTCTCCGGGCCGATATATCGGCCCGGACAACCGATTTAACAGGTTTAGGAGAAAACAATGTCTTTAGCTGAAAACATTAAGATTTTAAGAGAAAAAACGGGCGCCGGCCTAATGGCTTGCAAAAAAGCCCTGGAAGAAAATAACAATGATATGGAACAGGCTGTTGTCGCTTTGCGTAAAAAAGGCTTGGCCGACATGGCTAAACGCGCCGACAGAGCCACCAAAGAAGGCCGCGTATCCGTCAAAACAGACGGCAAACGTTTCGCCATGGCCTATCTGGGCTGTGAAACCGACTTCGTGGCCAAAACGCCGGATTTCATTGCGTTGACCGACGCTATTGCCGACTATGTATTGCAGCACCCCGAAATTGCCGACTATACGGCCGACGAACACATCAAAAACATGATTGTGGAAAAAGCGCCCAAATTTGGAGAAAACACGACTTTCAAAGGCGCTTACAACTGGGCAGCGGCTGACGGAGACGTGATTGCTTCTTATGTCCACTCCGACAACAAAAAAGCTTCTCTGCTGGAAATTGCCGCCGCCGGTTGCAAAGATACCGAAAAAGTGCACGAAATCGCCCGCGGTTTGGCTATGCACACCGTAGGTATGCAGAGCATGTGGGTAGACGCCAAAGATATTCCGCAAGCCGATATTGACAAAGAGTTGGACATTTATCGCACCCAAGCCAAAAACGAAGGCAAAGCTGACGAAATGATTGCCAAGATGTTGCCCGGCAAAATCAAAAAGTTCGCCAAAGAAACCTGCCTTTTGGAACAGCCGACTATTAAAGACAACAAAAAAACGGTTGCCGATTATTTGGCCGAAGAATCCAAAGCGCTGGGATGTGAGTTGAAAGTTGTACGTTTTGTGCGCTTCTAGTTTTAAAGCCCCTCGCAAGAGGGGCTTTTTTCTGCCTGAACGGAACGATTATGCCGCACAGGAAGGAAAGAGCCCCGCTCATACAAAATGCAGCAGCCGCCCAGATGCAGTATTTGCTTTAGTTTTCTTAGGTTGGCTTGAGTCCGGCCCTGCTGTATAGCGCAGAAATGGCTGTCGGAATAAAAATAAACGGGTATTTCCACACCATATACTGCCGCGTGCATTTTCAGCCGGGAAGCGTTGCTAATATAAATTTACACTGGGGAACAATATACGGATCAAGCGTAGTTCAAGGTTACATTCATGACGCCTTGCTTTTAAAAGCCGATGGCTTTGTCAGAGGACTAAAAAGTTTTTCCCCCCTGTTTTATGCTAGAATTAAAAAAACCGCAAGAGGAACACTATGGTACATAAAAAACCCTGCAAAAGAAGAATTTTACTCAAACTTTCTGGAGAAGCTTTAAGCCAAGACGGCTGCCGGGGAGTAGACCCTAAACCGCTGAAAGACATTGCGCTGGAAATAGCCCATGTGCATAAAACGGGCTGCCAGCTGGCTATCGTCATTGGAGGCGGGAATATTTGGCGCGGTTTGCGCGACGGCGGCGGAGTAATTGACCGCGTCAATTCAGACAGTATGGGTATGCTGGCCACCGTAATCAATGCCATTGCGTTGCAGTCCGCCTTGGAAGAAATAGGCGTACCAACCCGCGTACAGACCTCCGTCAACATTTACCAAATGGCGGAGCCTTTTGTGCGCCGGCGCGCCTTGCGCCACTTGGAAAAGGGCCGCATCGTCATTTTTGCAGGCGGAACGGGTAACCCCTATTTTACCACGGACAGTGCAGCTGCGCTGCGCGCTTCGGAAATCAATGCCGACGTATTGCTCAAAGCCACTCAAGTAGACGGAGTTTACGACAGCGACCCCAAGAAAAATCCCAAAGCCAAACGCATCAAGAGAATTACTTTCAAAGACACCATCGCAAAACACCTGCAGTTTATGGATACGGCGGCTTTAGCTATTTGTATGGAAAACAAAGTACCGGTGCAAGTGTTTAATCTGCATAAAAAAGGCAATATTAAACGCGCCGTCTGCGGAGAAGATATTGGTACGGTAATTTACTGATCAGCTGCTGACACGTCGGGAACGGAATTGCTATAATAAACTATCTTAATCATAGAGGAAAGTATGGAAGGAATCAACGAATTTATTACCAAAGGCAAAAATGAAATGGCCGGTCATGTGGAAAAACTCCGCCAGGATTTAACCACTATCCGCACTGGCCGCGCCAGCGCGCAGTTGTTGGAAAATATCCGTGTAGATTATTACGGCACTCCCACGCCGCTTAAACAGATGGCTATGATTAATGTATTAGACGCCAAAACATTAGAAATACAGCCGTGGGACATGTCCGCCTTAAACGATATTGACAAAGCCTTGCAAAAAGCCGACTTGGGTGCCAGCCCGGTAAACGATGGAAAGGTGGTGCGCATTACGCTGCCTTCCATGACGGAAGATCGCCGCAAGACATTGGCCAAAAATATTGCCAAGATGAGTGAAGACTTTAAAGTGGCTGTACGCAACACCCGCCGCGATATTTTGGAAAAAGTCAAAAAAGCCCAAAAAGCCGGCGAAGTAACGGAAGACGACTTAAAACGCTATGAAGCTGATGTACAAAAAGCAACCGACGCCAATATTGCCCAAATTGACAAATTGGTAGCTGATAAAGAAGCGGAAATTATGAAAGTGTGACCGCTTGTCTCCTTTTACCAAAACCCCGGTCTACAGGCCGGGGTTTTTATATTTATTTCCACCGCACGGGAAAGATTCCTCTACAAAATGCCCCACTTTAAGCTAAGCTGCGCATTGAAATAAAATAGAAACAAGAGGGTATCTTGGTAATTCAAAATTTATAATATACTGAAGAATTGGAAGGATATTCCGTATCGGAAGCTGTCACGGCGCGACAGATTTTTTTAGCACGTTCCCCGCCTGTCGGATAGGCCAAACACCGCCGGTCATTGCCGGTCATATTTGTCCAATAGGCCACTCCCCTGTTATCATCTTTTGAAAACAAGTAATTAATAGGGCAATCTGCCGGTTGGGTGCCTCCCTCTTCAGCCGCTATGGAACAACCAAGCTGTATGGTAGTATTCTGCTGGCGATTCCACAATACGCGCTGAGATCTAATGACATAACCAGCCGGCACAATTCCGCCCAAGTCTTCCCAAGAAATAGCATACGCTCCATTCGCCATAAAATAAATTTGCTGGGATTTTAAAGCCCCATCAGTATTAAGAATTAATTGCGTAAAACGGGCTTTATCCACCGCTGTCTGATACTGCGGAATGGCGATAGCCGCCAAGACACCAATAATCAAGACTACCACCAAAAGTTCAATAAGGGTAAAACCTTTTGTTTTGGCTTTTAGGGAGATTTTTCTGTCTGAAATATTTTTTTGATACATTTTGTTCATATACAAAATGTATCAAAAAAAAAAAACAATTCAAGCCATTTCAGTCACGGCACGCTGTATCCTGTTTTTGCACGGGCGCCAGAAAGCGCAATAAATATTTTCTCTCCAAGCCGGGGGCCTATATATCCACAAAAGCTCCAGGTTTGCACCTAGAGCTTTTATGGATAGCAAAATGGATAAAGTATCCGGGAAACAATTAAAAACGATAAACAGAAGCATCGGAATTGGAAGACACATTGGTCTCACTGCCCGTAATAATTTGACAAAGTTGGTCAGCATACTCGCCGCCGGCGGCATAAGCCAAACAGCTGCGCGTTTTACCTTTCATATCTGTCCAATAAGCCACATTCGTTTTTAAATCACGAGAAAAGAGATAAGAAGCCGGACAATCCGCATTCATTCCCCCGCTTTCAGAAGGGGTACTGCAACCAATGCTAATGGTAATTTTATGATCCGGGCTTTCTAATGTACGAGAAGTAGAAGGGGTGTATCCGGTAGGAACGTCTGCACCCAAATCTTCCCAAGAAATGGCATAATCTCCGTTTGCCATATGGTAAAGCTGTTGGGCTCTAAGCAACGTGTCCGTATTAGAAATTAACTGTGTAAAACGAGACTCATCAACAGCCAATCTATACTGGGGTAAGGCCCAAGCAGCCAAAATGCCGATAATTAATACGACCACTAAAATTTCCACTAAAGTGAAACCAGCGGAAAATTTATTATCTTTTATCATCTTCATACTACAAGCCTAACAAAAAACATTTTAACCCGTCAATTCAGCCGGTACGTTTTGTCTGCAACTCCTAGGATAGAGGGAAAAAACGCCATTCCGTTTGTCGGCGGGGCATATAATTAAGGGCCGCTCTACACCCAACCGGACTTGTCGGAATGTAGAAAGAAGAAATACCCAATTAAGCCGCAAATAAAATACAACAACAAAGCGCCGCCCGTAAGCAGCCATACTCTTCCCCACGAGAAGCGGGAGAATAATATAAAAAATGAAGCTACATATACCCACAACGGCAAAAACATTCTAAGGATTACCATAGCCGCCAACAGCATAATCTGAGAGCAATCCCCCGCCACGGCAAACAACAATAGCCAGCACAACACAAAAACCGCCAACGGCAATAAAGCGGGGATCAAAGACACGCCGGCAGTCTTTAAAATTAGAATAAAACTATTCATAATATCTCCTTTGCATGCCGGATTTCAAAGTCTAAAAAATGGACTTTTAGACAAAACGTGCTCAAGCCGCCCCTTCCAGCATTTTTTCTTCTGCAATGGCTGCCCGTTTACGCAAATGATGTACTAAAATCTTCTTGCGCAGGCGCAAAGATTTAGGCGTGATTTCTACCAGCTCGTCGGGGGCAATATATTCCACCGCCTGCTCCAGACTCATTTGGCGCGGCGGGGTGAGCGTATAGGATTCATCGCTAGATGAACTGCGCATATTGCTTAAATGTTTGGCTTTGCAGGGATTAACTACCAAATCATTATCGCGGGAGTTTTCCCCCACGATTTGGCCCGCATACACTTTCTCTCCGGGCCCCAGAAACAGCTCCCCTCCGTTTTCCAAGGCAAACAATGCATAGGCCGTAGTAATGCCGTCTTCTTTGGCCACTAATACGCCGTTATGGCGAAGCGGCGGTAAATTGACCTTGGGATAAAAGCCGTTAAAGCTGTGGTGCATAATGCCCGTGCCGCGGGTGCCCGTTAAAAAGTCATTCTTAAAGCCAATCAGCGCGCGTGAAGGAATTAAATATTCCAGCCGCAAGCGGTCTTGACCTTCAGTCACCATATTCTCCAGCCGCGCTGCCCGCTGGCCCACCAAAGTAAACACCGCGCCTTGGTATTCTGACTTAATATCCAGCACCAGATATTCCATGGGCTCCAAAATTTGCCCGTTTTCCTCTTTGTAAATCACTTCCGGAGAGGATACCGCCAATTCAAACCCTTCCCGGCGCATATTCTCAATCAGTACGGTCAAATGCAGTTCACCGCGGCCGTATACTTTGAATTTGCCCTCCCCTTCCAGCGGCACCACTTTGAGGCCCACGTTGGTTTGGGCTTCTTTTTCCAAGCGGTTTTTAAGATGACGGCTGGTGACGAATTTGCCTTCCTGTCCGGAGAACGGACTGTCATTGACCATAAAATCCATAGACATCGTCGGTTCATCAATAGCCAACGGCGGCAGCGGCAACGGGAAATCAGGCTGGCAGACGGTATCTCCCACATCTACACCTTCCAAGCCCGCTATAGACACAATATCTCCAGCTTGGGCAGTTTCCACCTCTTTTTTGCCCAATCCTTCAAACATTTCTATTTTGACGGCTTTGGCGGGGGTTTGCTTGCCGTCGTGGTGAATCAGCACCACACTTTGCCCGCGGGTAATTTTGCCGGCTAAAATACGCCCGATACCGACGTGGCCCAAAAAGTTGTTATAGTCCAACATAGTTACCTGCATCTGCAGCGGGTCATTGGGCATAGCCACCGGGGCCGGCACATGGGAAATAATCGTATCCAGAAGCGGGGCAATATCTTTGCCTTTTTCTTCCATTTTCACGCTGGCCCAGCCCTCACGGCCGGAAGCATACAAAATCGGGAAATCCAACTGTTCGTCTGTGGCGCCCAGCTCCATAAATAAGTTAAACACTTCATCAACCACTTCGCTGGGGCGAATATGTTCGCGGTCCATTTTATTGATAACCACAATTGGGCGCAGGCCCAAAGCCAAGGCTTTGCGCAGCACAAAGCGGGTCTGCGGCATAGGGCCTTCCACGGCGTCTACCATTAAAATAGCTCCGTCTACCATACGAAGCACGCGCTCCACTTCACTGCCGAAATCTGCATGTCCCGGAGTATCTACGATATTGATAGTGTGGTTTTTGTATTTAACAGACGTACATTTGGCCAAAATAGTAATTCCGCGCTCACGCTCCAACGGATTGGAATCCAACACGGTTTCCTGCGCCTGGTCTTCTTTTACATTAAATTCCCCGGCCAGTTTAAGCAGTGCATCTACTACTGTTGTTTTGCCGTGGTCCACGTGGGCGATAATAGCCACATTGCGTACGTCACTGCGAACATTACTCATAAATTCTTTCTTCTTCCGTAACTTAAAATTTCCACAAAAACAACCTCGCCGCTAGGCGGGAGGCTTTTGTCTGCGGTCCGTACCGCTTTCATTCACTTTGCAGATGATATATTTTACCATTTTTCGCGCGCGTACGGGAAGGAGGGGCCTTGCGTCTTGTAGTAGAACGGAAATATATGGACATTGCGCAATGCACTTACGGAAGGGCTGCATGTGCTGGAAGCTGGCTTTGCGGTATGTATTTTATATGCTGGGGCCGTACAAATGGATTATACGTTCAAAGTCCATGCACCAAGCTTCACAAAACGCTTAAAAGGGCGGCAAGACCGGCGTGTTATTCTTTAAGGATATGGCTTTTTAGTGGGCAGAAGGTGTGCGTTTTTTATGGAGGCTGAGCGATATATGCACTGGCTAAAACACCCCGCTGTTGAGCGGGGTTAAATTTAATTGATTACATAGAAGGACCCTTCTTGCACACCTCCGGAGAGGGCTTTACACTTTTCCGTTCCTTCGTCAGAATATCCATAACAATAAATAGAATTGCTTTGTGGCCGAATAGACAAATAATACGCTGTAAGCATTGGCAGACGATTGGCCACCGCCAGCACTTGAGTGGTATCTCCTACTATATGTACCCCATAACTGAAATATTTGGTTTCCTTGCGTTTTTGTCCTTGATAAGTGGTGTCCGTACCGGGCACTTCTATATCCAATGCGCTCAAATCAGGCGCATATTCGGCAGCAGCCATATAATAACGCCGGTTGGCTTCCGCTATACTGCGTAATATCACCATGGCCTCAGCAGCGCGGCTCTTTTCCACCGCTTTGGTATATTGCGGCAAAGCGATGGCGGCCAATATGCCGATAATCAATACCACCACCAAAAGTTCAATCAGCGTAAAACCGCCCAAACCGCGTTTTACGAGGTTTTTTATATCCAAGTTCTTTTTTTGATAAATTTTGTCCATATGCCAAATTTATCAAAAAAAAAAAACGAGTCAAGCCGTTTTGAAAAACCCACCCCTTATTTTGTAATATATCGTCAAATTATCCACGGAAGGAAAAGCGTTTTTTATTATAATAAATTTATGGAAAAGATAACTTCTATTTTAATAGGACTGGGGCTTTTGTTTGGAGTTTATTTTTTTGGAATGAGAAAGTGGGACTATACTTCCCAAGCCAAACAAACCGCTGAGAAAGAACGCCTCCAACAAGCAGGGTTGGCTACTTGCTACTATTTTATACCCGTTTGGAGACTAGCGCTGTTTAATATATTAAGCGGCGGGCTTTTTTCTTTTTATTGGGCGTTAAAACAATGGCAGGCCATAAAAGCAGGTTATAAAAACACCGAAAATACTCCTCTTGCTTTTTCCCCGTGGCTGCGTACGCTGTTTCTTTTTCTTTCTTTTTATCAATTAACAGCTATCATCAACCGCACCTGCCGCTACATGCGCAAACCTACAGCCTTTGCGGCGGCATTTTGGGGCACAGCGTTTTGGGCGGGATTTGCCGCCGCCTGGACACACGTTTTAGCCGCGCCGTGGCGTCTGGCAGGAGCGGCATTGTTTATGGCCGCCCCCTGCATATTACAGAGGCATGTTAATAATTTGCCCAAAAATTTGCCCCCTACCAAAATCAAACTGCCTGAAATAGTGTGGTTGGGGGCGTGTTGGCTGCTTTGGGCCGCCATCGGAGTTGCAGTCAAGCATTACGGCATACTGTAGCGGTCAAAATTACCGGTCCAACGGTCCACCGTGCCCAGTTTTGTTCCGCCATAGCTCTTACATACTTTTTCGGCTGTTTTATTATTTACTAAAGCCAAACATTCGGTATTGGTGGTATTGGCAGGACGGGTGACAGGATAATCATAATACATCAAATAGCCGTTTATATCCGTAAACCCGGCCACATCGCTTAACACTTCTATATGTCCGGCATCATATCTAGTCTTGTCGCAAACGGCCTGTCCGCCGCCATTATTCACACAATCTCCCGGCAGAACGTCTTCTATATTATCCAAAGAATCCTCATAACTTCCATTTGCCATCAACAACATTTCTTGCGCATCTTTGATAGCGCGCGTCACAGCCATCACAGTCACCAAACGGCTCTTTGCCACGGCTACTTGATATTGCGGCAAGGCAATCGCAGATAAAATTCCAATAATCAACACCACCACCAGCAATTCTATCAATGTGAACCCGGCGTGTTTTACAGAAATTATAGGCATATTTGTTTTATTCATACGTTTAGTATAATTAAAAATTTTTATTCTTGCAAGAAGCAATCTGTTTTCCATCAAAAGAAATTCCGCCTACCAGCTAGAGGGCGCAGTCCGGCTTTGTCCGTTCAATTTGCTTTAAACAGACCACTCCTTTCCTTTTTTAACTGAAACGCCCCAGAGAGAGAACACTCATCTCCCCTTTTCTCCCGCCTTTTCAAAAAGCCTCCCTTTTTCCATACGCGGGGTAAAGTATTTTCCGGCAGCTTTTCTCCCCCAACGCTCCAAGCTGTTTTATATCAAAAAAAGCCGCCCCTTGCGGAGCGGCTTTATACAAGCAAAACAACTTATTTGGCCTCGGAAACAGCCACCGCAACGGCTACCGTCGCGCCGACCATCGGGTTGTTGCCCATGCCGATAAGCCCCATCATTTCCACGTGCGCAGGCACGGAGGAAGAACCGGCAAACTGCGCATCGCTGTGCATGCGGCCCATGGTGTCGGTCATGCCGTAAGAGGCAGGGCCGGCGGCCATATTGTCCGGGTGCAGCGTACGGCCCGTACCGCCGCCGGAAGCCACGGAGAAATATTTCTTGCCGTTTTCAATGGCCCATTTCTTATAGGTGCCGGCTACCGGGTGCTGGAAGCGGGTGGGGTTGGTAGAGTTGCCGGTAATAGACACGTCAACGCCTTCATGGCGCATAATGGCTACGCCCTCATTGACGTCGTCTGCGCCGTAGCATTTTACTTTGGCGCGGTCTCCGTCGGAGAAAGCCTTTTCGCTTACAATTTTGAGCTCGCCGGTTTTGTAATCATATTCCGTTTCCACGGAGGTAAACCCGTTAATGCGGGAAATAATGTAGGCGGCGTCTTTGCCCAAGCCGTTCAAAATGACGCGCAACGGTTCTTTGCGCACTTTGTTGGCGGTGCGGGCAATGCCGATGGCGCCTTCCGCGGCGGCAAAGCTTTCATGCCCGGCCAAGAAGCAGAAACATTTGGTTTCTTCGCGCAAGAGCATAGCGCCTAGGTTGCCGTGGCCAAGGCCTACGGCGCGCTGATCCGCCACAGAACCGGGAATGCAGAAGCTCTGCAAGCCCACGCCGATTTTTTCGGCCGCTTCAGCGGCGGATTTGACGCCGGATTTCAAAGCAATAGCAGCGCCCACGGTATAGGCCCACACGGCGTTGTCAAACGCGATGGGCTGAATGCCCTTGACGATTTTTTCCACGTCAATGCCTTTATCAAGGCAGATCTGGCGCGCTTCTTCCAAATCTTTAATGCCGGCGGCTTTGAGCGCGGCGTTGATTTTGTCAATTCTTCTTTCGTATCCTTCAAACGTAATCATAAATTTCTCTCCTGGGCTTACTCTTTGCGGGGGTCAATTTTCTTGACGGCTTCGTCAAAGCGGCCATAGGTTTTGACGTTGTCTTCAAAGGCTTTCTTAGCGTCAGTGCCTTTTTTAATCGCGTCCATCATCTTACCCAGGTTGACGAATTTGTAGCCGATGATTTCGTTGTTCTTGTCCAACCCGATTTCCAGCACATAGCCTTCCGCCATTTCCAAATAGCGGGGTCCTTTGGCTTCGGTGCCGTACATCGTGCCCACCTGGCTGCGGTGGCCTTTGCCCAAGTCTTCCATACCGGCGCCGATG
>CALUVB010000013.1 GCA_944324115.1 uncultured Elusimicrobiales bacterium
AATATCAACACAACCACCAACAGTTAAATAAGCAAAAAACCGCCAAAAATACTTTGTGCGGAATTTAAAAAAAAATAATCACTTTTTAAAAAAATTTTAAAAAAAAAAAAAAAAAAAAAAAAAAAAAAAAAAACAATGCAAGCCCTTTGTATTTTATCAGCCAACTCTTTAATCATAACAGCTTTCAAGACATCTTGCCCATACGCTCAACAAAAAAAGGCTTTACAATGTGCTTTAAAATTTATAGAACAAAATATAGAACTTTTAATAAAGAGCAAAAAATATGAAACAACTTCACCCCAAACAAATCGAACTTTTGGAAATTTTAAAAAATAATATTTCCGACCCGCTAACGCTGGAAGAACTGGCCCAACGCTTAGGCGTATCCGGGAAAAGCGTGGCATTTCATCATATCAAACAATTAGAGAAAAAAGGATATTTAAAACGCAATCCTGAAAATCCGCGGGACTATATTATTTTAAAAGATCCGGAGCGAAACGTAATTTATCTGCCCATGTACGGCTGCGCCAAATGCGGTCCCGAAGGCACACTGCTCAGCGGCGTACCTACCCGCGTGGTACCGGTGGATCCGGCCATGATTTATTTTCCGGCGTGCAAAGGATTTATGCTGGAAGCGAAAGGGGACTCCATGGAAAACATTATTGCCCCGCGCGACTGGCTGATTGTGGAACAAAATGCCTGCCCCAAGAACCGGGATATCGTGGTGTGTGTAAATCAAGGGGAAGTAATGGTAAAACGTTTTAGCCAAGATGGGGAAAATATTATTTTGGAATCGCAGAATAAAAAATATTCCCCCATTATAGCAGACAGGCACAGCTTTCATATAGAAGGCATTGTGCGCAGCATTATTAAGCGCAACTTCTAATCCTGCTCTTCTAGGATAAAAAGGACAACCTCAAAAGGGGCATTCGGCCCCTTTTTTTTATTCTCATAACAGCAACTTTGTACCGTTACAACGCAAGGGCTATATACGACAAAGGCCGGCCCATAAGGCCAGCCTTTTTAATATTGTTATATTTCTCACTATACACAATCGGAAATGTTTTTGCCCGGCGGAAGAAACTTTTTTATACAAATCAGCGGAAGAAAATTAAAACGCTCACACCTCTCCCGAACAATACATTTACAAACTGTATGCCTCAAGCAGGCCCGCTCTCCCCATTTCCGGCTGCAAAGACCGGGCAAAACACAGCCTATTTTTTCCGTTGATGGGGGCGGCCAGTATACTGGTGCAGGAAATCGTGTAATTTTTCCAAGGTTTCCCGGCTAATGGTATGCTCCATTTTACAGGCGTCTATATTGGCCGTTTTGACATTTACCCCCAGCACGTCGGTCAAAAAAGCGCTTAAAATACCATGCCGGCGGCGTACATCTTCTGCGGTGCGGCGGCCTTTGGCGGTAAGCGTCACGCCACAATACGGTTCATGTTTGAGATAGCCCCCTTGTGCCAACACGCGCAAAGCTCCGGTTACACTGGGGGTTTTGACGCCCAGCAAATCACGTATATCTGTCACACGGGCACGGCCGTTTTCATCTGCGGCTAGAGAAATAGCCTCCAAATAATCTTCCATATTGGCGCTTAATGCTTTGCCCATATTGCCCCCAATTAAGGTAAACTAACTTTCTGTTATATCATAACATATTCCGGCGCATTTGCAGTTCGGCAATGGCAATTTTTTCGTTGTTTCCGTCGGGAAAGAAAGTCTTGCTTTCGCTTCATTTGTTGCTATAATAAAAGTAGGGAACCGCCCAAAAGGAGAACTTATGGACATTCAACAATACACCGCAGACTTTCTAGGCCGTCTGGCTAAACGTGACCCGGCACAAAAAGTATTCCAGCAGGCCGTACATGAAGTAGTAGGCAGTCTTGCTCCGGTATTAGAGCAAAATCCCATTTACATCAAAGAGTGTATTTTAGACCGTATTCTTGAGCCCGAACGCATGATTATCTTCCGCGTGCCGTGGAGAGACGACAAAGGAAATATCCATGTAAACCGCGGCTTCCGCATTCAATATAACAGCGCTTTAGGTCCCTATAAAGGCGGCATTCGTTTTCACGAAACCGTCAATCAAGATTCTTTAAAATTCCTGGCTTTTGAACAAACGTTTAAAAATTCATTAACCACGCTGCCGCTTGGCGGCGGGAAAGGCGGATCCGACTTTGACACCCGCGGCAAAAGCGACAATGAAGTCATGCGCTTCTGTCATTCTTTTATCAATGAGCTTTATCACCACATCGGTTATCATACCGATGTGCCGGCCGGAGATTTGGGCTGCGGCGCGCGGGAAATCGGCTATATGTTCGGCCAATACAAAAAACTGACCAACGATTTTACCGGCGCCTTCACAGGCAAACGGCCCAATTGGGGCGGCAGCTTGCTGCGCCCGGAAGCCACAGGATACGGCGTGGCATATTTTGCCCAAAATATGTTAGCTACCCGCGGCGACAGCCTAAAAAACAAAACAGCCATTGTGTCCGGCACAGGCAATGTGGGTATTTATACCATTGAAAAGCTGACTCAACTGGGCGCCAAAGTGGTAGGCTTTATGGACTATGACGGCAGCATTTACGATGAAAATGGCGTAGATGAAGAAAAATTGGCCTATCTTAAAGATTTGGTGTTTGTGCGGCGCGGCAGCTTGAAAGAATATGACAAGAAATTCAAAGGGGCTCATTTCCGTCCCGGCAAAAAGACATGGGATATCCCCTGCCAAATTGCTTGTCCGACCGCTTGCGAAAACGAGCTGCATACCGAAGACGCAAAAACATTGGTCAAAAATGGCTGCATCTGTCTGACCGAAGGTTCCAACATGCCTTGCACACCGGGCGCCATTGACATATTCCATAACGCCAAAATCCTCTACTCTCCCGGTAAAGCTTCCAATGCCGGCGGGGTGGCGGTATCGGGTCTGGAAATGACACAGAACAGTATGCGTATTTATTGGACAAGAGAAGAAGTGGACCAATATCTCCAGCGCATTATGCACAGCATACATGACAGCTGTTTGGCCGCCGCAGAACAATACGGCATGAAAGGCGATTATATGGCAGGGGCCAATATTGCAGGATTTATAAAAGTGGCCGATGCGATGATTGACCAAGGCTTAGTGTAAGTTCAAAACGTTCCATTTACACCCCCCGGCTTTTGCCGGGGGGTGTCGTGTAAAGCCGCACAAACGCCTTCTCCATACTCCTCAACAATCCATTAGCGCCGCCGCTTCATGCCTTTTTCCGGCTGCCATAGATACGGTTGATAATAACAGAGATAGCTCCGTCTCCGGTTACATTACAGGCCGTACCGAAACTATCCATAGCAATATATAAGGCAATCATTAGCCCCAACATTTCTTCGTTAAAACCCAACATTTTTTGCAACACCCCCAGCGAGGCCATAATCGCCCCGCCCGGTACGCCTGGCCCGGCTACAATGGACACGCCCAGCATACAAATAAACCCCGCAAACTGCCAAAAATGCAGTTCTCCCCCCGTCAACAAAATAATCGCCATAGCGCAAGCGGTAATCTTAATGGTACTGCCGGACATATGAATATTCGCACACAGCGGCACCGTAAATCCGGCAATATCCTCCCGCACGCCCAACGCCTGTACTTGTTTATAGGTTACAGGAATAGTCGCCGCGGAAGAAGAAGTGCCTAATGCGGTAAAATAAGCCGGGAGCATCGTCTTAAGCATTGTAAAAGGGTTCTGCCCGCCAACGGCGCCGGAAAGCGCAAACTGAATAAATAAAACCACCAACGTAATAATAAAAATCAATACAATAATTTTGGCAAACACGGACAATACGGCAGCCGCTTGCCCGCTGACGGTCATATTTAAAAAGATACCGAAAATATACAAAGGCAAAAGAGGAATAATAACATGAGCAATTACTTTGTGAATTACTTCCCGGAAATCATACATTACCTGTTTTAAATGTGTTCCCTTGCCGAACGCCAAGCCCAGGCCCAACATAAAAGCCAATACCAAAGAGGTCGTCACGTCCATCAGCGGCGGAATGGGCAAAGTAAAATAAGGGGCCAACTCCTGCGGGGCGCTAAAAGCCACCAATGAAGCAGAAGGGTCCAACACCCAAGGGTAAGACAAGGCCGCCACCCCAAAAGTAAAAAATCCGGCAAACAACGTAAACCCATAGGCCAGCAATACGGTAAATACCAACAGACGCCCGGAGTCTTTGCCCAATTCGGCAATACCCGGCGCAATCAACCCCAAAATAAGCAGCGGCACCACAAAACCCAAGAATTGACCAAATAATCCGTTAAAGGTAAGGAAAAGACGCACCGCCCAATCCGGGAAAAACAAGCCGCACACAATACCTAACACAATGGCTGCGGCCACTAATGGCAATAATCCAAAACGAAATAAATTTTTCAACATTTTTCCTCCGTTGTTCACAGGTTTATTATAGCAATCCCATTTCAAACTGTGGCGTTTTTTCTGATTATCGGAAATGACAGCCGCCCTACACGCGCGCCGCCAGACGCCGCAACACGCCCACCAAAAGTGTATAGTGACGTCTTCTTTTGCTTCTCGCCCATGTCTGCCAGCAAGAAAGATTTGACTATAGTCTCCCCCAGTTATTTATCTTGTGTACTCCGCTCATTTTGAGCGTCTTGCTCCAGCTGCGGCACAAACAACTCCCTTAGTTTGCCCGTATCATGCTGCCAGCCCTCCCACCTTCCGCGCGACCTTCCAATCGGCTTATAATTTCTCCATCTGCTCCCGCCGCTATCGCCGCTTTTTGCACAGCCGGAAAGCAATATAAAATTTGCTAAAATAATTTTATGCGTGTAATTATTAATATAGACGGCGGCAGCCGCGGAAACCCCGGGCCGGGAGCGGCAGCTTTCGTCATTAAAGACCAAAACGGAAAAATTCTGTCCCAGGAAGGGTATTTTATGCCTCACTGCACCAATAATCAGGCCGAATATACGGCGCTGAAGCTGGCTTTGGTAAAAGCGGCGGAATTGGGAGCTAAAGATTTGGAGATTATTTCCGATTCTTTACTGTTGGTCAAACAGTATCTGGGAGAATACAAAATAAAAAATACGGATTTGGCTGACCGTATGCAGGAAATACGCGCTTTGGCACGGCCTTTTAAAATTGTCATTCGCCATGTTTTGCGCCATTTGAATAAAGAACCAGACGCTTTGGCCAATAAGGCCATGGATTTGAAACAATCAGTAGGATTTAACCCTATTAAAAAGCTGCCCAGCTCCCAGCCAGTTCATTTAGCGGCGGAAGATACAACCGTCAACGGCGTACCGGTGCAGCCGGTATGCCATATGACAAGCCCAACTGAGACGGAGCCTGCAGCAACGGGAAAAACCGCCCGCCAAAACAACACGGCGGAAACGGCACACAAAACGCCTTCTAGAACAACACGGAAAAAGAATTCTTTTTCCAAGGCGCAATTGTCGCTTTTTGAAGATTTGTAATACCGGTGCAGCTTACAAACCGGTTATCCATTTGACGGTCCAGAGAGCCGCCTTTAGCTTAACCGCTTTAGGAGGAACTTCCGGACTCCGCAGGGAAATGCGCCTTGCGAAAGCAAGGGACACGCGGGATAAAATCCGCGCGTACGGAAAGTGCCACAGAAAACAAACCGCCTTCGGGCAAGGGTGAAAAGGTGCGGTAAGAGCGCACCGCGCACAAGGTAACGCGTGCGGCAAGGCAAACCCCGCATGGAGCAAGGCCAAATATGTCCATACGTGTCCCGCGTCAGAGGCAGAGTAGGCCGCTTAGAGTAATGGCTCTCCCGGCTGTACAAACAGCTGACAGAATCTGGGGTATGGGCCGTCAAACACTTAAAAAGCCGCTCTCTTACGAGCGGCTTTTTATAACACAAAATCGCTGCCGTTATATGTTCCAAATGCTTGGCAAAAATTTTTCCCTCGTCATTATAATAGCGGCACACAATATTGCCGTCATTTAAATAAGAAATGGCATATGTTGTATTTATCGGCAAACGTTGACAGGTAGCCAACGTACCCAACCAGCAACCACTTGTATCCGCTCTGCAAGCTGGCCGGCAGAAAAAGTTTTTCGTCTGAAAGCCTCTTGTTCCCTGATAAGTGAGCGGCGTAGCGGGAAAGGATACGGCTAAAACTCCGAAGTCATCGGCATATTCGTCGGTGGACATATAATATCTTTTTTCCGCGTCACCAATCGTGCCGACCAATACCACAGCTTCCGCCGCGCGGCTTTTCTCTACCGCTCTTTCATATTGAGGTAAAGCAGTGACGGCCAAGGTGCCAATAATCAGCACCACCAACAGTTCAATCAGCCTAAAACCGCCAAAAGCGCATTTTACGCGAGCTTTACACTGGAGAAAATTATCTTTTGTTGATAAATCTTGCTCATATGCAAAATTTACCCAAAAAAGAGGGCAAGCCTTCTCTATTCTTGCCAGTCCAAACAACAAAAACAATTCCTTCAACGGATTTTCCGTAAATAAAAAACGGACAATCCGTAACGGGATTGTCCGTTTTTCATACTGGTCAATCTATTTGATTACGCCGTTTTCCTGCAACATTTCTTTGACATTTGCGAACACATCATCTACCGTAATCAAACGCATACATTTAAAATGGCCTTTAGGACATTTGCGTCCTCCATGCAAGGCACAGGGGCGGCAATCCAATCCTTTTACTTCCAACACCCGGTGTCCGTGCCCATACGGGAAAAAGCCCAGCTCCCGCGTTGTCGGGCCGAAGATGGCCAGCGTCGGCACATTAAATGCCGTTGCAATATGCATTGGGCCGGAATCGTTAGTAATAAACAATTTAAAATGAGGCATCAGCGCCATCAAATCCGCCAAGCTGGTCTTTCCACACAGATTGGCACAATGTCCTTGAGAGATTTGGCACAGTTTTTCTCCCAAATCAGCATCTTTTTTGCCGCCGCCCACAATGACCGTCTGCAAATGCAGTTCCGTTTCAATGCGGCTGATTAATTCGGCAAAATTTTCAAACGGCCAACATTTTGTCGGCCAGGCGGAACCCGGGTGAATGCCCACCAGGGTTTTCCCCTCCAGGTTAAAGTCTTTCATCAAGCGCGCCACATTTTCTTCCGCGGAAGGAGAGTAACGCATATTCAGCTTTTCCGCCTTAAAATGCTCCTTCACTATGCCATGCAACAGCGATAAATTGCGCTCCGCATCGTGTATCATCCAGTTAAAAGGAATCGTTTTAGTATAAAAGAAACGGCCTTCGCTGGAAGTAAAACCAATGCGGATAGGCACACGGCTCAGCCAAGCAATCAGCGCACTGCGGAAACTGCGGTGCGGTACTAACAAAATATCAATGCCAGCCTCCTTAATGGCTTTAGCCGTTTTCCACACACCCGCTATTTTATTCCACCCTTTTTTGTCATTGAGAATAATTTGGTCCACTTCCTTCATCGGGCGGAAAATATCCTCCGTTTGGGGGCGGGTAATAACCACGATTTTCGTATCCGGGAACAGCTTAGCCGTTTTTTGTATCAGCGGCGTAGTTAAGACGCTGTCTCCAATAAACGAGGTCTGGAAAATGCCGATTTTATTAATTTTCTTTCCATCTAAATTGGCGTGTTTATAAGCCCAATCGCCCAGTTCCGGATTTTTAAATTTCACCGGCACGTTCCACTCTTTCAGCGTTTCCAAATAACGTTGCAACGTGTGCTTTTCCAACACAGGTGAATTTTTCTTAAATTTCACATATAAGCGGCGCGCCACCGGGTTTTTGCTGTAGCGCAGTTTGTTGGGAATATGGCTCAAAAGGCCAATTAAGATGCTTTTCAAATTAGAATGCAAATCCAAATAATGCGTAAAATGCCCCGCGCGTACTTGGCGCACATTGGCCCAAAGCCCTTTTTTGGCTACCATAATTTCGTCAATATCCGGATGCCCGGCCAACACCTGCGCAAACTGCGGTTTTACCAATAAAGTAATATGACTGTGGGGCCATTTGGCTTTTAGGTTCTTATACACGGGAGAAGATAATACGATATCTCCCAGCGAAGAGAGGCGTACAACTAAAATCTTAGGCTGATTTTCGTTCATAATTAGTCACCGCTTCCATAATTTTTTGGGTAGCCCCTTTAAAGCTGAGGGCTGTATGGCGCGCTTTCGCGGCCATATTATCCAACACAGCCGGCTCCTTCAACAACCGAGACACCGTCTGCTGCAAATTTTCTTCATTTACCAATACGCCGCCGCCAGACGCGAGCAGCGCATGGGCCGTATCCGGCGTATTATGAAAACTTTTACCGAACAACACCGTCTTGCCCAATATAGCCGGCTCCAGCAAATTATGCGCCCCGCGCGGCGCAATACTCCCCCCTACAAAAGCCAAGCTGCCGCATGCATACAGTGCCTGCAAAAACCCCATGGTATCTGCACAAAGCAAGGTGCAATTTTTAGGAAATTTTTTATCACTTAAAAAAGCATAAGCCAAAGATTGCTTTTTCAACGCCGTCTCAATTTCTTTTTTCCGCTCCAAATGGCGGGGCGCAAAAATAACTTTAATTCCTTGTTCCGCCCAAGCGGGAGCCGCCCGCAAAATCAAGTCTTCTTCCAACGGGTGCGTGCTGCCGCACACCAAAACAGGCGCTTTCTCCCAGCCCAGCTTTTTTACTAAAGTTTTGGCTTCTTTTAATTTAGCAGGCCGATCATTTAATGTATCATATTTTACATTCCCGCAAATGGAAATACGCGGCGCAGGCAACCCCAGGCTCTCATAGCGCCGGGCGGCGTCTGCATCTTGCATACAAGCCAAAACAATACGGCTGAAAAGCATTTGAAACAGGGAATGCACATGTTGATAAGCCCGTGTGCTTTTACGCGAAATACGGGCATTAAGCAGCATGACGGGCACTTCTTCTCTTTGGGCGGCGGCTATCATATTGGGCCAAATTTCCCGCTCCACGATAAACAGCCGATGCGGGTGTGCCGCACGTATAAAACGCCGCGCAAAAGGATAAAAATCCAACGGCGCCAAAAGAGCTTTTTTGATGAGAGGGTTTTTTTCGGCTTCTGCTTTTCCGGCAGCGGTACTGGTGGTAACCAGCAACTCTTTGTGATAAAATTTTTTCAATTCTTTCAACAAACCGGATACAGATTTCACTTCTCCCACGCTGGCACAGTGCACCCAAAGGGCTCCTTGGGGAATAGCGGCGGATTCTTCCAAGGCAAAACGCTCTTTAAGCTCTTGCTTCAAGCTTTTAAGCACCCGCCGGCGCGGGGAAAAGACAAATCCCAGCAATACGCCCAAAGCGGCAAATGGAAAAGCCAAATTGGTTAGAAAAAGCAAAAAATTGCCCATATATTTCATTATAGTAATTTTCGGCAGAGGCACCAAACGCGTCTTTTAATCTAAAAATCCGTCTTTTTGGACAGCCGCCGGAAATGGCCGGCGGCTTGTTTATTTTCCCCGGCGGGTATAATCCGCCATATAGCAAACCCGTCTTGTTCCCAAGCATTAAATTTCCCGCGCCAGGGTATACGCCATAACTTCTTTGGCTCCGGCGGCTCTTAATGCGGCGGCACATCCTTCCAAGGTGGCGCCTGTTGTAGCCACATCATCAATCAGCACAAGCGTTTTCCCTTTAATCAACTGCGGCTCTGTGACGGCAAATGCCCCAAGCATATTTTGTAGGCGGCCTTCCCGCCCGAATGTAGTTTGGCTGGGCGTATTACGCACGCGGACTAAACAAGACGTATTGACCGGCAAATGAAGCTGCTTTCCTAAACTGCGGGCCAATAATTCCGACTGATTATAGCCTCTGGCTTTGAGCTTGCGCGAATGAAGCGGAACAGGAACCAATAATTGGCCCCGGGCCAACTCCGGATAAGCAGTCCAATATTGAGCCATACACTGCGCCAAACAAGAAGCCAAATAGCTCTGGTCTGCATATTTAAAAGCATGCACCACGGCCCGCACTTGCGGCCCAAATACAACGGCCGACCGGAGCAGCGCGCATTTGCGGCTGCGTTTCTTTTCCCGTCGGCAACGGGCACAATGAGCTCCGCCATCTGGCAGTGGTTTACCGCAGCTGACACAGTAGCGCAAGCCAATATGCTGCACCGCCGCTTGACAATCTTGGCACAGCGGACCGGCCGCTCCCAGCGGCAAATCCCGGCGGCAGGCATAGCAGGTGCGCGGCAGCAGGACATAAAGCGCCACTTCCAACACTTGTTTAAAACTGGATAGTAACATTGGCCGCCAAGTTATAGGCCAAATAATCTTCTGTTTCCACATAAGCATGTTTAAGCCATTGGACCGTACCAGCCAGATTCAGACGCAAGTTCTGCGATATTTCATAATCCACCGACGAGGTCAAATCCAGCAAGTCATAATTGTTTTTCACCTCCACGGGCGATTGACGGGTGGTATAAGCAATCGTCGTGTTCCAAATCACACGGTTTGTAGCATTATATATGCGGTTGATAAAAGGCAGTTTTATGCCGCGGGGCAAATTGAAGTCCAAACGCAAATTGAGACTGGGAGTTATTTCGGTGCTGCTTTCGCTGATTTGGCCGCGCACCAAGCGTTTTTCATAATCGCTGTAAACGATTTTAGGGGTAATACGCCAATTGCCCAGATAAAAAGACGTCTGGGCTGAAAGGTCCTCCCCGTCTATCGCCTCTAAGCTTTGTCCTGCCACCAAATCATTCTTGCGGGAAGTCTGCTGGTCATATACCAAGACCGTATCAAAGGTATTAAAAAGCAAGAAACGGATATCGCCGCCATATTTGCGCTGGGTTTGGTCGCTGCTATCCACAGTGATGTTTTCCACTTCACTATAACGAAGCTTGATATTGGTAGAGCTAATCCAACGCCCCCCATAAAAGAATTTCTCCACATCGGAAATGGAAAACACCAAATCCGGCAGTGTCATGCTTTTCGTTTCATATTCGGTGCCGGTCTGGTTGTTCTGCTGAACACTTTGAGTAAAGTTATTAAGCAACGAAATAGTTTTCAGCGGGGAAAGCGGACCGCCTAGATTATATTCCGCCAGCGGACTCCAACGTTGGGAAGAAGTAATTGTATCACGCAAAATCAAACTTTGGCGGCTGGCATGTTTGCCGGTGCCGGAAAGGGAAGAACGGATCCACAGCTCGGTTCTTCCGTCAAAATCTTCATCTACATCATTCCACGAATCCGCATCTTGTAAGCGATAACTGGAAGAAATGACAAAGTTTTTGAAAAGTTTACTTTTGGGAAGAATTTCATTCCCGTTTAACGTAAGGGATATGCCGCCATCGGCATTTCGGTTCAAGCTTTTCAGCTGTCCAACGTCATACGTTTCTTCATCGCTTTTCCCCTTGTTAAAAACCTTCTCCGTCAGATTATTTGTTTCTGTGGTGGAAATGCTGTAACTTACTGACGGAGCCAGCCATTTGGTTATACGCCAAGTGCTGTTAAAACCCGCATTTTGGCTCATACCTTTGGGATAACGGCGGTTATAGGTAGGATCGGCGGCTTTAAACTGGGTCCGTTCTTCTTTGCTCTGACTCAAACTGTAGCTGGGCGTAAAATTAAAGTTTTTAGTCGGCTCATAATTCATCTTAAAATTCATACGCTGGGTTTCTTCTTGCGTATTGTAATTATTCTCAGAAGCCAAGTGCATTTCTTTGGCATAATCAATGGTAGTATCGGTATAAGAATAGCCGGCATTCACGCTTTTGACGGCGCCTTGTGTAGTATGAGTAACAGTGACCGCATAGGTTTGTTCTTTGTCTTTGCGCTGCAGCAAATCATAATCCACCTGCTCTAATGTATATTGCAAGCCGACCTGGGGCAAATTGTCTTTAATAAAATCGCCGCGCACATTGGCTTGTTGCCGCTCCACCGTACCCTTATCCAAAGAACTGATTGTATTGTAATCTTCCGTATCCGTCACATTGGGGGTTATGGTGGTGCTGCGGTTTAATGTAGCCTGCACCGGGAAATGCTGGAATTTATCCACGTTCAAGAAATATTCTTCTTCCGTAATTTCCTGCTCTTTTGCCACTGTCAGCGGGGTTTGGAATGTGCCGTCTGTATGTTTATATTTGGCCCCCATACTGCCCCAGCCATTCAAACGCACCACCCCATCTACTTTATAGGCGGTGCCTTCTGTAGTTACCGATTCCGCCAAATGGATTACATTAAGCCACACCTCACCGCTGCTGCCCGTACCGGTATAGGCGGCGCTATTGCCCGGGTCGGTGTTATCAGGATCAGTTTCCCGCTCCACGCCAGCCATAATCATACTGACTTTTTTGAAATTAAGCACCCCGCCGCTGGTACGTTTATTGAGTACGCGCACGCCGTATTCTTCTTTGGAAGCATTTTCCAACGTGTCTGCAATACCGTCTCCATCACTGTCTATCATGCGCAAGGAAATCAAGCGCCACTGTGCGGTGCCGAAATCCAACGGGACAATCACTTTATCGTAATTTTCATCAGTGCCTACCTTCATAAAAAATTCTGACCCGGCATTGGAAGGTTTGCTGTAAAGCAAAAACCGGAATTCTTTATGCTGGGTAAAATCCATAGAATTAAAATTGCGGTTGGCATACAGACTGTCATTGTATACTTGGGTAGTATCAAAAGTCAGGTTTAAAGATTGGTCCATAATATTGGCCGTATCATTTTGTTCTTTATATTTAGCCACAGAACCGTACAAATAGCGGAACACCTCATAGCCGTCTCCATTGTTTTCCGCAAATATAGGCACATAATTGGTATTGTCCACATTATTAATGCCTGATACGGCCAGCTGCTCCGGATTAACGCTTTCCAATGTGTTCCACGCCGTGCCGGACAAAGACACATTGGCTATTTTTACCGTGCCTTTATAACGGCCTTGGGCTTTCATTTCGTCTGTCAGTTTCAAGGTAATACGCAAGTGGCGCACTGCAGTCCAATTGGGTTTATCCGCCTCGGTAATATTCAGCGGACTGGTAAACGTCTGCCAACCGTCATAGGAAAGGCTGCTGTCGGTAAGACCGTTTATCTCCAAACCATAATACCCAAAGTGCCCGCCTACATTGCTTTCTTCTTCATCGTATTTGCCGTTGCCGTTTAAATCCTGCGTATCAATGCGGCCGTTAGGCTGTCGCTCCGGATTATACAGGTTATTTACAAATGGATTAAACCGCTCCAGCGTGCCATCTGGGTTGGCAAACCACCAACCCTGGTCTTCATTGGGAGAAAGCGTGGAAAGACAGTTCACGTCTTCGGTTTTGGGGGCGGCGGTGTTAGGACTGCAAGAAGTGTACATGCCATAATCATTAGGTATCAATCCATCGGGCACTGTGGCCGGGTTAACAGAGTCGGAACGTTCACTGATATTACCAAACGTAATATCTATCTGCGGAGCTGCGGTGTTCTGTCCCTCGCCCAGCATAGTCAATTCAAAAGAAGTTTTGTCAGACAAATCCACCCCGCTGGTACTGAGCGGATAAACTAAAGAAATTTCATCATGATCTTCCAAAGAACCGCCGTCTGGGGCACGCTTGGTCATAATATGGCTAAAGTCATAATTAATCACCAATACTTGCTGTTTTTCATTATATGTACCTACTGCATGCGGATTTATTTCCAACACGGGCAGCTCTTGCGTATCCCATGCCACGGAATTGATAAAGGCCGGTTTGTCGTTGGGGTTGGCGGCAATAGTCCAGTCATAAAATACGTTGCTGCCGGAAGTTTGAATGTTTGTTTCATTCATACTGTCCACCATCGCATAACCGTAGGCGTTTTCGTTTTTGATACTTTGGGCCACTTCCGCTCCCAAATCTACCGATAAATCCTGCGTAATCTTTAAATCCTTTGCATTCACATCGGCCCCATAGACCAACAAATCCTGGGCGTAATTGCCCACTTGCGGCACGGTGTCGGGCTGGTCCCAGCCTTCTTTCAAGATTGTAGTGCCCAGTTTAATTTTGTCAAAAAGTTTATAATCCAAACGCCCCCCGATTAAGGAGTTGTTGGAATTGGAACCGCCGGTCGTATCATATGTAATATCTATGACGGAATCCTCCGTAACCCGGTCTCCGTCATAAATGGTCAGATAACCTGATGTATAGTCAATATAATAATCATTGTTGCGTTGCAGCTGCTGGCCGTTTAATTTGACCGATTCGGATTCTATCACAATGCCCGCTTCCACAAAATACGTCTTTACCGTAGAAGTGTATTCCACCTGGAACGTGCGGTTTTTAGAAGAAGTCGGCGTAGGGTTATATAACCCTTGGTCATCATTCATACGACTCTGCAGCTTAAAAATGCCTTTGTCAAAATCCATATCTATAGTGGTGGGGTAAACTTGCGGCGGCGTGGCGCTGGCGCCGACGTCTTGTCCGTTTGCGTCTAACAAATTCAGCATGAAATTGCCTTTACCATTGTCGCGCGTAATTTGTTGGGCGCCAATGTTATAGAATGTTTTCATTTCCATACGGCAGCCTAATTGCCCGCTGGGGCTGGCATCCGATGGGCACACCGAACCGCTGATTCCTTTTTCATTTTCCGTTTTAATCAAATAAGGCCGCGTCTGGTCCGCGCTGAGCCATTGGCCTGCGGTGTTCTGGTAATTGACGGCAATTACACTGGCGGCGGTACGGGCAGTAGTAAATTGAATAATACCCAAACTGTAATCCACCGTATAATCCACCCCGCGCTGTAACAGCTTAAATGTGCCGGCGTATGTGGCGGAATCATCACCATAGTCGCGCGCTTGAAGGGAAACGGGCACATAGTCCCCGGAAGTACTGTTGCTGTCCATATACACTTCTTCCGTACCCGGTGCAATATTTCCCATGGTATTTTCCCATGTCAGATTGGCTCCGGCCGGGGTATTAGAACCAAAAGTCAAATCATAATATGTGCGGCGGACATAATCCGTATCTTTAATGGTAACGATTTCAAATACGCTGCTGCCGACAAATTGCTTCTGCTTGCTGGTACCTTTGGTCTGGCTGCCAATAATATTGATATCCAAGTCTTTATGCTGCAAATGCACCTTAGCACCGAAAAGCTGCTTCTCATAAGCGATAAATTCCGTCTGCGGCAAAGAAAGATTAATATCCCCAAATTCCGCCGCCTGCACAAATTCCCCCGTTTTCCCGCGGTATGCCACGGAAAGCGTCTTTTCTTCATCTCGGTTATCGTCGTAATCAATATCCACAAAAATACGGTCCAATATCTTCCCCTGCATTTTTAATTGCATTTCTTGTTGCAGGGAAAAACTCTGCGCATTACGCTCCTCAATATCATTATTGGCATCTTGCATATACCGCTTGGCGTCTAATTTAAACCCAATTACATAGCGGCCCGTCAAAGCGACATTCGTGCCATACAACGGCAAAGAAAGAGTAGGATTTAATAAAGTCAAGTCCGGAATAGGCTCCGGCTCTTTATCCAAAGAATAATCCCCTTCCACCGCCGTCACTGCTTGACGCCAAAATTCGTTGGTATATTTAAGCAGCTGGGCGTCATCGGGGGCGTCTTGGATAATCAGTTCTTCTTCAGCTTGCGCCTTCCGTTCTTCTTCAAACAAGTCATACTTGTCTCTGTCCACCAGGCGGTAGGGCAATGTTTCGGCCTGCAAATACGGGCCGAAAAGCAGCTGGGGGACGAGAAAAAGGCACAAAACCAACCGTGCGGTTTTCATAAGATGATAAAAAACCTCATTCTCCCATTGTATAATATTTATCCCGTCTGACAAGGTAAATTAAAATTCTGTTTCCTTTGTTTCCGTATTTTCTCATACCAGCCGCAGCTCAGGCAGCTCCCCGCCCCACCCACACCCTCTTTCAAACGCATTCCATAACGGCGGCCCCGTTTAGGCAAGTTCCCTTACAGTTCAAAACCAGCCACACGAACGCGGCAGGCGCTTGACGGTATTTTCACCATCGAGTTCCCTTACAGTTCAAAACCAGCCACACGAACGCGCGCGATATTTGTTAGAATAAAATAACTATGAAATTGACGCGGCCTTCTATTTTCACATGGTATATAGCCAAAAGCCTGCTGACGTTTTTTGTGGGGGTGGTAGGCATTTTGATGTTTGTCATTTTCATGACTCAGTTTATTCGTATCGTAGATATGGCCATGACCTATGGCACCAGCTGGGGGTGGATTGCTTCTTCTCTTATCAACGTCTTGCCCAATGTGTTCACCATGGCCGCGCCGATGGCCTTTCAAATTGCCGTACTGCTAACCCTCACCAACATGAGCGAACAAGGCGAACTGATTGCTTTACGGGCGGCGGGGTTTTCTTTCAAAGAAATTGTCCGCCCTTTATTTTTCTGCGCGCTGGGGCTGACTGTCATTTTGTTTGCTTTTTCCAACTGGGTCACCCCCCGCAGCTACAAACGCCTTATTGACCGACGGGAAGAAGCCCGTGAAAAAATTACCAAAGTTACGCTGGAGCCGAAAACGTTTCTGGATTTAGGCGAATGGGATTTATACTTGGAAGAATTGGAAAAAGACGATGTGGCGCGCCTTATTCACTTGATACGGAAACAAGATAAAGACGCACTCAGCACGAAAGTCAACGCCAGCTCCGGCAAGATTATTCTTACCGACAAAGCCATTGGCTTGCAGCTTAAAGACGGCCAAATGCAGCGTATAGACGCCAAAGACCCCACTTCTATCGTGGCGGCAAATTTTGACACCTACACCATGAATATCGCTCTGACGCGTCAGCAATACCGTGCGCCGCGTATTGGAGAAATGTCCACTTCCAAAATTTTCCGCCAGCTGCGGCAAGGCGGTCTCTCCCCGGAGCAAAAAGCGGAATACCGGGCCGAAGTGGGCATGCGTAATGTATTGGTATTTGCGCCGTTTGTATTACTGTTTATCAGCTGTCCGATAGGCTTTTCCTTGGGTAAACGCAGCAACAAAGGCTGGAGCATGCTTTTTAGCGTGCTGATTATCTTCGCGTTTTATCTGCTGATGACATTTGGCGTCAGTATAGGGAAGAAATACACGATTTTGGCCTACCCGGCCCCCTGGCTGCCTATTATTACCGGCGCGGCGGCGGCATGGTATTTGTGGAAAAAGAGGTTGAACATTTAATGAGTATTCTATCACGCTATATTGCCAAAAAATTTTGGGGCCCTTTTTTCTTTTCCATGGGTGTATTTACTGCACTTGTCGTGCTGGGGGACATGTTTGAAAAGCTCAAAATGCTCAGCAACGGCTATGCCACCATGGGAGCCGTGCTTTCCTATTCCCTGCTTATGGTGCCCACCTGGCTGACGACTATTATGCCGGTGGCCTGCTTGATGGGAGCCATATCCGTTATTTCCGAAATGGTGTCCAACGGGGAATGGACCGCCTGCGTGGCCAGCGGTTTTTCTCCCAAACAATTATTTAAGCCGATTATGTGGTGTATACTGGCAGTGGCTTTAGGCACTTTATTGATACAGGAATTTATTGTCCCCACACTCACCATGAAAGCAGAAGTATTGTACCGCATACGCATCAAGGCGGAATTTAATTTTAACCTCAATGCAGAATCAGACGTTGCCATGAAAATTGCGGACAATCAAATGCTCTTTGCCAAGCGGGTGGACTTGGGGCAAGGCGTAATGGAAGACGTATCGCTGGATATTTATGATGATTTATGGAATATTGCCTCCCAGTTTGTCGCCAAACGCTTAGTGTGGAACGAGGACAGCCATGCCTGGATTTTTGAACAGGGCACCCGCCGCACTTTTATTGATGAACTGGACACCGAAGACGAGCAATTTGACACGGCCACAAGCCCCTTGGAGCTGCGCCCGCAAGACATGTCCGTCAACCGCACCGAAAATAAAATGCTGAGCCTGCGCGGGCTCACCAAACGTATCCAATTTTTTAAGCGCACCGGCCTGACCACTTATGCGGCAGAAACCGAACGTCAAGCCAAACTGGCCTCTCCTTTCGTAACGTTGATTATGTGTCTTTTAGGTATGCCTTTTGCCATTAGTGTGAGGCGGAAAAGCAAAATTTTAAACATTATCGCCTCCATCGTTATCGCTTTTACTTTTTGGTGGCTGATCAGCATGGTTACTTCTATTGGAGAAAACGGCTACATTAACCCCTTTCTGGCCGGTTGGGGACCGGTATTTCTTTTCGGAGCGGTTGTATTTTTTGAATTTAAGTGGCTCAAGCTTTAGGCCGATACGCCCCAAGCCGGCTATCCATTCATTTTTTACTATTCTGTTATTGCAATACCCCCGGCTAAACCGGGGGTATTTGTTTTTGCGCCCAAACAGAAAATAACAGCCCGCTATTTGCCTATTAAAGCCGTTTGGGAAGCATGATATAGGGCATAGAGATGCTGGAATACGGCTTTCTCCCCAAAATGGGGCTCCCACTTCAAGCGGAACAATTCATCGCTGACGACAAACGCCGCAGCCCCTCTCACTTTTTTCTGCGCGCAGATGGCAAAGAAAGCAGACGCTTCCATTTCCACTGTTAAAATGTTCTTTTTTTGGTAATAAGCTACTTCTTGTGCCGTCTCACGGAAAATGGCGTCTGTGGTCCAGGTGGGACCGGTATGAAAATCCAACTCGGCTTTCTCCAGCACGCTGGAAAGCTTGCGGGTTAAAACAGGAGCCGGTTTTAAAAATTCAGCCGGCACATAATGGGCGGAAATTCCTTCATCAGCCAAAGCGCCGTCACACACTACAATATCGGAGGCCAACACTTCCGGCTGCAAAGACCCGGCCAACCCCA
Organism: uncultured Elusimicrobiales bacterium; assembly: GCA_944324115.1. Taxonomy (GTDB): domain Bacteria; phylum Elusimicrobiota; class Elusimicrobia; order Elusimicrobiales; family Elusimicrobiaceae; genus Avelusimicrobium. Next base: position 18,736 of record CALUVB010000013.1, read on the forward strand.
CCAAGATCAATTCTTTTACACCCAGCGCTATCAGCACTTCCAACGCCATCGCCATGGCCGGCGCCCCCACACCAAAGCCCGTTACATAACAAAAGCCTTTTTTTTCTTCCACATAGATATCCGCTTCACAGTTATAATGCGTAAAATGCCCTTGGCTTAAAGCGTATTTTGTTAAAGAAGAAAGAGGACAAACAATTGCTTTTGAAGGCAGCTTAATATCGCAGCGCAAATGTTTCAAATATTTTTTAGCGCCGGAGAGCTCTTTTAAACCGGCTTTGCGTTTTTTGGGAAAAAGAAGAGTCATGGTATTCAGTCCTAAGTTAAGATATATATACTATACCAAAAACTGATTCTCTCCCACGACTCTTTCTTTTAAAAACACACTTGCTGCGGCAGACTATTTCAGCTCCCAACACTTACAACCCCCATTTGCGCAGCCGCCATCGGAAGGCTCTCCTACAGCGCCCAACATCTCGCACATAGCGGTACCCTTCCAATTTGAAGCGGCATACGAACAACAGCGGGTCATTCCATTAAACATAAAAAGCAAAGACACCCCTCCCGGCAAACTGCTTACCGTAACACGGTCTGCGCCGATGTTTTCTGCATTTCCTGAAGCCAAGGCGTAAGAGAACTTCTTCACTACTAAAGTGCGGGGGTCTGACAGACGGCTTTCCGCCGGCAAATCAGCTCCTAATTTTTCATAAGAATCGGCATATTCTCCATTGGCCATATGATATAGTTTCTCCGCATTACGAAAATGATTGCCTAGAATAAATGCTTGAGACAGACGGCTCCGGGTCACTGCTTTCTCATACTGAGGCAAAGCTACCGCGGCCAATATGCCAATAATCAGCACCACCACCAACAGTTCTATCAGCGTAAAGCCGCCATATTTGACTTTAGAGAGATTTTTAACCAATTTTTTGTTTTTTGATATATTTTTTATCATAGGCAAAATATATCAAAAAAAAAAAACAAAGCAACCCCTTCCAGCAAACACGTACCACTTTATATCCATCTGTTCCGCCAGTTGCAACCAGATAGTTACCTTTCGCTTGCTCCGCCCAAATAGCCGCTCCACCGCCGCTATGTTTTTATCCCACCGCCGGACAAACCGAACAGCCACGCTGCAGCGGCCTAGTTTGCACAAAAAACTTTACAAGCCGCCCCCGAGGTGTTATCATATAAAAAGAACTTTATAAAGCGGGTGTGTCATGCTGACTAAATACAATATCCAGGAACGTAAACTGTGCCAAACCGATGAGGCAAAAGCCCAAGTCTACGTATTCACCAACCCAACGGTGGAAGAACAACGGCTGTTGGTCTCTGATTTTCAAATAGATGAACACACCTTGGCCTCCGCTCTAGACCCAGACGAATTGCCCCGCTTGGAATTTGAGCCGGAGCATATCGTCATGATTTACAAACGCCCCAAAAATTATTCCGGCAAAGACCAGCTGGAGTTTAAAGTTGCTTCCGTAGGTACCTTTTTATTTGAAGACAAACTGGTGGTCGTATTGGCTGAAGACATTCCTCTGTTTGTGGGAAAACGTTTTCAGACGGTATCTTCCATTAAAAATGTATTTTTAAAATTGGTGTACAACGCCATTTCCCACTATATAGAACACTTGCGCATTATTCATTTAATTTCTGAAGAAATTGAAGACAAAATGAATGAATCCATGGATAACACATACCTGCTGAATTTATTCAGCTTAGAAAAAAGCTTGGTATATTATGCGGAAGCGATTGCCGCCAACGGCTTTGTCTTTGAAAAAATGCGCAACTTATCCGCCCGTATTGGTTTTGATGACAATGATGACGAAATGCTAGACGATATTATTGTGGAAAACCTGCAATGCAAAACCCAGGCAGATATTTACTCCAACATTTTGGCGCAGATGTTAGGAGCGCGGGCCAGTATCGTCAGCAACAATTTAAACCTGCTTATTAAAAAGCTTAACATCATCACCATTTCGCTCATGGTGCCTACTTTGATTGCCAGTATGTACGGCATGAACGTAGCCTTGCCCATGGAACATCACCCTGATGCTTTTTGGGTATTATTGGGATTAGGGCTGATATCGGTGTGGCTGGTTATGCTCTACTGGCGGCATAAAAATTGGTAATTACCCTTCTTTAACCACGCTGAAGCACAAAGCCGCTGTGCTGTATATAGTTTCCGTTGCCGTCTTTCTCGTCACATACTGCTGCAAAACCATATTCTCCAAACAACCTGTATATACAAAAATTCTCCTAGCGCAAGCCCGGGATATTGCCGCAGATATATAATGAAGTTCCAGCCCAGCCGGGGATTTCTATGTATATTAAAACCGGCCCTTACAAGCGGACCGGTTTCAATAATGTGTTTTCTCTAAATTTTCTTCGGGCAGAGGCTCTATTGCGTTTAAGCGGGACCAAAATTCATCTATACTCTGTATACGTTCCCGCGGGTCCTCTCTCAAGGCGTCTTCTAACAACTTATCCACTTCTTTGGGAATGCCAGGAGCCAAGCGCGAAGGAGGATAAACCCGTTTGGTGGCTATATCAAATCCTTTCACGCTCCAAGGCACCTGCCCCACCAAAGCTTCATACAAACACAAAGCCAAGGAATAGACGTCGGACTGTTTGCGCATAAATCCTTTCTGTTGTTCCGGCGCCATATAAGCCGGCGTACCGGCCACGGTACGAGCGCCCGTGTCTCCATCTATGGATTTCTTTGCCACGCCAAAATCCATCACTTTAGCCGTACCGTCTTCTTTAATCATAATATTACCGGGCTTTAAATCACAGTGAATAATATCTTGTGAATGGGCGTAATGCAAGCCCCGGCACACAAATTCAAAAATCTTTTTCGCTTCCGAAAAGGGAATACGCCCATCAATATCCAAGCGGGTCTCCAAGGTTTGTCCGTCTACATATTCAAATACCAAATACAAGCTGCTTTCTGATTCTATAACTGTATAAATTTCCACAATACACGGGTGGCGGAGCAACGCCACCATGCGGGCTTCCGCCAAAAACTGCTCCCGCACATATGCGCTGCGCACCAATTCCGGGCGCACCCGCTTAATGGCCACTTTGCGCTTGAGCACTTTATCATATGCTTCATAGACTTTTCCCATGCCGCCTTCGCCTATTTGGCGCAAGAAATCATACTGTTCTTTTACTTCCACTTCTTTGCGGTTGAAAGCCGTTTTAGGCCCGCGGCGGAATACATCTTCATAACGCAAATAGATAAACACCACCAAGGCCACCAAAATGGCTATAAAATACATAACCAACCATTTGGGAGCAGAGGCCGGCTTCTGGGCAGCAGGCAGCGCGGAGGAGACTTTTGTTTTCTCCTCTAATTCACGTTTCACTTTTAATGCCAACTGGGATTTGGGGTTCAACCGCAACGCTTTATCCACATCTATTTGGCAGCGGTCATAATCCCCCAGCTGCAAATAAGCCTGCGCCCGCAAAATATAAGCCCGCGGATCTTGCGGGGCCACGGCTATAGCTTCCCCGGCGGAGTAAATCACATCGCTGTATTGATGCAGGCCGTCATAGGCGATTGCTAAGAGTAAATAGAAACGCTGGTCCAAGAAATTTTTAGAAGCCAACTCATTGATGCGGTGTATGGTACCGGCAAAATCCTTATTTTTTAAACGCTCATTTAGAGCCGCTATTTCATTATCCCGCGTCTTTTGGTCAAAAATAACTGTTTGTTGGGTATTCGTTTTCTCCGAAAAGGTACCTCCCACAATCAAGGGCGCACCAGAACGCGCAGGCGCAGCAAAAATACCCGCGCCCGCCAGCAAGAAAGAGAGGCCTAACACCACTTTTTTAAACATATTCATATTTTAGCACAATCTACACCGAATTTGTTAGTCAAGCCCACCCAAACCGTACAAAGCGCTTCCTCTCCGTGTTGCCCTATTGCTCATTTAGTGCACGGGCCCGAAAACATATATCCTTTCCTGCATTGGAGACGGCAGCCTCCTCAGCACCCGGTACGCAGGCCGCCTTCAACCGCCGCCCCCCCTTTCTTTGCCTCTCCCAGCGACAAACCCCCTCTGCAATTACTATAATAAAAATATGAATACAAGTCCTATCGGGGTTTTTGATTCTGGGTTGGGCGGATTAACCATTTTAAAAACACTCTCTCAGGCGTTGCCCAAAGAGAAGCTGATTTATTTTGGAGATACTGTCAACGTACCATACGGTTCCAAATCCAAAGCGGCTGTAACGCGTTTTTCGTTGGATATCGCCCGCTTTATGCAGCGGCAGGGTGTAAAACTCATCGTAGTGGCGTGCAATACCGCTTCCGCGCTTGCTTTAGCCGAACTGCAAAAGCAAATTTCCGTGCCGGTAATTGGCGTCATTTTACCCGGCGCCATGAAAGCCGCCCAATGCACCCGCAATGGCCGTGTGGCTATTATAGCCACAGAAGCTACCGTGCAGAGCAAAGCTTATCCGCGCGCACTCAAACGTTTGGACAAACGCATTCACACCTATCAACGCGCCTGCCCCGTATTTGTGCCGCTCATTGAAGAAGGCTGGATACACAAGCGCGCCGGAGAACAAATTATTGCCGATTATTTAGACGGCGTCATTAAAAGCGGGGCCGACACTGTCATTTTGGGCTGCACGCATTACCCGGTAATCAAAAAAAAGATTGCCGCCAAGCTGGGGAAGACGGTCAAACTGGTAGATTCAGCCGAAGTGCTGGCCCAAGAAGTCAAAATCCGCCTCACTCAGACCCACCAGCTTAACCCTTCCGGCCGCGGAAGCATGAAAATTTATGCCAGTGATGCGCCCGCCCGTTTTAAACGGTTAGCCAAACATATTTTAGGCCGCGAATTGAACCGCGTATATCTGAAAAAGTTAAACTAATGAAAATTTATTCTGACCCGCGTCTTCTTGCTTTGGGAATAATACACGGCACCGCCGCGCGCGACAGCGGCAATATGCGCCAGCCGGAAAACGTACGGACTTTATTTGACGCCTTGTCCATACCGCCGGACAAGATACTGCGTTTTAAACAAACGCATTCCTGCCGGCTTGTGGAAGTTTCCTCCTTGCAGCAAATGCAACAAATCCGGCAGGCCCCGCTGCAAGAAGCTGACGGCTGGGTAATTACCAAAGCTTCAGGTTATGGCGCTGCTATCTTAACGGCGGATTGTGTACCGCTGATTATCTGGAACGAACAGGCCGATGTGGTGGCACTGGCTCATTGCGGCTGGCGCGGCGTAGCGGCCGGACTGCCCCGCCAAACAGCCCTAAGCGTAAGCCGCCTCAACGGCGGGGGCCGACTATATGCCTGGGCCGGGCCGCATATACAAAGCTGCTGTTTTGAAGTACAACAAGATGTTGCGGCCCAGTTTCCGGGTTGTGTATTGAAAAAGAAGGGCAAGTTGTATGTGGATTTGAATAAAGAAATTACCCGCCAGCTTACTTCTGCCGGCTTACATGAAACGGATATCGCCCTGCCTTATTATTGTACCTGCGGAGACCGGGACCACTTCTTCTCTTACCGCCGCGATCATACGGCTGAAGCGTTGCTGACTTTTATCTATAGACCTTAATGCGGAGCCGACGTATCCGCAGAAGCGCAAGGCGTCTGTTCTGCAGAAGCCGTCTCTGCAACCGCCGCCTGCGGCGCCGGAACAGGCTCTTGCTGCGCATGACGGGAAAAGAAATTGCTCCCTATCCAGCGCAAGCCTCCTTTTTCTATGCGGAAAGACATCAGACTTGATAAGATGACGCTAAAGAAAATGACTGAATAAATTACATCGGGGATTACCTTGCCGTTTCCGTCAAGCTGCTGCGCAATCATCGCCGCCAATACGGCGCTGACCAGTCCGTTGGGGCACATAGCCAACATGACGGCGCAATCGCTGCGGCGGAGCGCCTTGCTTGTACACCAATTCACGCACGGCGTACGCACCAATAGTTTAACCAAGGCAAAAAATAAACCCAGTAATACCAAATGGGTTTTGCCAATATGCATACAAATCCCCATATACACAAAAAATAATGTTTTAAAAATAAACTCCACTTCCTCAAAAAATCCTTTTTCTCCTTGATTAAAGGCCAGCGTTTCAAATTTTAAATTTTTCAGCCACAGCCGCTTTATGAGCCGGATATTCCCCGCCACCACGCCAAAAACCAATGTAGCGATTGCTCCGTCTCCTCCAATATATTCACTTACACTGTATACCAAGAGCACAAAAGCAAATGTCAGCGATACGGCATTTTCCAACCCGCGCACACGGTTTAAAATACGCATCCAAAACAAACCCGCCACTACGCTAAAGGCTATCCCCAGCCCGAAAGAACGCAGTACCTCCAAACCTACGCCTTGAGCGGACAAACGCCCCCCTTGCACCGCCACGCCCATCAGCGCCAAGGCCAACACAATAGAATAAACGCCCGTCACATTGGCTTCCAGAAAAAGAATAGCTTTTGTCTTGTCGGAAATATTCAATTTGTCCAGCAGAGGCGTAATAACCGCCGTAGAATTGTCCGCCACGATAGAGCCGATAATCAGCGCATAAATCTGAGGTATTCCCAATATTAGGCGGGTCAGCCACGCGATAACCAGCGTAATCAGCCCAAAAGCCACCGTAGTAAGCAACAAACCCGAGCCCATCGCCCCGCGCAAAGAAAGGATTTTAAATTCTATTCCGCTTTGAAATAACACCACAATCAAAGCCAATGTAGTAAATATTTGTCCAGCCTGCCCGAACATTTCCGGCCGGATCAAACCGCTGATCGGCCCCATAATCATGCCCAATATCATGAGCGGCAATACATCAGGCAAGCGTGTTTTTTCAAACAGAGAAGCAAACACCTGCCCCAAAAATAATACGACCCCAATAAATAAAATGGCTCCTGTCATACTCTTATTATATAAAATACCTATCCCTTGCCGAAGGAGTCCGCCGCAGGCCGTTTCTCATGCCACGCGCCAATTCCGCGCCAAAACAAGGGATTTATCCGGCAAGCCTGTAGGCCACTGGCAAAATTTCTTAAACCGGCTTGGATTTACATATCCCTCTTGCGCAGATGGCTTATATTTCGTTTAATGGAAAAATGAGCGAACATAAAGCCAAAATTTTATTAGCTGATGATAACCCTTCTATCCGCATGTTAGTTTCTGAAATTTTGGAAGATGCGGGTTTTTTAGTCGTCACTGCGGAAGACGGCCAAGATGCATTGGACAAAATTTACAAAGAGAATCCGGATTTATTGATTTTGGACTATGAGATGCCCCGCAAAACCGGCTTTGAAGTGGTGCAAGATGTGCGCAGCCATACCGGGTATCTGCATACCCCCATCATTATCTTCACCGCCGTGACCGACAAAGGGACCAAGTTGGAAGGATTAGGGCTGGATATTGACGATTATTTAACCAAACCAGCCGACGCTGATGAAGTGGTGGCCCGTGTAAAACTGTTATTAAAACGAAATAAACAAAAAATGGATTCCAACCCGCTCACCCGACTGCCAGGCAACCCTTCTATCCAAGCCCGCATTGAGCAAGAGATTGCCTCCAAACGGAAATTTGCCGTTTTATACTGCGACTTAAATAATTTTAAAGCTTTTAATGATAAATACGGATTCGGCGCCGGAGATAAAGTGCTGCTCTGCACTTCTCAGCTGATAGTCAATGCCGCCCAACAAGACGCTTCTTCTTTCGTCGGTCATGTAGGCGGAGACGACTTTATTGTCGTATGCGCCCAAGATAAAGCCGAACCGATTGCCCAGCAGATTGTAGCGGGTATGACGCGTATGGCGCCCTCTTTTTATAACGATACAGACCGCGCACAGGGATTTATGGTCTCTGTTAACCGAAAAGGGGAACAGGAAAAATTCAACTTCCTCTCCATCGGGATAGGCATTGTACACAATACGCTAAGAGAACTTACTTCTTTTGCGCAGGTCAGCAGTATCGGCAGTGAGCTGAAATGTTTGGCTAAGCAGCATGAGGGCAGTTATTATGCCATAGACAGAAGAAGCTGACGCTTGCTCTTTCGGCCACCTATTTGGCGGGGCTTTAAAATTCATAAATTTTGCACAGGTTGTCACTGCAATTTTGTTTAAAAACTCCGCCGGCAGAGATACAGGCTTTTTCGGCCGATTTGTTTCCATCGTATGCATAGCACCAATGCTTGTTCTTATAACTAGGGTGGTTCTGATAATCTAAGAAGAAAGCAATTCCTACATTATATCCCCCTCTATTTCCACAATACACAGAGCTGCTTTGAGTCAAATTCACTGAGCAATGAGCGGACTGGGGTATAGAAATATCCAAATCCGCTATATCAGAAGCATAAATGCCTTCAGACATCCAATAACGTTCTTGCGCCTCTTTTAATGTACGGGTCCAAATCAACAATTCCGTCATTCGGCTGCGTGTAACCACTGCTTGATACTGCGGCAAAGCCACCGCCGCCAAGATGCCGATGATTAGCACCACCACCAACAGTTCTATTAGGGTAAATCCACCGAAGCGGCGCCGCTTCGGTATTTGAGAGCAAAAATGATTAATAAAAAACTGATAATACATATGCAAAATTTATCAAAAAAAAAAAATAAGTCAACGCCCTTCTTTTTTCCTGCTTTAGAGTCATCGTTCTTTTCTTCGCGCTGTTTCTCTTGTCACTTATTCTGCTGAGGGCATCGTCTGCCTGCGCCATTTTACCTCTTTCTCCGGCACATAGATCTGCGCGCTGAACAGCTGAAAATTCATGCGCGGATACCAAATCCCCCACCGGACCATATTAAAAAGGGCACCCGCCCGAAGATCTTTCTTCAGCTCAAAAAAACTATTCCCTCTGTATCCGTCATGACCCGCCCCATCTGAAAACGGGCATAAAAAAAACGCCCGGACAAGCCGGGCGCTGACAAATTATATTTCTGTGCAAATGCGCTTATACACCGAAATATTTTCTTCCTTCCTCTATAATTTGGTGCAAATGCTCCTCACTGATAAACGTCTCCGCATAGAACTTTAAGATATTTTCCGTACCCGAAGGCCGCACCAGGAACCAGGAACTCTGCAGATATACTTTGATGCCGTCAGTATCACGGATATCAAGCACCTTCTCTCCCGCTACAGTAAGTAAATCTTTCAAATCCTCTTTCTTAAAAGATTTCACTTTATTTTTAGCGGCTTCATCAGTGGGGACATCTACCCGGGTATAATAAGGCTTGCCGTATTTTTGCGTCAAGCCGTCATAAAGTTTGGCGATATCCCCTTTTGCAGAAGCAATTTCCAGCAACAGACAGACCGCCAAAATACCATCTTTTTCCGGGGTCCAGCCGCTCATGCTCATGCCGGCGCTTTCTTCTCCTGCCAATATATAGCGCCCTTGCACAATGCCTTCCACGAAATATTTAAAACCGACATTCACCTCATCTAATCCATATCCGGCTGCGGAAGCGATACGGTCCAACAAAGCAGTAGTCCCCAAGGTGCGCCCGACCGCCATACCTTCTTTGGGTTGGCGGGTTTGTATCAGATAATCTGCCACCACACACAAAGCATGATTGGGCGCGATTAAACCGCCTTCTTTAGTTGCACAGCCAAAGCGGTCTGCATCTGGGTCGCTGGCGCCAGCAAAGTCATACCGCCCGCTCTGCACCAGCTCAATCAGCGGTTTCATGGGATATACGGAAGAAGGGTCCATGCGGATTTTGCCGTCATGGTCTATGGGGATAAAATAGAAAGAAGGATCTTGTTCCTCGCTTACAATTTCTAAGTTATCCAGTCCATATTTCTCTTTTATGGCGCGGTAAAAAGCCAAGCTGCTTCCTCCCAGCGGATGGACAGCTGCTTTTAACCCCGCCTTCTTAATCACTTCAAAATTAACCATACGTCCCAATGCCGTAATATAAGGAGTAATCAAATCCGCCGTATTCACCAACCCTTGTCGGCGGGCTTGGTCCAGCGGCATTCGTTTAATTAAAGCGGGATTTTTCAAATATTCATTAGCGTATTTTTCAATACGTGACGTCAATTCCGACCCGGCCGGCCCTCCATGGGAAGGATTATATTTCAATCCCATATCCTGCGGCGGATTATGGCTGGCGGTGCCATTTAAAGAGGCGCTGGCACGGCCGCTGATAATCTCAAAAGAAAATACGGGGGTCGGCAATGGCATATCCGGCAAAATAACGGATAATCCGTTGCCCGCCAACACCTCAGCACACAGTTGCGCCACCGTACTGGACATCAAACGCGTGTCTCCTCCGCACAATATCGGGCCTTTGACTCCGTCTTCTATATGAATCCGCGCTACAGCCTGCGCAATAGCCAACGCATGCACCGAAGCAAAGCCCCGCCCCAACTGGCCGCGATGGCCTGATGTGCCGAATTTTACTGCCGCCACCGGCCCCTGCGGCTCCCAAAACAATTTACGCAATTTTTCCACATCAATACGTTCTTTGGTCAATGTACCAGCTAGCGGACTTACCATACCTTCCTCCCATAAAAAAATTTGCACTGCATTCTTGCGCAGTACCTTCTCTTTTTCTATGATATGATATGTAAGAAACTTTATCAATAAGGAATTATTTATGAAAAAACTTCTTTTCTCTCTCTTTGTCGTTTTGGTTCTTTCCCTGCCGGTTCGGGCCGACATGGGTACAGACTTTCAGCAGCATTTTAATTTAGGCGCTTTGGCCGACTATAACAGAGATATTTCCACCATGATAGGACTGGCGGATTTTCATACGGGCAGCGGCGTTGTCTTTCCGGGGTTTGACGTGGGCGTTTCCGTTTCGGCGGTGCAGACCTCCTCGGCTGATTTTTCTTCTAAAGATTATTTTTATGCGCCGTTTATCACCGCTGAAACACAATTGCCTGTTTTCGGCTTAGGTTTGGCGCTGCGCGGCACCAGTTATGACGGATTTAAATCCTTGGGCGGCGGTTTAAAGTGGCATGGATCTTTAGCTTTAATCAATCTTTCCGCTTCTGCTTTTTACGACCGTTACGGCACGGACTATTATGACGGGAATCACTATTCCGTCTCGGCTTCCGCTTCCGTCAATATATTAATGCTTACGCCATATGTGGGCATCGGCTACGACTACAGCACCCTGAAAGTGAAAGACATGGGCGCCGCTTCCGGAGAAAAAACCGATGACGGCACCGTACGCTATACGGCAGGCGTTAATTTTCACCCGCTGCCGCTGTTTTATGTATATGGGGCTTATACTTACACCAAATACAGCCACGGGTTCCAAGGCGGCATCGGTTTAAACTTTTAAGGTAATATATGGACTATAAAAAAGAACTCTCCACTTATTTTCAAGAGAACTGTCTGCTCAATGAGCCCATGCACCGCCACACCACATACCGCGCCGGCGGACCGGCGGAGGTCTACGTTTATCCCAAAAGCACAGAAGACTGGTGTTTTGTGCTCAAACTGGCCCAAACGGAAAATATTCCTCTGCGTATTATAGGCTTCGGATCTAACATTTTAGTGGGAAGCAAAGGCATAAAAGGCATCACCTGTTCCACCAAACGCATGAACCAGACCGCCGTGAAAGGCAACCGCGTTACAGCCGAAGCGGGTGCCGCTTTGGACAAAGTGTGCGAAACAGCAGTCCGAGCTGGCCTGGCCGGCATGGAAAAACTTTCCGGCATTCCGGGCAGTGTCGGCGGAGCCGTCTATATGAATGCCGGCGCATTCGGTCAGGAAACATTTGATTGTTTAGAATATGTGGAAGCAATAGATTTTGAAGGCCGGCCTGCCGTATTGTTAAAAAAAGATTTGCCCCACGCTTACCGCCATGTAGAAGGCATAGGAAACTATATCGTATTAAGCGCGGGCTTTTCCTTGGAAAAGAAAGAATTCGCCCCGTTAATGGAAGCGCGCAACGGCGTATTGCACAAACGTATTGAAAAACAACCGCTGGATTTTCCTTCCGCCGGCAGCGTATTCAAACGCCCGGTGGGGGACTACGCTTCACGCTTGATTGACGAAGCCGGGCTGCGCGGGCTGAGCATTGGCGGGGCCAAAGTGTCTGAAAAGCATGCCGGCTTTATCGTCAATTTCAACCATGCCACCCCGGAAGACATTAAACACTTAATGGAAGAAATAAAACGCCAAGTCCGCCAAAAAAGCGGCATAGAATTGGAGTTGGAACAAATTCTATGGGGTGAGTTTGAAGTTTAAAGACAAATCCCTGAAAAAAATTGACGCGGCGCGCGCAATAAGCTAAAATATATGTACGAAAGAATTTAAGTCGTTGGAGTCGTGGTGTAGCCTGGTCTAACACGCTGCCCTGTCAAGGCAGAGACCGCGGGTTCGAATCCCGTCGACTCCGCCATTTATCAATTACCCGCCGCCAGGCGGGTTTTTTATTTCTATTTTTAGGCTGCTGTTTTTAAGCAAATACGCCGCCGCGCGGTGCTTCGGGCCAATTTAAAGTAAAAATCATGTTTTGTCAAACCCCATCACAGATAACAAAAACCCCGCATAAAGCGGGGTCATAAAAAACAACTTACACATTGACTTAATAGCCGCGCTGCCCTTGTAAAGATTCGTCATTATCAATCCAGTCTTGCACATTAATTTCGCGGTATGTGTCTTGCGTATCCCGCACGATAACGTTTTTAATACCGGCATTGATAATCATTCGCTTGCACATAGAACAGCTGTTGGACTTCTGGATATATTCCCCACTGTCCATTTCTCTGCCAGAAAGATACAGAGTGGCGCCTAACATTTTATCACGCGAAGCACTAATGATTGCATTGGCCTCAGCATGAACGCTGCGGCACAACTCATAACGTTCGCCGCGCGGAATATTGAGCTGCTGGCGGATACAATATCCCAAATCCGTACAATTTTTACGCCCGCGCGGAGCTCCCACATAGCCGGTGGAGATCACTTCATCATTTTTTACAATCACCGCCCCATAACGCCGGCGCAAACAAGTGCCCCGTTGAGACACCACATCTGCCAAATCCAAATAATAATTCGTTTTATCACGTCTTGCCATAATGCCTCCCGGCGTTTTGCCGCTTCCGGCACATACGGGAAGCACAAAACGGAAATATTTTAAATATTATAAACAAAAGCGTTTCCTATACACAACGCCGCTTTGCAAACTAACCAAAAAGCCAACGTCAATCCGCTTGAGCAAAAAGCTATAATTTATCGGGAAGATGAAAAAATTATTTTGTTTACTACTTTTGGTCCTCTCCTGCCCGCTGCATGCCCAACCTCAAACAGTAGGAGATATACACATTACCACTACCCGCATTGATCCTGCCGTCGTGGCGCGTAAATTTCCGCTCAAAACAGGAGACACTTTTATCCCTCGGCTCTATGAAGAAGCCCAAAACAAACTGCACGACATGCGCCTATTTAAGAAATTGGATTTCAGCACACAGCCTCATGATGGGAAAGTGGACATCTCCATTAATGCGCAAGACGGTTATTATTTTTTTCCACTTACTTTCTTTTCTTCCGGAGACAAAGATGTCTTTTTTCTCTCTTTATTTGAAGGCAACTTTTTAAAAAAAGGAGAAACTGCTTTTGCCACCGCCGGTATTAGCGACGACGGCTATTCTTTCTCCGGAGGGATCAGTTTGGAAGACAACTTTTTCTTAGTCTCCTTTACCAAATTGGATACGCAACTGCGTTTCTATGACGACTTTTGGTCCAGTACTTACGGCGTACTCAATGTGGCAAAAGACAAAGATGAATATGGAGATCCACTCTATCAATGGGATATGCGGGATTATAAACTGCGCCTGCTTTACGCCCGCACCTTGGGAGATTTCAACTTATTTCTCTCTCCGGAATTCAAAAACGTTTCATACAATACCCAGGCAGACGCTGGCAATCATAATCAATGGACAGCCGGTCTGTCTTACCGCCGAAATATACGCACCTCAGCCGGCATGGGGGCCTTATTTGGGTTTGGGCTGTCCGACAAAAAGAAAATGCTGGCGGATTTGCCGGCCGCACAATACGCCTATGCGGCAGATCTTTCTTTTACCTGGGGAGGAAAATGGAGCGGCGCCGACTATGATATTACAAAACTCTCCGCCACGGCTTTATGGCAGGCGGAAACCAGAAGCCGCCATACTTTTTTCTTGCAGCTGAAAGGACAAAACGCCTATGGCTCTCCTTTTTCCGACCAAATCCTCTCTACAGATTTGCTGGGCGGGCAAGGCCGCTACCGCCGCTTAATACGCGGCAGCCGCGGAGCGGGAGTGACGGTTTCTTTTCTTTATTATTTACTACGGGATAATATGGGGCTTTTGTCCTTGCAGCCTTTTTATGAATTAGCTTATGTATATGCCGGCGGCGCTTACCGAAACCATAGCGGGGCTGGCGCCACGCTGGCTTATAAATTCTGGCGTTTTCCGTTTCCGCTGGGGATCAATTATACACAAAATTTAAGCGACAACAGCCATACCGTCTCTTTTGTAGCCGGCGGCTCTTTTTAAAAAAGAGGCTGGAATTGTCTAATTCCATTGCACACATTATCCCTGCGCTTAACGGCGGGCTAAACTTGGTTACGGCTGGACAGTCTTCGGCTTCTGTTCAGTTACAGGCAAGCCTCGTAGGCGGCTTTTCGGTACCGAAAAACGGGGCAGCCTTCCGTTCCTTCTTTACGCAGTATATTCTCACATAACCTTACATAAAGATACTGTGCGGCGGCTTCCCCGGCTTCAGCCCGTTTCTTTACACTTTCTACACGACCGGCATTCTGCCGTTTCACCGTAAGCCATTTACAGATAACAAGCAGAGCAATCCACTCTTTCTTGGGCGGGCTTATAGCCTTGTGTGGCAGCCTGTTGCCACCATTTAATGGCTTCTGTCCTGTTGGCAGATACGCCTTCCCCGTTCCAATAAGCTTGCGCCACTTGATACTGTCCTTCCGCCAGTCCACCTTGTGCGGCACATAAATTCCATTCAAACGCGCGGCGGAAATCCTGGGGCACGCCATAGCCGTAATAATATAAATAGCCCAAATTCAAGCAAGCCCGCGCATCGTTTTCATCAGCCAACTTTTCCCAATAAAAGGCCGCCTTTTTATAATCCTGCATGATGGAGTCCGTATCTCCTGAGGCATATACCTGCGCCAAAAATTGCCAAGCCTGCCGGCTGCCTTTTTCGGCGGCACGTTCCATATAAATGAGAGCCTTGTGCGGATTGGCTTTCATACCTGTTCCGCCATATAGAAAAACCGCCAGTTTGTACAATCCGCCGGGACTGTTCTTGCGGGCGGCTTTTTTATAATAGGAGGCCGCTTTGCGGATATTTCTCTCCACGCCGCACGCACCATTTTCATAACACAAGCCCAATCCGTAAAACCCTTCCGCCTCTTTGTGTTTGGCGGCTTTTTGCAGCCAAGGCAAGGCCTGCTCTTGCTCAGAGGCCAACAAATAATATTTACCTAAATCCGCTTCGGCAGCAGGCTTCCCCTCGCGGGCTGCTTTTTCCAATTCTTCCAAACTGTTCCAAGCCAATCCCAGTCCGCGCGCCTGCACACACAGCGCGCCCAATATGCTCGCCGCTACCAACATGAGTCTGCAAATATTCATATCATTCTCCCGTATTTGTTCCATTATATAAAATCCCTCTAATCCTTTTTCTGCTCTTGCCGGCGAATGACGGAGTTATACAATAAAAGGACACGGCTCACCGGCCGTACACAAACTGAAAAGGGGGTTACCTATGGGAATGATGGGCAGAGAAATTGTACAGAAAGCTGGGCTAGACCCAAATAAAATTATTGAAATGCTCAATAAAGCCTACTGCGATGAATGGCTGGCTTATTACCAATACTGGATAGGAGCCAAACTGGCTGAAGGCATACCTGATATTAAACCGGAACTGGAAGAACATGCCAACGAAGAATTGGCACACGCAGGCAAACTGGCCGAGCGAATTATTGAACTGGGAGGCACACCGGAAATTGACCCCCAGAAATGGGCAGCATGCTCCTCTTGCGGTTATCTGCCCCCGGCGGACCCAACCGTGGACACGCTGTTGGAACAAAATCTCAAAGGGGAACGCTGTGCTATCTCCGTATATAGCCACATCTTGGACTATGTGCGCGGCAAAGATATGCTTACTGGACATATTGTACGCCACATTCTGGAAGAAGAAGTGGAACATGAACAGGACTTGGAAGATTTGCAGAATGATATAGCCGCCTTCCGCAAAAAATAGTTCCGGTCCTCTCTTATATTCCCCCGCCGTTAGGCGGGGATTTTTATGCGGTGACAGAATTTGCCCGCCCCAAAAGCGCTTGTTTATACTATAATGAAAATGACGTTTTGTTTATTTAAGGAGGACTGACATGTGGTATGGTATTTCCGAATTGCGCCCCTTTGAACAATATGCCCTTTTTGGGGTAATGTTTATTGCGGTGCTAGGTTTATTATATGCCTTGTTTCTTCGCAACCAAGTACTTAGAGAAGACACCGGCACGCCGGCCATGCTAAAAGTATGGACTGCTATTAAAGAAGGCGCCAACGCCTACTTAAAAAGACAGCTCAAGACCATTCTGCCTTTGATTGGTCTGTTGACAATTTGTCTTTTTCTCTCAGTATATATTGTCCCCGTTTCGCATGATGCGTCGGAACGGTTTGCCGGGTTGGCTCCGGATACGATTAAACTGATTGCCGCCTTCGGCCGAGCGGGCGCTTTCGTGCTGGGCGCTGTTTTTTCTCTGTTGGTAGGGCAGCTGGGCATGCGCATTGCCGTAGACGCCAATGTACGCGTAGCCGCCGCTTCTAAACGCAGCTTCGGCGACGCTCTGAAAATTGCCTACCGCGCCGGCACAGTCACGGGTATGCTTACAGATGGGTTAGGGTTATTTGGCGGTACGATTATTTTTATTATTTTCGGTATTGCCGCACCTGACGCCTTGCTGGGGTTTGGCTTCGGCGGAACGCTGTTGGCGCTGTTTATGCGCGTGGGCGGCGGCATTTATACAAAAGCGGCCGACGTTGGAGCCGACTTAGTGGGTAAAGTGGAAGCCGGCATCCCGGAAGACGACCCGCGTAACCCGGCCGTAGTGGCAGATTTGGTGGGAGACAACGTGGGCGACTGCGCCGGTATGGCAGCTGATATCTTTGAATCCTACGAAGTAACCATTGTATCGGGCCTAATTTTAGGCATTTCGCTTTGGCGCATTACCGGACACCATGAATGGATTGTGTACCCGCTGTTAGTACGCGGTATTGGTGTGCTGTGTTCCATTATTGGCACCTACGCGGTAAAAGATTCCAACCGCACCGCAGGAAACGCCATGAAAGCCATCTTCAAAGGATACAGCATTTCAGCAATAATTTCCATTGTCATCTTTGGGGCGCTGGCCTATTTCTATATGAACCAAGTGCCCGGTGGCTGGTGGCGGCCTTTTGCTGTAACCACGATTGGCATTCTGCTGGCAATCAGCATTGACCGTCTGACGGAATACTTTACCGGTACAGACAAAAAACCGGTACAGGAAGTAAAGAAAGCCACGACCACCGGCTCCGCCACAACCATTTTATCCGGCTTAGCCGTAGGCATGGAATCAGCCGTATGGACCACCATAGTACTGGCGGCCTCTATATTCTGTTCCGTTTTAATCTTCGGTACGATTGACGGATTAACCGCCGCGCAATCCTTCACGTTCGTGCTTTACGGCGTAGCGATGACCGGTATCGGCATGCTGACGTTGACCGGAAACAACGTGGCTATGGACTCCTTCGGCCCGATTGCAGACAATGCCAACGGCATTGGTGAAATGGCTTGGCACGGACAAGAAGACACCGATACCAAAAAAGCCCGTCAAATTATGGCGGACTTAGACGGCGTAGGAAATACTACCAAAGCTATAACCAAAGGCGTTGCCATAGGCTCTGCCGTCATTGCGGCGGTGGCATTATTTGCTTCCTATATGGTAGATGTGAGCAATGTGCAGGCTTTGCTTAATGAAACCTGGCAAAAAGCCGGCGAAAACAAAGCGTTGGAGCTTTTGTCTCAGATAGGCATTGTCGTATCCAACCCGACGGTGTTTGTGGGTATGCTTATTGGCGCAGCCTTGCCGTGGCTGTTTTCTTCTTTTGCCATCAATGCCGTCAACCGTGCAGCGGGACTGATTGTGTTGGAAGTACGCCGTCAGTTTAAACTGGGTGTATTGGAAGGCAAAGCCAAGCCCGATTATACGCGTGCGGTGGGTATTTCTACTATTGCGGCTCAAAAAGAACTCATTGTGCTGGCCACGCTGGGCATTGTGTCACCCATTGTGGTGGGGCTGGCCATGGGCGTGGAAGCCTTGGGCGGATTTCTGGCGGGCATTATCGTGTCGGGACAATTGCTGGCGGTGTTTATGGCTAACTCCGGCGGCGCCTGGGATAACGCCAAAAAAGTGGTGGAAGATGAACCTTCCGACATTGCCGCCAACACTGGCAAAGGCTCCGAACGCCACAAAGCCAGCGTGGTGGGCGACACGGTGGGAGACCCCTTAAAGGATACCGCCGGTCCGGCAGTGAACCCGCTGATTAAAGTGGTCAACATGGTGGCGGTTATCGTAGCCCCTATCATTGTCAACTACCGCAACGACTATACGCCGCTGGGCAAAGTGGGCTGGGTGTGTGTGATTGTCTTGTTGGCTATTTTGGCTTGGGCAATTCTTAAAAGCAAAGCCCCGGCGCAAGATTTCACCGCACAAAAATAATTTGCAAAAAAGAACCCCCCGCTCAACAGAGCGGGGGGTTAAAATTTTAGACCTTATTGGAAGAACCAGCGATCCCCTTCTTTTACTGCACCCGCTTTTTTACATAATTCTTCTTCTGTATAAGAAGAATTGCTGGAGCACCAAAACTTATTATAAGCCCACCCGCCATCATAGTTAGAACCGCCTGTACACACCCAATATCCTGCACCAATCCGCTGCCCGCATATTAATGAATCCGTTCCAGGAGCACATCCTCCATCTTCCGCACAAATTCTCTCATCTAAAAAATAAACGAAATGCTGCGTAGTCAGAGAGGAGTTTTCTTTTCCGCCTCCCCATGTGCCGTACTCCCCGGGAATCGTAATATCCAAATCCGACAACACCTCTGTAGTTTCTCCATTTGCTAGACCATAGGCTATCTCTGCATTTAACAAGGCTCTTGTAATCACCTTGGCCTCCGCCACACGGCTTTTCTCTACGGCTTTTGTATACTGCGGCAACGCCACCGCCGCCAAAATACCGATAATCAGCACCACCACCAACAGTTCTATCAACGTAAAACCGCTTATTGTGCGTCTTGCGGGTTTTGCTACATCAAGAATGATTTTTTGATAAATTTTGTTCATACGCAAAATTTATCAAAAAAAAAAAACGAGTCAAGCCCTTCTAATTTTATCAGCCCGAAATCGTTTTACGCCCAAAAATCAAATATCCTATTTTAAAACCAGACAAAAACCCCGCTCAACAGAGCGGGGCATCTATGTCAGTCAATCTATTAACCGGCCACCTTACATATAACTGCAAGCAGCAATCTTTCTTTCCCGGCAGCTGCTCAAGCGGGCAGCAAAATTAATTTTGCGGACATTTATAAATCAATCCGCCATATTGTATGCCATTAACATAAAAATCCTGTGCATACACCTCAGCGGCATTTTCCATTACAGGCTGAGCTGAACGGATATAGACCACATTGCCCCCTAACGCCGCCGCATTGGAACGAATATTATCCAGCATATCCCCTTTCCAATCAAGGCTGACGTCTTCCTGCGCACCCAAAACTCCCGATAAAAATTGGCACCCCTGCGGTTTTTGGGTAACAATTTTAACCGCCGCTGCCGAAGCAGATACCCCCTCCGGCTGACCCCTCTTAACAACACACCCTGACAAACACATAGCTCCAAACACAAACAGACAAACAGTTCTTTTCATATACCCTCCACAATGAGAAATTATAGCAAATCCATTTTCTTATTTTGGTAAGATACCTACAGAGGCACATCATGCATTGGATTCTTGTAATCTTAGCCAGCATACTGGGGGGAGCCGCTTTTTATACCACCCGCCGCGCCGCACGTGTACGCCGTTGGGCCAAACGGCGGAGCGGGCAGTATATTGCCCAAAAATATTCTCTCCTCACACCACAAAGCACCCAAAAAGCGGAACTATTATGCACCGAACAGGGCGTCTTCCGCCATGTAATAACTTGGCGCCATGCTGACTCTTTTATCCGTCTCTCTGACGCTTTTTTACCGCACCCTTTTTCCCAACGGACTGCTCTGCCCGCTTTTACTTTGTTTACAGCCGAACGCATGAACGGGCAATGGCCTTGCCTTAAAATTGTACCTTTTGACTCCCCTTTTAGGCAGAGCCGCCTGCCGCATTGGCAGGGAGTGAATATTGCCGGTTACACTGTTTTTGCAAATTCGGCTGAAGCGGCAAAACTGTTCACTGCCTCCTTACGCCACTTGTTGGCGGAGCGCAAAACTATTTACATTGAGCTGACGCCGCAAGCCTTTATTTATCATGAGAGCCTCCTTGTTCCGCCAGCTCAATTGGAAGATTTCCAACGCAGAGCCCAACGCCTCTTGCAGGAATGGGAACAGCTGTTCGCCGCCAAGTCTATTCCGGCGGCGCCGGCGGCGCCCACGTTGCAACCGGACCACGAGTTAGAACAGCGCCTGCAAGCCTTATTGCCTCCGGTCAAAACCACCCCTTTGACCGCTGCACACCAAGGCATATCCGGCTGGAAAATAGTTATCTTATTGTTATTGGTTTTATTGTTGCCCGCGTTGGTTTGGTTATTACGCAATTATTTGCCTCATTAATTTCGCTTTTTCCAACGGATAAAGTGGAGTACACAAGTCTCAGCAGCCTAAAGGCTTCGCTTGGTCCGGCAGCCGGCCAACACTGCCCTTAGCTGCAGCCCCTTTTGCACCTCTAAAACGTCTGTTTGAAAGAGAAGTCCACATCTTAATAGAGCAAGGCATAACTGCTTCTAAACCAAGAACGCGCGTATACCTCAAATATCCATTCCCAGCCAGGAAACCCATAAAATCTGTCTCAGCCTTGCTAAAATCTTCCCCTCAAAAAACCCCGCCTTTCCGGCGGGGCTTTCTTATTATTCGGTTACACCTAAGTTTTTTAGAAACGCTTTATTATTATACGGCCTGCCCAGAAACGCCTCCACCATTTCATTCTCATCTTGCGCTGTACCGGGCGTGTAAATATATTTACGCAATTTAGCCCCCAGCTCTTCATTAAATAAACCCTGCTGTTCAAACTGGGAAAATATGTCTTCCGCAATGACTAAAGACCAAGCATACACATAATAACCCACATCATATGGATCTGTTAGACTCATAATATGGCCGAAACTGGCCTGCGGATATGTGCCTTTGGTCAAGGGCGTGCCGGTAATTTCGTGCATTAAGCGACCATAAAGCTTTGTCGTATTGACCCGTTTTTGGGCTGTATGGGCCTGCAAGTCAAATTGTCCCAGGAAGTTCTGCCGCGCAAAAGCCAACGCCTCACCGCTGCGGCGGGAACGCACCAAAGCCTCTATCCATTCTTCCGGCAAAGGCTCCTCCGTCTGATAATGGGAAGAAATTCGCCGCAGAACCTGTGGCTGCCAGGCCCAATTTTCAAGCAGTTGGGAATGCGTCTCAATATAATCCCACGCCACATTGTCTCCGGTTAAACTGGCATAGCGAGACGTAGCTAAAGACATTTGCAGGACATGGCCAAATTCATGGAACAAAGTTTGCACGTCGCTGTGGGTAAGCAATGCCGGCAATCCTCCGCCCGCCGGCGTAAAATTCGCCGCGATAACGACCGACGGGATTTGATAGCTTCCGTCTGGCAGCTGGAAACGGTCTATAAAACTCCAGGTGGCGGCATGCGTATATTTCCCGTCACGCGGATAGGCGTCTAAATAAAAATAAGAAATCGTTTCTCCGGTTTTGGTATCCTTGATGCGATACGTTTGCACGTCTTCATGCCATACCGGCAAATCCGCCGGCTCAAAGCTCAAGCCAAAAAGAGGGCCAAACGTATCAAACATGCCGCTGATTACTTTGTCCGCCGGAAAATATTCTTTTATCTTTTCTTCGTCTACGGCATAAGTTTTTTTCTTATACTGATTAGCCCAATAGGGCAACTCCCATGCGCTGAGCTCCGAACTTTGCAGGCCCGTCATTTGTTGTTTAAGCGCCAAATATTGTTGCGTTTCCTGTTGAGCTAAAGGACGGATTTGTTTTTCCAACTCCTTCAAAAAACTTTCCAATGTTTCATAATTTTTCGCCATACGCGCAGGCAACACATAATCCGGGTATTTGTCATATCCCAGCAGCCGCGCTTGGCGGGCACGCAGCTGCAGCGTATCTTCTAACAGTTTGACGTTTTCTTTGCCGCCGCGTTTGGCAAATTTCGTCTGTAAGGCTCGGCGGGCGGATTCATCTTGGGCGTTTGCCATGAACGGATTATAATCTGGATATTTAAGCGTTACGATATATTTGCCTTCTTGGGTGCGTTCCAACCGGTTGATATAGGTTTCTTCCATACCCGCCAGCTGCTCCCGCGTCAACTCCAGACTGTCTTGATAATTATTTAAATTCACATTAAAACGCGTAATTTTGTCTAAACGCTGAGAATTAAGTTTCATGAATTTTTTGAGTTCTTTGTCGGAAAGCCCCATTCCGTTGCGTTCAAACTTCATCAGCCATTTGTCCAGCATGCGTTGCTGTTCGGCATCTAAAGCAGGGTGTGTGTCAGCATAGGCTTTAAGCGCTTGATACACGTCGCGGCGGGTAAAGAAATCTGCTTTCACTTTACTGCCGCGGGTCTCCAGCTGCGCAGCAGCTGCACGCACTGCGGCATCGGCATGAAAATAAGCCAACAAAGACAAGGCTTTCGGCACAAACCAGTAGGCGCTGTAAGCATTCTCTAAAGCCAGCGCCGTATTATCAAATGTACGTTGTTCGGCCGGTACGGCTACCAAAGCATTCAGATTTTGTTCCAAATCGGCATGAGCCTGCTGTTCCAAGGCACTCAATTCTGACGGGCTATAATCAAAACGGAGCAAGCCATTCTCAAACATCTTGTCATATGCCCCGCCAAATAAAGCCGGGGAAAAAGCGACGCTGGTCAAAACAGTCATTAATTTTTTCATGATACCCTCCGTTTTAAATTATAACAAAGCTCCCCCTTCTCTTTCTTTGCATACAAAAGCCCGGCATTTAAATGCCGGGCTTGTTGTGTCAACAAATCTGATTAGCCTTATATCCGGTTGATTACCATTATCGGCAGCTGGAAATCTGCAGAAAAATCTTTCTTCTTCATTTATTCCATGACACTGTTTCCATCAATTCGTGCGCCGTCTGGCTGCAGAGAGAAAATATTGCTTGTCCTGCTCTTACGGATTGGCTGTATCATCGGCAGCACATTCATCTGTCGCCGGAATCATCACATCACCACAAAGAGCGTAATTTTTATTCAACGCCTCGCAACCGGATCCTTCGCAACAAATTACTCCTGTCTTATAGGAAGGGATTTTAAGTACATAATTACCCGAATTAGTATTGCGACTGGCTGCAGCGCCAGTGGCAGATAATGTGTATATGTAGTTTGCTGTTTTTGCCTGGCTATCGCTGATTCGAGCATATGAAGCCGTGGGGATACGGCTAAAACTGACAGTATATTTCTGACCCAATGCACAACGTTTTTCTTGCTCCGAACGGATAGAGGTCAGCATGTTTTCTGCCTCCGTTGTACGGCGCGTTTCCAATACACGAGAAAACTTGGGCACCGCCACAGAAGCCAACACGCCCAGCACAATAACTACCACTAAAAGTTCCGTCAAGGTAAAACCTTTCTTCATCTGTCCTCCAATATAACCTAATGGCTTATCTACATTACAAACTCTTTGTATATTGTACCACAAGAACACCTTTCCCGTATCCTTATCATCATTATAAACGATATTGTATGTTTGCCAAGGCCCCTTGCCGGACAAGCAATCCATATTCCCAATTTTCTATAATGTAATTATGGATAAAGAACAAGGCGTTATCGTCGCCAAATCTGCCGGCTTCTGCCCCGGGGTAAAAGGAGCTATAGATAAAGTACTGGAACTGGAAGCTTCCGGAAAGAAGCCCGTCTACACCCTTGGCCCTTTGATTCACAACCGCCAAGTAACCGACATGTTGGAGGCCAAGCAAATTACTTCCGTGGAGCGGCCAGACCAGGCAACCGATAAAAACGGCGTATTGGTAATCCGGGCCCATGGCATTACACCGGCCTTCCGACAGGAAGTCATGCAAAGCGGTATGGAAGTGGTAGACGCCACCTGTCCGCTGGTCAAACATGCCCACGACGTCATTTCCCAATATGCCCAACAAGGATATCATACGGTAATTGTGGGAGACAGCGGGCATGCCGAAGTAATTGGACTGCTGGGTTGCACACAAGGCAAAGGCGTAGTGGTGTCTGGTCCGCAGGAAGCGGAGAAATTACCCTCTTTTGATAAAGTAAACGTAGTGGCGCAAACCACCCAAAAAGAAAGCGTTTTCTTGGAAACGGCTGAAGTAATCAAACGCAAATCTGCCGTCTGCCAAATATCCAACACCATTTGCCACCCGACTAAATTGCGCCAAAGCGAAACGATACAAATGGCAAAAAATGCAGATTTAGTCATTGTGGTGGGCGGCAAGCACAGCGCCAATACCGCCCGGCTGGCGTTATTGTGCCGCGAGTTGGCCCCCGCCGTGCTGCATATTGAAACGGAAAGCGAACTGACTCCGCAGCAAGTATTGGCCCCCAAACGTATTTTTATTACCGCCGGAGCGTCTACCCCCAATTGGGTCATCGACCAAGTGGCAGATTGGGTACGTCAAACCCGCAAACACCGGGGTTTTGCTTTCATAGGCATGCTGCAGCGGCTGTGGGCAAAAGGCGTTTCGTATTCTTTTTATACCGCTTTTGCCGCCATGGCTTTGACTTATGTATGTTTGAAACTGGAAGGGTTGCACAGTCAGTGGAAACCGCTCGCGTTTTCGTGGTTATTTGTATTTAGCTTAACTACAGTGAACCGCGCCTTTGAAGACAAAGCCCGCCCCGCCGGGCGGCTTTCCGCACTGCCGGGCTTCATTGCGGCCGGGCTGGGGCTTTTGGTGGCTTGGCTGATGGGGCCGGAAGTGTTTGGGTTGTCTGCGGCTTTTATAGCGGCCGGATTGTTCTATCCATTCAGACATCTTTTAAAATTAAAAATTTTGGCTTTGCCCGGCACAAAAGATTTTTTTACAGCGCTGGGCTGGGGGTTTTCCTGCGCTTTTTTGCCGGCTTTTGCCAATGGCATGGTATTGCGCAAGGCGGTCTATTTGGCTATTTTTTACGCCGTACTGCTGGTATTTATGCGCTCGGTAACGTTAGGCTTCACCTCCGCCAATAAAGATTTAATGATTGGCAAAGAAAGTTTTTATAAAGCTTTTGGCATTGGCAAAACCAAATTAGCGGTAGCTGTCCTGTTGATCATGCTGACCGCCGTGCTGGTTACTTTGCTGATGATTACATGGAAGCCTGCCTTAGTGGCTATGCTGCTGCTGGGTAATCTCTACACCCTATTTATAGTAATATACTATTATAGCCACCCTGCCTCACGCGGGGTGAAGGAAGAAACGCTGATTGACGGACAATTTTTTGTATTGTGGCTGCTGGCGTGGTTTTCCCGTTTTATTTGATTTTTGGAGGAAATATGGGGATTAAAAAAATCGGTATTTTAACTGCAGGCGGAGACTGCCCCGGCTTAAATGCCGTGGTGCGCGCAGTAAGCAAAAATGCACTGCGCCATGGAGTAAAAGTATTGGGTTTTAAAAACGGCTTTGACGGATTGGTCCGCAACGAATTTATTGAAATTGATGAACATATCGTATCAGGTATCCTCACCTTAGGCGGTACTATTTTAGGCACCAGCAATTTGGCCAATCCGTTCCGCTACACGCTGCCCCCGTTTGGCACGCCGGAAAACCCGCGGGATTTGTCATCGGTTGTATTGCATAATTTCAAAGAAAACAATTTAGACGCGTTGATTGCTATCGGCGGAGACGGTACCCTGCATATGGCCCAGCAATTTATAGAACTGGGCATGCCTGTGGTAGGTGTACCCAAAACAATAGACAATGATCTTTCCTGCACGGATTTAACCTTTGGATTTGACTCGGCAATGGCAGTAGCCACCGATGCGGTGGACCGCATTCATACCACCGCCCAAAGCCATCACCGCGTGATGATTATTGAAACTATGGGCCGATATGCGGGCTGGATTGCGCTGCGTTCTGCCATAGCCGGCGGCGGAGACATCGTGCTGATACCGGAAATTCCTTACAATGAGCAAATCATCATAGACGCTATTTTGGACCGCCGCTCCAAAGGCAAGAACTTCAGCATTATCGTGGCGGCTGAAGGCGCAAAAAATGAGGCCGGAGAACAAGCCGTTACCCGCACGGTGGCTGCTTCCACTGATCCGGTACGCTTAGGAGGCATAGGCTTTAAAATCAGCAATATGGTAGAAACGGCCTGCCATGTAGAAAGCCGCGTGGTCGTACTGGGGCACTTGCAGAGAGGCGGCACGCCTACACCGTTTGATCGTTGGCTTTCCACCCGTTTTGGCGCACGAGCGATGGATTTGGTAATGGAAGGCAAGTTTGGCTACATGGTAGCCTTGAAGGGGCTTTCTATTGGAGAATGTAAGATTTCCGATGCGATCTCTAAACTCAAATTGGTAGATCCGAATGGAGAAGAAGTCAAAACCGCGTTGGAAGTAGGCATGAGCTTTGGTTCGGCCCAAATCGGTTAAGCGTTAGCACCCGGAGAAAATATGAGCGAAAACTTAGACACTCTTTTTGGTATTCATGCCGTCATGGAAGCATTAAAAAGCAAAAAACGCAACGTCGTACAGCTCTATGTGGCAGATAATAAAGCCGGACATCGCACCGTAGAAGAAATTATACGTTTGGCCAAACGCAATAATGTCAAAATAGACCGCATGGATTTAAAAATGATGGACCGCTTGACCAAAGGCGCCAATCACCAAGGCGTATTGGCCAAAGCCCAGCCGGTGCGTCTGATGAAGCTTTCCTCTGCGCTGTACGAATCCGACGGGAACAAAAAAGATCTTTGGCTGGCAATAGACGAAATGACTGACCCGCAAAATTTGGGCGCTATTATCCGCAGTGCGGCGTGCTTGGGCTTTTCCACCATCATCTTACCCCAACGGCGTACGGTGGGGCTTACGCCGGCAGTATATAAAGTGGCCTGCGGTGCAGTGGAACGGGTAAATATTGTGGAAGTGAGCAACCTTTCTAATGCGTTGTTGGACTTAAAAGAAGAAGGGTTTTGGATATATGGAGCGGATATGGAAGGACAGCCTATCACTCAGACGGACTATGCTTCCCCTGCAGTGCTGGTCATTGGCTCGGAAGGCACCGGCATACGCGAAAAAACGGCCGAAAACTGCGACCAAATTATCTCCATTCCGCAGCGGGGCGGCGTAGAAAGTTTGAATGCTTCCGCCGCGGCAAGCATTATCATGTATGATATGTTTGCCAAAATACAGCTGAAAAAATAATATCTTTCCAAACAAAAAACCGCCTCTGTTTATGAGGCGGTTTTTTAAGGTCTGTTAATCCAAATACCACCAATAGTATGCGCTATTTGTAGGGGAAACTATTTTATTATCATGCCCGGCTAGGAATTTGCATAACTCCTTGCCTTTAGTGTATCCTTGATTGGTTGAACAGTATAACTTTTTTCCGGGAACGCCAATCTCTTGCGAGTAAGGATAAAAAATAATTCCCCAATCTTGGGTTAAATTGTCCGCCTGTAAACGCTCGCGCGAAATATACAAAGTATATCTGAAATATTTTGTTGAAAACCAAACACTGGAGCTTGCTGAGATATTGTTTGGAACAACCGATAACTGGTCAAAACTCGTTGGAAAGGTACCATTGGCCATCATATATTCTTCCACCGCAGCCGATAAACTGCGCATCGTAACCACAGCTTCCGCGGCACGGCTTTTTGTTACCGCTTTTGTATACTGCGGCAAGGCAATAGCCGCCAAAATGCCAATTATCAGCACCACCACCAACAGCTCTATCAGCGTAAAGCCGCCAAAATCGGCTTTTCGGAAACTTTTAATACGAAAAATATTTTTTTGATAT
>CALUVB010000014.1 GCA_944324115.1 uncultured Elusimicrobiales bacterium
GAGAACAAACTTTCCGGCAATTCGATGGTGCCCTGTTCTTTACCTTTGATATCTAAAACTTTAGTTTCCATGGTCAAAGTCCTTACTTCTTGTTAGCGGCTTTGGAAGCAGAGATTTTCTGCACGATCGGAGCCACTACGTGTTTTCTGTTCTTGGAAGTTTCCAATACGGACACGATGCTGCCTTTGGCGCCGGGAACGGAGCCTTTTAAGAAAAGCAGATTGTTCTCATTGTCCACTTTGATAACTTCAATTTTGGCGACGGTATGCGTCGTGGTGCCGTAATGCCCCGCCATGCGCTGGCCGGACAGAACTTTACCCAAAGAGCGGCGGGAAGCCAAGCCGCCGGGTGCTCTTTCTCTGTCAGAGGCGCCGTGGCTGGCGGGCTGGCCGGCAAAGCCGTGGCGTTTCATCGCGCCGGCAAAGCCGTGCCCTTTAATGCTGCCCTGCACATCAACGTAATCGCCGGGTTTAAAAATTTTTTCGAGTGAAATGACCTGACCGATTTCGAAACCGTTCACATCTGCCACGCGGTGTTCTTTGAGGTGGCGGACAGGGGTCGTGTTGGCTTTTTTGAAGTACCCAAGTTCGGGTTTGTTCAATTTGCTTTCTTTCACTTCGCCAAAACCGATGCAGACAGCGTTGTAGCCGTCTTTTTCCTGGGTTCTGACGCGTACAACTTTGCAGGGGCCCGCTTTCACCACGGACACGCCATGCAGGTTGCCTTTTTCATCAAAGAGCTGGGTCATGCCCACTTTTTCGCCGATTACAAAACGGAACGTAGCCGGAGCTTCTTTGACAGTTTCTGCTTTGGCCGCTTCAGCAACGGGAGCCGTTGCCTCTTGGGCGCCAGCAGCTTGTTTATTTTCTTCTGCCATAACCTTATGTTTTCCTTAATTAGTTACTTTTGATTGCCACATCTACGCCGGCGGGGAGATCCAATTTCATGAGCTCGTCAACCGTCTTAGAGGTGGGACTTTTCAAGTCAATCAGCCGTTTGTGAATGCGCATTTCAAACTGCTCACGGGATTTCTTGTCGGTATGCGGGGAGCGAAGCACGGTGTATTTCTTAATGCGTACCGGAAGGAGAACCGGGCCGGCGACAATCGCGCCGGTTTTCTGCGCGGTTTCCACGATGCGGGCAACACTGTTGTCAAGCATGCGGTGGTCGTAAGAGCGCAGTTTAATGCGGATTCTTTCCTGGCTGAGAATTTTAGCCTTTTTTTCAGTTTTTTCTGCCATTTTTTGTTCCTTGGAACTGCTTGTAAATAAAAAATTATCGGCAGTAAATCCCACACTGGCTCATCGTTCTCCGACGAGCCTGGCGGGTTTTGCCACCTAAAGTCTGATACGTATAAATATTATACTATATTCAGACGGATTTGCGCCAGGTTTTTTACTTCGGTTTTCACCCTGCCGGTTCAAAAACGCACGGCGCTCATTTTTTTCCTTATTTATATTATACTATAATTAAGCGTCTTTTGGAGAAGTTTTTCCTATAGGAAGTACCTCGGGGTCTAAAAAGGCGGTCCAACTTGCCCTCTTCCTGCCGGCCCGGTCTGTCTATTGGCCCTTTTATATACAAGAACGAAACCAGTACAGAAGATTAAAAAACCCGACCTCTTGTGAGGGGTCGGGTTTTAATACAGCCAAAAGCTTACTTGCCGAAATAACTGTCCATTGTTTTCGGTTTGCCCACACAAATTCCTTGCTGGCATTCCGGCTCTATTTGCACATAGCACATTTCACGGGTGCAGGGAGCGTTTTGGCACTCATTTTGCCAAATTTTCTGTATTTTTTGGGCAGATTTCACATTTACCGCCGCATAACCGGCGCACTCACAGCAGCCTTTTTGCACCGCCACACAATCTTCATTGGTGGTACACGTGCGGCCCGCTTTGGTAATAGCCGTACTCAATTTTTCCGGAACAGCATTAATGCCCACTTGTTTAGGGGCCGCAGAACAAGCAGCCAAAACAGCCAAACTTGCTATCATAAAAATTACTTTTTTCATATATTCTCCCATTTAATCTGCGTAATAAGAACTCATCGGCTTAAGCGTACCCGTGCAGATATTGTCCACACATGCCACATCAATATCCGTATAACACATTTGAAGCGTGCAGGGGCCCACGCCGCAAGCTTTTTCACGCTGTTTGTCCAGCTCCATTTGAAATTGTTTATTCACCGCGTCTTGTCCGTCGCACAAGCAACAGCCTTTAGAAATAGCCACACAATCAGCATCGGTTTGGCAGGCTTTGCTTTCCAGCAGTTTCTGTTGGTATTTAGCCACCAAATCCGGGTCTTTGGTATGAATAGCCGCAGAAGCACAGCCGGAAACTAGCGCGCTGAAAGCACATAAAACAGAAAAAGCAACTATTTTTTTCATAAAATTTCTCCTCTTGGAATATATTATACTATTTCCGGCGGCAAAACAATATGGCCGTTTCACCCAATCCGCCCGAACGGAAAAATCTCTAGGCAAAACAATACACAAGGGACAAACCGGCTGCACAAAAAGCTTTTGACAATTTAGGTGCTAAACGCTGTTGCGACCCGGCTGGACTGCCTAAAAACTTCTCCAGTCCTTCATTTTTTCTCAAACCACGCATACCCCAATCCCCCACCCAAGGAAATGCTATCTCCATACAGCCCGGTTAAACAGTGCTGTTTCCCCAGCAGGATATATAATAGGCTGACCGCATTTGGTGCAGAGACTATTTCAGCCTGAGAACTTTATATAAAAATACAGGACTTGGCAGCATGGAACGAAGCTTGCAATTTTTCTTCGTTTTCCCCAGGTTTTAGCTACGGAAGTTGCGGACTGCCAAGTCGGGCATTCTATTCCCGCGGCAGCCGGAGCCCTATATACAAAAAAACCGCGCCCGAAAGCGCGGTTTTTTGGCGTATCAAAAACTACTCAATAATTTTGGTAACTACGCCGGCTCCCACCGTGTGGCCGCCTTCGCGGATTGCAAAACGCAAACCTTCTTCCATGGCCACAGGAGTGATCAGCTTCACTTCTATCTCGGCATTGTCGCC
>CALUVB010000015.1 GCA_944324115.1 uncultured Elusimicrobiales bacterium
CAAGTCCCGTTCGACTTGCATGTGTTATGCACGATGCCAGCGTTAACTCTGAGCCAGGATCAAACTCTCCATTAGAATTAATAACCGTTAAACCGCAAGCGGCTTAATGATTACCAATCGCTAACATTGAGTTGTTGACATTTGACTCTCTACTCTTTTGAATTAACTTTGGTGTCATATTCTAAGTATATGACGTACTTAATGAGCCTTGAACCGTTTCCACCCTTACGGGTTTCTTCCGTTTCAAATCGCCCATTCGCACATTGCTGTCAAATTTTCAGAGAGCGAAATTTCCTCTTTGCTATTCCGTTCACCGGAAAGCAAGGGAAATTTTTAGTTATTTCTCACAGCTTCATTACTGTAAAGATATAATAACAAATTATTTCGCGTTTGTCAAGCTTTTTTAAATTCTTTTTGAATTTCTTTAAAGCCTGGCCCTTACTACTCTTATAGTAAAGCAAATTTTTAAAAGTTTGTCAAGTCTTTTTTGAGAACTTCTTGATTTTTCAAGTAAGTCTTGCCTAAAAGGCGGAGGTGAAAGACATAAAGTAAATCGCAGCCGGTGTTTTTACGGGGTTTTCCAGCTCGGTCTGAACTATCTGCTTCCTTTTCTAATATAAGGTGATATTCAACTGCCTGAAAACTTCAAGGGTAAAAACTTAAATGGTTTATTATAAGTTAAAAGATCAATTCCGACTACCTTTATAGTATAACAAAAAAAGACAGAAATGTCAACCCCCTTTTTTATCCTTTTTCAAAAAGATGAAAAAGAGGTTTTTTGTTACCTGCGAAACGAACCATTCCGTTTCTTATAAGTATAGTATAGCGAATTTATACTGCTTTGTCAACAACATTTTTCTCCGTCGGAGAAATGCCTTGCAAAACGACGCCTACTACTTTTTACTCTTAACTTTTCCGCTTTTGCTTCAAGAGTTTTTGAAAGAACAAATCCTTTTATTATATAAGTAGTATAACAAAATAAGACAGCCCAAGCAAGTGTATTATTTAAAAAGAAAAAATTTAATATGCCAATAAAACAACATTCCTATCAGCGCGCACAAAAGTTTTGATTGTCTATTTTAACCAACTCATCACTCATTATTAATGAGCGCACGCGCGCGCGTACGGAGAAAGGCCTTATTCAAAAACGCCCTCATGGGAGAAACCGCTCCCTATTCACTCCGCCTTTATCCTCCAACTCGTCACCGCCGCAGAGAGCACTTAATAAACGGCAGAAAATCCATATTAGGAATATCCCAAAGCGAACATTTTCTCCAAGCGATGATTATCACGCCCGCAAAAATGCTTATCCGACATATAGGAAAACTTCCGCTGAAACGGCCGGTTAAAATGTGCGTTTGATTTTAAGAGGCGGTTAATTCTCAGTCGTGATAGCCGTTTACGCATATTCAAAACGCGAAGAGTGTCTTCTATGTTGCAGCGCATTTTATTTATATTTCACACTCCACCCAAACGGAATAAGGCACCCAAAGAAATGTCTTGCAAAAATCTTCCTTCTCCGTATAGAAATTCACCCCGCCTCCAAAAGACTCTTCAATAAGTTTTCCATCGGCGGACTATATCAAACATTCACAGGAGCAGCCCCATCTGCCGCATAAAACAAGAGCATATATGCTGCAAATGACAGCAAACATAACAGGCCGAAAAATCCGGATGCTGTTCCTTTTCTAAACACAAAAAAGGGACTGCATAACCAGTGCAGTCCCATGTACCCTTTCTTTTCCCCAGAATTGGGAAATCTTATTTAAATGGCTGTGCGGCAGGCAACGTGCGCATAGCTAAGCGGTCCTGGTATTGTTCATCGCTTTCACCGGGATAACGACCGCCGAACAAAGCTTTCCACCAAGAGCCTTCTTTTTTGTTTGCTGTTTTATTCTGTTCAGATTTTTTATCTGCAGCTTTGTCTGCTTTCACTGCGGTATTATTGTTATTCTGGGCAGGGGCCTGAGCAGAGGCCGTTGCTTGAGCCTTTTTCGCTTCTTCCAAACCTTTCCGTTCAATTTCTTTTACGGCTTGAGCCAGCACGTTTTCTGCGTTGTTCTGTTTGCGCTTGGCCGCGGCAGAAGCTTTTTTGCTGGGAAGATATTCTTGGCCAAAGCCATTGATATCTCTCACGGTGCCCAATCCTTGGGCTTGGGCCGCCACAGCGGCCAAAACGGCTACACAGGTTGTTACGATTACTTTCTTCATTTTTTTCTCCTTGAATTTATTCAAAATAAAAACCTCGCATTCTTTTTGCGAATGCGAGGTTTAAAAATGCAAAAAACAAAATTTATTTTATATCATAGGTTACACTCGCAAACGCAATCGGCTTCCACCCACATAAATAGGCGGAAGATGCTAATAAATAGATTGTGTTTGTAAGTGTTCATTTCTTGCATAGGAAAAGTTTAGCATAAATTTGTTTTTTTTGTCAATAAAATTTATACTATGAGTAAATTATGACGGATTTAAACCTTTTGCTCAAGCATACTTCCCGCTCACTTTATCTCAGTGCGCGCTGTTTGCCGCGGGCGGTACGCGCTTCGTTTTCTATTGCTTATTTGCTTTGCCGATACGCCGACAGTATTGCCGATACCGCTTTACTGGCGCCGGAGCGAAGAATCTACTGGATAAGACAATTCGCCGTTATGATTACCCACCCGGACACACAGCAACAGCAGCAGCTGGTGCGGGAAATATCCGGCTCTTCTTCTAATATATATGAAGAAAAGCTGCTGCGCAATTTACCGGCCTGTTTGCAGGCGTTTGCCCAGCTTTCAGCCCCGCAGCAACACACGATTTTAGAGGTTGTAAAAGCAGTCTGCCAAGGCATGGAAATAGATTTAACAACATTCCCGGCAGAAAATTCCCACGAACTGGCCGCTTTTCAAACAGAAGAAGAATTGCAAACTTATTGCCACCTAATGGGCGGAGAACCGGGAGTCTTCTGGAGCAAACTGATTTGCTCCCATGTATCCGTCAATACAGCGGAAGAAAATTTTCTCTCTTTCGGGCGTGATGTAGGAGACTCCTTGCAAATTGTTAACATCTTGCGGGATTTACCACGGGATTTGCGCATTGGCAGATGTTATTTCCCGGCGGCCCAACTGGAACAATATGGCCTGCATGCGGAAGATTTGCTGGAGCAAATAAACAGCCCCCGTTTTGAACCGATTAAAGCATATTGGATTAACTGGGCCCGGCAAAAACTCACCTCCAGCATATCTTATTTCGCGGCTATTCCCAAAACCCAGTTACGCCACCGCACCGCTGTCGCATGGCCTATGCTTTGGGCGGCAGACACTTTAAATAAATTGGAAAAGGAAAGCAATTTGTTGGATTCGGCCCATAAAGTAAAAATTCCGCGTTCCCGCATCTATTTTACCATGTGCCTTACCCCATTTGTTTTAGTCAGCAACACTTTATTTAATACCTGGTTATGCCATAAACTCCACATCAGCCGTTAATCCTCAAGGGGAACCTGGGGGCCGCTTGCTCCTTGCTTAACTACCTGCACTTAGAGTTGTTGTTGCCTTTTTTGCAGAAGGGCCTAAAAAATATAGGCCTTTTTTGGCACTTGAATTTTCCCGCAAAGCGCTTACAATAACAGTACAAAGTACCGCAGGACAGCCTGAAGTCCTTGGTTGCAGTTGCTGGAAGCACGGCGTGTTTCCCGATTGCGCGAAGACCCGGATACAGAGCCCCGGCGGGAAAGAGGAACAGAAGTCATGAAAGTGACATACATGAGCTAAACCCCCGAAATAATACGCGGGGGTTTATTTTTGGTTTTTTAGTTGAATTTGCTTACATACGCTATACGTTTAAGCGAAAGCATACAACACACGCTGTTTGCAAAGCGAAGGCCGCTGTCATTTTCCGTATCGGCCGGAAAAACTGGATTTATATAAAACAGAAGCCCTACCTTGTTATTGTCATGTCACTCAAAATATTTGCGGCACAAGCAAATATTACGCTCGCCCAGGCCAAGCCTGTCATAACAATCAAATGCTGGCCAGACGGCTCAAACAAAAAACATAAAATAAATTCAATCAGCGCCATCACGGCAGAACCCGCCACCCCCCAAAGCAGGATTCCTATTTCTTTTAGTCTAAAATGAAATATATCGGTTAGAAAAGACAACGCAAAAACCAGTATTCCAAACATTCCCCCTACTATTATCGAACTAATAAAAACAAACAAAGCTCTCCCTATTCCTTTTATGATTTTTTCCAACCTGGAGGCGAGCGCCTTATTTGGTTCTCTTTGTAGCACCTCTGCAGCCGGTGCGACGGCGGCAGAATCATCCTTTTGTATCAAAGAGAAATCCTGCGCCGTGGACATTTCTGTAGGGAGCGCCGAAGTATCTTCCGGGGTTGCATCAGCGCGAGAGGAATCTTTTTCCCCTTCGTCTACTTCCAAATTATTTACCGGCTGCGCCTCTGTCGTCTGCGGTAGCGAGGGAAGAGAAGATTCCGAAGCAATAGCCGCAACACTTTCTGCTTTCTGTCCGCTCTGCACTTCTCCAACAGGTATAGGATTAAGCTGCAAAAAATGCGAAATCCCCCCTACCCAACCGACTACAACTAAAATATTAGTTGACAGCAGCAAAAAAAACAAAATAATTAAAGGCAAAGGTATTTTTCCTTTCCGTTTCACCCACGGCTTGATAAATATACGAATCAATGTCTCCTTAATTGCCATCACCGCAACACCACCTACCAAACTGAGCATGGCGCCGCACTGTATAATAAAATAAAAAAATAAGAACCAACCGACCAGAATTAGCAAACGAATCATAAAATCTCTCACATATTCTTTTTGCTGTCTCAGTATATTGCCTTTCCAGCAAACAATATAGTTGAACCTCATGCAAACTGTTATTCACAAAAAACAGGCCGGCCGGACAAAGCATCGGGCTCTAAACTATATACCGCGGCCCTGGCGCAAGGCCGCTCCGTGATACTGCGTCTTCTGCATAGACGGAAACATCTGCCAACCCGCCCCGCTGCCACGCATTTTTAGTGGCCGCTGCGTTCCTTCTGTTTCATCTCCCGCCACAAAGCCAAGGCTTCTTCCGGCGTGGCAGCTTTGGCATGATTGCCAAAAACATGTGGGTGCCGGCGGTGCAATTTGGCATTTAAATAATCCATCACATCGTCTATGTCAAATTTACCTTCTTCCTGGGCGATTTGCGCATGCATTAATACCTGCAACAGCACATCACCCAATTCTTCTTTCATATTTTCATCATCTTTATTATGGATAGCGTCAATCAACTCTTGGCTTTCATTTTGCAAACAACTGATTAAGGTTTCATGGGTTTGTTTTTTATCCCAAGGACAGCCCGCCGGACCACGCAGGGTGGAAACAGTCTGCTTTAAATCTTCAAAAGTAGCTTTCATTTGTCGGCCTCCAGCAAAAATGCTATATCATTATTATATGAAAATAATTTTTAGAATCTTGCTGGCGGCCTTCTTTGCGGCCGGTCTTATTCCCTGTGCCTGGGCACAGGTCACCGTGGTGAAACAAGACGGTAAAAAAATCTATTTGGACACATCTTCCTTCAACCGTTATGTGGCGGTAGGAGACAGTTTCAAAATTATTACCGGGCAAGAAAACCTGGTCAATCCCAAAACCGGCAAGGAATTGGGGCAAATTTATCATTACTCCCCAGAAGGGAAGATTATTGAGGTCCAACCTCTTTATGCCGTCGGAGAATTGTCCGAAAATGTGTCTTATTCCATTGGACAAGAGGCCGTCATTTTCTCCGCCGCCCAACCGGTTGCTGCGGCTGTTCCCGGAGGGGCAGCAGAGGTTGCGCCGGTCGGTTCTGCACAAGCTGCCGTCTCCGCCGCCCCTGCATTGGTACCTCAGCGTAAAATAAAAACCTACCCCGTCATTGAGCGCGAAATTATCAGCGCGGTAAAAGCGGATTTAAATGCGTTCCCCGGGGAAGAAATCGCCGCACTAGACAGCAATGGTCATCTCTTGGTTTATACGCTGAACAATGACCAGCTTCAGCAAATTTCAGATTATAAATTTGCAGCCAACAAAACACCCATCACGCTTTCCGCTTCAGACCTTATGCGAAGCGGACACGCACAGCTTTTTGCCGTAGTATATGACGCACAAAAACAATCCATTGTTACCTTAGTATTAGACGGCTCTGACAAAGAAATAAAAGAAATAGACACCTTGCCTTACTTCGTGAAAGAATGGGGCTGTGATGCGGATAAAAAACTCTACGCACAGAAGCCTTTTACTAGCGGTACCAAGGGCGGCGATGTGCGTAACCTGCAATATAAGCGGGGGCGTTTTTCTATGACAGATGTCGTTTTCGCTTCCCGTGGCAATTGGCTGCCCGGTATGAATTGGTATCCTATCCAAACCGCCGACAAACCAAACGCGCTCTTTACTCAATCCACCGGCGTTTTGCGCCTGCGTTTAGATAATGGCAAATATGCAGAAAGCCCTTCCCTTTTCGCCACTGCGCCAAATCGTGTAAAATATAAGCAAGATATTATTCCGTTCTATCCCTCCGTGCAAGTATATGGCCCTGCAGGAAAGGCAGTTGTGGCGGCCGTACAAAATATAGCGAAATTTGGAATATTATCTGAAAGCTTTGGCTCTTACAAAAGCAGTAAAATTCATTTTCTGACGTATGAAAACGGCGTATTAGACGTGCGTGAAAGCGTAGATTTAAACGGCTTTCTTTATGATACCAGCTGTACCGCCGACGGCATTTTGGCCCCACAGGTTGTACCCGGGGAACAAACCATATTGACGGAAATTTACCGCTAACGCCGCCACCGCCAAGGAGAAATAACGTGCAAAACGACAACGACACCATTCATTTGTTAGATAAAGGTTTTATCCGGCTGGTAGATTTTATGGGCAGCGACAACCGCGTTGTCAGTTCCGCCCGCGTATCTTTTGGAGGAACTTCCAAAGGAGAAGAAAAAGACAAAGGACTGATTAAATACCTCTTGGAACACCGCCACCATACGCCTTTTGAACACTGCTATTTTCAATTTCATATTTGCTGCCCCATCTATGTGGCCCGGCAGTGGATGCGCCATCGCTGGGGATCTTTCAACGAAATCAGCGCGCGCTATACCCAGGTAAAAGATGAATTCTATATCCCGTCTCATTTCCGTGGCCAGGACATCAAAAACAGACAAGGCTCCGTGGAAGCCCATTTTGATGATGAAACGCTGCGCAAAATATATGAGGACAGTGTGGAAGCCTCTTTTGCCGCATACAACAAACTCATTGAAGCCGGTGTTGCCCGGGAAATGGCACGCGGCGTACTGCCGGTGTGCCAATATACGCAGTTTTATTGGAGTGTCAATGCACGCAGTCTGCTGAATTTCCTGCAGTTGCGCCAAGACGGACATGCCCAATATGAAATCCGCGTTTATGCAGATGCGATTGCTCAGATTTTTAAAGAAAAAATGCCGTGGTCTTGGGAAGCTTTTGAGGCGTTAGACAAAAAACTTCCTTTAGGCGCGGCTTAAAATAGGGAGAGTTGGACATATGCGCGTACTAGGCATGATTATGGCCGGCGGCAAAGGGGAACGTCTCTATCCGCTGACCAAAGACCGCTCCAAACCGTCTGTTCCGTTTGGAGGGAAATACCGCATCGTGGATTTTGTGCTATCTAATTTTGTCAACTCGGGGATTTTCTCATCGTATGTGCTCGTGCAATATTTGTCCCAGAGCTTGATTGAATACTTGCGCACCACGTGGCGTACGGAAGGGTTAATTCCGGACCACTTCCTTACTTGCGTACCTCCGCAAATGCGCTTGGGTGAAATTTGGTACCGCGGCACCGCGGACTCTGTGCGCCAAAATATTAATCTGGTGCGTGATTTTGCGCCGGATTTGGTAGCGGTATTCGGTGCGGACCACATTTACCGCATGGACGTGCGGCAAATGATAGACTTCCATTTGAAAAACAAAGCAGATGTCACGGTGGCAGCCAACACGGTAAGCATAAAAGAAGCCCCCTCTTTCGGCATTTTGGCGACAGATGAAAATCACCGCATTATCCAATTTGACGAAAAGCCCCAAAAACCCAAACACATTCCGGGCAATCCCAAGGCGGCTTTTGCCTCCATGGGAAATTATATTTTTAACACAGACGTTTTGCTGCAAGTGTTGCAAAAACGTTTCTGCGACGTGCCGGCCTTGGATTTTGGGAAACATATTCTGCCTAAAATATTAACCGACCACCGCACCTTCGCCTATGATTTCCAAAGCCAGACGCTGCCGGGAGCCAAACCGCATGAAGAACCCGGATATTGGAGAGATGTGGGCACGATAGAATCTTTTTGGCAAACCAATATGGACCTGCTGGGCCCCAAGCCCAAGCTTGACTTAGACAATCCCAAATGGCCCATCAACACCACCGCTTACCGCGTGCCACCCACCAAATATTTAGGCGGCACTGTGATAGATTCCATGGTGAGCAACGGCTGCATTATCCACCCCAAGACCAAAATAAAAAATTGCGTACTTGCCAGCAATGTCGTGGTACATGAAGGAGCAGAGTTGGAAGGCTGCGTGATTATGGATAACTGCGAAATTAAAGCCGGCGCCAAACTGAAAAAGGTAATCATTGACCGCTTTAACACCATTCCGGCCAAACAGACTATCGGGCTGGACCAGGAAGAAGACGCCCAGCGGTATTATATTGACCCTTCCGGCATTGTAGTTATCCCGCGCGGGAAAAACAAATTCCTGTAACGGCTCCCTGGGGAGCGACCGGTGTTTTGTTTCACAAAAAGGCCCGTTTCTGCGGGCCTTTTTATATTGAAAAGCAAGTATTCCAATAATCCTTCTGTAAATTGACTTTGTCAATCCGTTCACATAAAAACAAAGCAACAAAACTGGCTCCCTTCCGCCGCCTGTACCGGCTGCTTTTTTAAACACAGCGGCAAGCACCGCCCCCTGTTTGTTTATGGCTTTTGCACCAAAGCAAATCGTTTGCAGCTTCCTGGCCTAGGCAAAGCGTGGACAGTTCTTGCCTTATTAATCACTACACCACACCCAAACAGGCAACATGCTTAGCCCAGCCAGTCAAGCGCCAAACAAACGGCCTCTCCCCGTTTTATATTCCATACTCTCACACAGGGAGGGATCAGTTCGTGAATCATTCTGCTGTCCCAAATGCCAAATATTTGTTATGTTGCAGTCCCCCAAAACACCACGCTCCTTTTCGGCTTTTTTATATAATAAAGGCAATGATAAAGAAGATTTATTTGCGTGACCAAGATGAAATTCTGCTGGCCTTAGGAGTGCAGGACCGCAAACTGCGCGCGCTGGAAAAAGAATTTAAAATAGACGCGTCCGTCAAATACAACGAAGACGGTCAAGGAGCGGAGCTGTCTTTAAAAGGCACCCACTCGCGCCTAGACAAGGCGTTGGCGCGGCTGAGAAAAATATTAGAAATGTCAGCCAAGATGAAAACGGAAGAGCCGGAACAAGACCGGGTGCCCTTCAAAGACAATGTGATTTTCCGTCCGGAACATGCCCGCCCGGTAGAAGCGCGCACCGAAAATCAAAAAAAATATATTGAGTCGGTTTTTGACAATGATTTGACTGTTTCCATTGGGCCTGCCGGCACCGGAAAAACTTTTTTGGCTTGCGCGTGCGCCTTGCGCGCGTTGGAGTTGGGGCTGGTAGAACGCATCATCGTTACCCGCCCCATTGTGGAAGCCGGAGAAAAACTGGGCTTTTTGCCTGGAGATATCAATGAAAAAACAGACCCCTATCTCCGCCCGATTTATGACGCTTTTTATGCGATGCTTGGGGTGGAAAAATTCCGCGCGCTAAAATACGGCAATATCTTAGAAATTGCTCCGCTGGCCTATATGCGCGGCCGTACGCTGGAGAAAGCATTTATTATTTTAGACGAAGCCCAAAATACGCTGCCTGCACAGATGAAAATGTTCTTGACACGAATGGGCATTAATTCAAAAATGATTGTAAACGGAGATTTGACCCAAATTGATTTGCCCCAAAAAAACCAAAGCGCCTTATTGCAGCTGCCAAAAATTTTAAAGGGCGTGCCGGGAATCGCTTTTGTAGATTTCGGACCGGAAGACGTCGTGCGCCATTCTTTAGTCAAAAACATTTTGCACGCCTATGAAAAATGGGAAAAGAAAAACGCCAAAACTGAAAAATGATTATTAATATCTTCTACCAGACGAACGTTCCCAGCCATTTGCGCCGCACCGGCTTGTTTAAAAAAGCCTGCGCCGCCGCATTAAAACACTACGCCAAAGAAAATGCGGAAGTGAATATTGTTTTTGTGAACGAAAAAGAAATTCTGCGCGTAAATAAAACTTTTCTTAATCATCATTACGTTACAGATGTTATTTCTTTTAATCACGAACGCCCGCCTTTTGCTATAACAATGCCGTGGGCTTTTGGCGACGTATATGTCTGTTATCAAGTAGCCCGCAAAAATGCGCCGCGGTTTAAACACACTTTTTTGCAGGAAATGATGATGTATGCCATACACGGCTGTTTGCATTTGAGCGGCATGAACGACCACACCCCCCAAGACCGCGCAGAAATGGACAGGCGGGCGGAAAAGATTATCGCCCAAACACTAAAAGGAACGGCAGGGTGACGGATTTTCATCAAATGTCTTCTTTTTAAAAGCCGGCCGGCGCATTTATGGCAGCGGCTTTCACTTTATCCATTCCAATACCCCGCAGTAAGGCGCCAGCGCCACTATATTTTCTGGCGATAAATTGTCTGTTCCCAAAAGCATATCTAAGCGCCAGCCCCGCCACCCCCACATGGCCCATTCAGCCCACACTGCGCAAATAAATAACGCTCTTTCTTGATATAAAAAACGCCGGCCCAACCTGGCGGCGTTTTCATACAAAATGGTGTTTTCCCTGTTTAAGTAACCGTCACCACTTCCGGCTCCCCCCCCACCAAACGCAAATACTGCATTTTGCGATGCAGTCCCACATCTACCGGAATAATGTTTCTACCATTATTTAGCACAATCTCCGGCACCTGCGTATGGCCTACCACCTGTCTAAGCTCACTGCGTGGGCAAGAAGCAAACAAATCATCTAAATCTTCCCAAAAAATACCGCCAAATTTATCGGTGCCACTGCGGTGCAGACTAATATTGAAAATAGGGTGGCGGAAAAACTCGTGCTTTATTGCTTCGCGGAAAATCATATTTGTCAAAATAGCCACATTATTTTCCGTCAGCTCATCTAATTGCATCTTAAAAATCTTCATCAGCTTATAAGTAACTCCGGCATGTGTAAAGAGATACCCTTTATAAGAATATGCCGCACGGATTTCAAAGTCCAACACTTGCCTTTTGAGCTTATCGCGCATTAATTTGGCTTCTTCTTTGTTAAAACCGGAAATCAAAAAATTACTCATTAATAGTTCCAGCTCATGGTTTCCCACCAGACGCACCACCTCTCCTTGGGAAGCATTGGCCTGCCGCTGGATTTTGTCCAACAAATCATCTACTTGGCGCGGCTTAGGCCCCCGGTCCAAAATATCCCCCATTTGAATAAGCCGGTTGCGGCCGCCGCACCAATTTAAATTTTCATCTATCAACCCCGCATGGCGCAGCATCAGCACAAAAGGCTCATACTGCCCGTGCACGTCTCCAATAACAACAACCTGGCGCTGTGGTCTTGTTTCGTTCATAAATAATATAATGACAGTATAGCAAAATTACTATGCTTTCATAAGTAAAAAAATATGGCTCTGTCCTCACATACGCTGAAACAACTGCAACGCCTGCTGGGCCCCGAAAATGTAATGACGGACCCGGTTTCTTTGGCGTTAAACGGCTATGACTGCTCCCCCAGCAGACACCGGCCCGACGCGGTTGTGACCGTTTGCCAGCCTGCCCTGCTAGATCCGCTGATTCTGCTGTGTATAAAAGACAAAATACCATTCATACTCCGTGCCGCAGCCACCAATCATGCAGGCAGCTGTTCTGCTGTCAAAGGCGGCATCGTTATCAATATCAATCCGCTTCATACCATTTACCGCATAGATACCGCGCAAGGATTTGCCGAAGTGGATCCTGCTGTTATAAGCGCAGATTTGCAGGCCCGGCTGGCTCCTTTGGGTTTCTTCTATGCGCCAGACCCCGCCAGCGAAAAAGTAAGTACTCTTGGCGGTAATTTGGCCCAAAATGCCAGTGGGGCGCGGTGTCTGAAATACGGCAATACCTCGGACCATACTCTGTCCGTAGAATTTATTACTGCGGCAGGAGACACCCTCGTACTGCGCCACGACGCTCCCGGCCCCGATTATTTAGGCTTAGTAGCCGGAAGTGAAGGCACACTGGGCCTTATCAAACGTATGCGCATGAAAATATTGCCTGCCCCTAAGCATATCAAAACCTTTCTGGCCACCTTTCCTTCCTTGGCAGACTGTGTACAAACAGTAACTGATTTGGTTGCTCAAGGGCTTATTCCACGCTGTGTGGAAGCCATGGACCGGGTCACCACTTGCGCGGTGGAAGGGTTCGTACACGCCGGCTATCCCACAGAAGCACAGGCGCTGTTGATTATTGAACTAGACGGCTCCCTGCAGCAAATCAAACAAGATACCCTTACCCTGCAGACTCTTTGCCAAGCCAATCACAGCCAAACCTTTACCCAAGCGCGTACGGAGGCGGAACGCAAAAAACTCTGGAGCGGCCGGCGCGCCGCATATGCCGCCATGGCTGCATTAGCCCCCAATGTGGCTGTAGGAGACGGCACCGTGCCACGCAGCCAGCTGCCGCAGGCACTGAAAAAAGTGCGGCGCATCATTGAA
This sequence comes from uncultured Elusimicrobiales bacterium, assembly GCA_944324115.1. GTDB lineage: Bacteria > Elusimicrobiota > Elusimicrobia > Elusimicrobiales > Elusimicrobiaceae > Avelusimicrobium. The sequence goes on from CALUVB010000015.1 coordinate 12,826, forward strand.
GAAAATGGCGTCACCGCCAGTTTGCTCTTTCACGCGGGAGACGGAAATTTTCACCCACAAATCATCTACAACGCCAAAAGTCCCCAGCAAATAAAACGCGTACACAAAACCTTACAAGAAATTTTAAAAACATGCGTAGACTGCGGAGGCACCATATCGGGAGAACACGGCGTCGGAGTAGAAAAACGTGCGCTTATGGCTTACCAATATTCACGGGAAACGCTGCGTCTTTTTCAAAAAATTAAAAACGCCTTTGACCCTTTTCAGCTAGCCAACCCAGGCAAAATTATCCCCGTAGGATTTGAAGAAAAAGCCGCCCCCCATATAGAAAAAGAAGAACAAGTCATTGCTTTGGCACAGCAAATCCAACAGCGTTTTACACTGAAACAGCCCACCCTAGTCATCGGTGCCAACACCCAATTAAAACAAAGCTGCCCGCATATGCTTTCTGCGGCAGGGTTAAACAAAATCGTAGAGATTGATAAGACCAATTATATGGCCACAGCGCAAGCTGGGGTATCCGTCTCCGCTCTTATCAATGCCTTACACGCGCAGCATGTATATGCCGCTCTGCCCGAGAATTATACTGGCACGCTGGGAGGATTGGTGGCCGGCAAAGCCGCCCCGGAGTTTGTCTCCCAATTAACAGGCATACAAGCCATTTTGCCCAATGGAGACATTGTGCAATATGGAGGCAAATTGATGAAGAACGCCGCCGGATACAATCTATGCCGGTTATGGGCAGGGTCGGCAGGGGCCTTGGGTTTTATTACGCAGCTGACATTTAAAATTTACGCTACTGCGTGCCCCCCGACACGTTTGGCGGGGGCGCAACTGCGCTTTACTCCGGACCCACTGTTATGCGCCTTAAAAAAACAAATAGATCCTGACGGGCTGTTCCTTTCGCTTCCATTTGGGGGAATCTATGGCTAAAAAGACACGCACTCTCTCCCCTCAGCGCTTAATGCCCGGTCCAGACGGCGTACGCACGCTATCATGCAGCGTGGACTTCTGCACCCGCTGCAACGCATGTGTACAGAGCTGTCCTTCCTATTTGCTGCGGCAGGAGGAAGCTTTTTCTCCTCGGGGGCGCAACCAAATCATACGTTTGCTTTTAGAAGGAAAAATAAAAACCGCCGATAACAAAAAATTAATACGCCAAACAGCTTCCTCCTGTTTCTTATGTGCCCGCTGTACCAGCGCTTGCGCAGCTGCCCTGCCGGTGGCACAGCATGTATTGGCGCTGCGGCAGGCTGCGGCATGCCAAACACTCCCTTTCATGCTTAAACAATTTATCGGCTTATATGGCATGCGCCCGGCCCTTTTCCACCTGGTAGCCACCCTGTGTTTAGGACTGCGCCGGCTGGGATTGCTGACGTTTTTGCGTGTTTGTGCAATCACCCGCCTCCCTTTTCTGCATTGGCTAAACCATGCTGATGATATACTTCCCCGCACGGCGGCCCCTTTGTCGCATGTGATAAAAAAACAAAAAACAGTTCTCTTTCCGCAAAAGCCGGATATCATCTATTATCCCTCCTTGGAAGCACAGTACGCAGACCCGCAAATCGGGCTGCGCACATTGCAGCTGCTTAAGCCAAAACAAGTTTATATGCTCTCTGGGCAGGCCAGCGGCCTTTTTGAATATCTTTATGGAACTGACACCTTGGCGCTTAAACAAGCCAAGAATTTGCTCTTGCGTTGGGAAAGCATCTCCGGGCGGCGCAAATTAACTTTAGTTACCGACGGATTGGAAACTTATCTATTTTTGAAACATTTTCCGGTTTTGTTCGCGTCATGGCCCGGCTGGCAGAAACGAGCGGAAGATTTTGCGGTCCACGTCAGCTATATCACGGAACTTCCTTCATCGGTATGGGCGGGCAGGGCTGATATAACCACCAAAACTGCGCTGGATAGCTCTTCTTCCTTGTTCCCCGCAGACAAAATAGCCGAACGGACCCGTAAAATATTAAAAACACATTTGGGAAAAAATTTTGTAGAGTGTGAGTATAGTCGTTTTGTCATTCCCGGTGCGGGAAATGCTTTTGTCTTAGGTACTCCTTCGCGGGAAGTGATACTTGAAAACGTCAAGGACGTCGCGCGGCTGCAGCTCAAGCAGGTGTATTGCCTCTCCGGTTGGGCCGCTTTGGAATTAAACGCCGCTCTGCGCCGGCACTATCCGCAAGCGCAGGCGCGCCATGTGGTATATTTACAGGCTAAGCCATGACTGAATTCAAGACCGACCCCCCCAGATTATCCGCCGACGAGAAATTAAACTTACTCGTTGAGTTTGGCGCGCGCATTTCCAGCGAACTGCGTCTGGATAAACTTTTGGATATTATTGCCCAGCAAATTACCCGCATGCTCAATGTGGGGCGCTGTACGATTTATTTAAAAGACGGGGAACGCAATGAATTATGGTCCAAAATTGCACAGGGCCGCGGCTTGGAACATACGGAAATACGCGTTCCGTTAAACGGCAATAACGTAATCGCCACCGTAGCGCGTACCGGACAAACAATCAACATGCCCAACGCCTATGAAGACGAACGTTTCTCCATGGACGTGGATATGGTGACGGATTTCCGCACTCATTCGCTGTTGGCGGTGCCGCTGAAAAACAATTCCGGGAAAGTGCTTGGTGTTTTCCAAGTAGCCAACAAAGCAGACGGAACCCCTTTTGACAAAAAAGATGAAGGAATTTTATTATTGCTAGCCACGCTGGCGGGAAGTTCTATTGAAATTGCCAAGCTCTATCAAGACGTGCACATAGCCCAATTGGAAACCATTTACCGCTTGGCTGTCACTGCAGAATACAGAGACCAGCAGGATACCCGTGCGCACTTAAAAAATATCAGCATTATCTCTTATTTATTGGCGCTGGCTTTAGGCATGAACAAAAAAGAAGCCGAGCTGATTAAAAACGCCAGCCCGCTGCATGATATCGGCAAAGTGGCTTTGGCGGACAATATTTTACTCAAACCCGGGCGCTTGACGCCAGAAGAATTTGAAATCATGAAATCTCATACAGTATACGGCGGGCGTATTTTAGAGGGGGCTCATTCTAAAGTATTGCAGGTTGCGCACAGAATGAGTCTGTACCATCACGAAAAATGGAACGGCACAGGCTACCCCAAAGGACTCAAAGGAGAAGATATTCCGCTGGAGGCGCGCATTATTACCGTGGCTGACGTATTTGATGCGCTGTGCGTGTCACGCGTCTATAAAAAAGCTTGGAAAACAGACGATGCCTACCTGTATATTTTGGGAGAGAGCGGCAAAGCTTTTGACCCGCGCATTGTAGCCGCATTTAAAAAGATTTATTCTTCCGTACGCAAATTATATATCGGCCAGCCAACAGCCAATGCGCCGCAGCAGCCTACCGGCCCCAAACGCATATCTCCGGCCGGCACGCCTTCGGCAGAAATAAAATAACAAGCTTTACGATATACAAAGGGCGTTTTGTAACGCCCTTTGTATTGTGTTTAGAACTTGCAACGCCCGCCACAAAAATAGGGATAGCTGCCTTGAGACAAGTCTTCCTCAGAAACAAAAGAACGTAACAGACAACACTTCCGCCAGAGGGCGTGAAAATTAATAAAATATATATATTCCCGGCCCCTACCGGAAAATTGCACCAAAGAAAAATAGGTTATGAACACGAAAACAGTTTTAGTGGGTTTTAGCGGCGGAGTAGATTCCGCAGTGGCGGCTTTGTTATTAAAAGAACAAGGCTGGCGCGTCATTGGGGCCACCATGATGATTTGGGATTCCTCTCTTCCGGTTCCAAAGGGCGCTCACAATCAAAACGCTTGTCTCTCGCCGGAAAAAGAAGACGTTACGGAAATACGCGCTTTGGCAGAAAAAATAGGAATTGAATATCTCACGGTAGACTGCCGCGCCGCATACCGCCGCACCGTACTGGACAATTTCCGTCAGGAATATGCCAGCGGACATACGCCTAATCCATGCGTCATCTGCAACAGCATCATTAAATTTGGCATTTTGCCCCAGTCCGCCCGTGCATTGGGAATATGCTTTGACAAATTTGCCACCGGACATTATGCCCGCATTAGCCAAGACCCGGCGAGCGGGGATTTCCTTCTGCAACGCGCCAACGATTTATCAAGAGACCAAAGCTATTTTCTGCATCGGCTGAGCCAACAACAGCTTGCGCATATTTTATTTCCTTTGGGAGAAATGACCAAAGCAGATATCCGCCGTATCGCCCGCAGTGCCGGATTGTCCGTGGCGGACAAAGAGGACAGCCAAGATTTTTACTGTGGAGACTATAATGATTTGCTGCGTTTTCCCAATAAACCAGGCGATTTAATATTGCAAGACGGCACCGTTATTGGCCGTCATCAAGGAATTTGGGGATATACCATCGGCAAACGCAAAGGACTGGGACTGAGTGGATTTAAAGAACCTATGTATGTCGTAGGCATAGATGCCCCGAACAACCGTATTATTATCGGACCCAAAGCGGCGTTATACAGCCGCTCCCTTTCAGCCGGGCAAGTCTGTTGGACACGCGGCTATCCGCCCGCAGATACATTTGATGCGTATATTAAAATCCGGAATTTGCATCATGCCGCACCCGCACAAGTGCATTTGGAAGCTGACGGAAAAACTTTTTCCGCCCAGTTCCAAGAACCGCAGCTTTCTATTACCGCAGGCCAAAGCGCCGTATTGTATGACGGGGATACGGTATTGGGAGGGGGCGTAATTTTATAATCTCCCCGCCCTGCGGCGTGCTGTCGGTCTGCCACAACTGACTCTTAGCAAATTTTATTCTCCCCCAAGCACCCCTGCTTGTAAAACGAGGCTACGCAACAATTGCAGCCCCCGCTCAGATGCTGATTATTCACGCCACTGCCGGCGGCTTCTTTGCGCAAACCGCTTCTCTGGTTCTTTCCTGTATGTAGAAAAAATTCTTTTTATTCCGTTTTATTCATAAATAAAATGGAACAAAGCGCTTTTAACAGCCTAAACAGTACTTTTGTCCGAAAAATAAGCTATAATATATATACTTAATAAGGAAGAGTGATTTTCCTTTTCGCCACGCACAAGCGGGGCGGGAGGTTTTTCGCTCTGTAATTGGAAAAAACATGTACGCAATCATTGAAACTGGTGGAAAACAGTACTGGGTAAAACCCGGTCAAGATCTGCAGGTTGAAAAGCTAGACGCGGAAGCGGGCGCCAATGTGGAACTGAAAGTTCTTTGGGCCGCCAACGAAGAAGGTACCTCAGCAGATACCAAGGCGAGCAAAAACGCCAAGGTCACCGCTCAAGTGGTCAAACATTTGAGAGGTCCCAAAATCCTGGTATTCAAAAGAAGACCGAAAAAAGGGTACGAAAGAACCCGCGGCCACAGACAGGATTTAACGCAAATCAAAATCACCGACATCACGCTCGGATAACTGGGAGAGGATAAACTATGGCACATACAAAAGCACAAGGTTCTTCCTCCAACGGAAGAGACAGCCACGGCCAACGCTTAGGCGTCAAACGCTTCGGTTCCCAGTTTGTTCACGCGGGTGAAATTATTGTCCGCCAAAAAGGCACCAAATTCCTGCCCGGCACAAATGTAACCCGGGCCAGCGATGACAGCCTTTTTGCACGGGTAGATGGTATCGTAACGTTTGAATGGGCTTACAGAGGCAAAAAACAGATTTCCGTTTATCCGAAAGGAACGGAAACCAAAGCCCCGGCCAAAAAAGCCGCCAAAGCGGCTCCGAAAGCCAAACCGGCTGCCAAAAAAGCGCCGGCTAAAGCGAAAAAAACGGAAACCAAATAAGTCTTTTGGTGTTTAAGGCGGCGGGTTTTCAAGCCCGCCGCTTTTTTTGCCCGGCAGCCTAAGACGCATAAACGCCTTCACCAAAGATTATTAAAATAGAATTGGCCCTTGCCCGGCAGCCTAAAACGCCAAGATATCCGAGGAAGTTTCCGCTCTCTCAACCGGCAAATAACGCAGAACGCCAAAGGTATCGCAGACCGCGGCATGCCAGCAATATCCTGTAAACAAAATGTAGGGATATTTAGACATATCTGACTAATTGATATAAAGACGCGTTTTATAGCGCGCTTTTGATAGAATATGAAAGACGAAGTATTACCGGTAAAACAAGATGAGTGGTGCTATACCACCACAAAAACCGCCGCGCGCCAAAAAGCAAAACGGGCCCGCAGCAAGGCTAAGCGCGCCTTGTCTAAGCGGCTGTTAAAACAACAACCGGAAGATGTAGAATAAAACGGAAAATCCGTTTGAGGATTTATTTATGCAATCAGGAAGCTTTTTAGACCGAGTCAAAATTTATGTTACCGCCGGGAAAGGCGGTGACGGCTGTATGTCCTTTCGCCGCGAAAAATTCATTGAATTTGGCGGCCCCAATGGGGGCTGCGGCGGAAAAGGCGGCGATGTAATTATTCAAGGAGAAAGCAACCTGACCACCCTGTTAGAGCTGGCTTACAACCCACATATAGAAGCCCAAAACGGAGAAAAAGGCGGCACCTATAACAAAACAGGCCGCGGTGGAGAAAATAAAATCATTCACGTTCCGCTGGGCACATTGATTTATAAAGACGGGCAACTGCTTGGCGATATTACCCGCCAAGGCCAACAGCTTACCGTAGCCCGGGGCGGCAGCGGCGGCCGCGGGAATCAATCCTTTAAAACGCGCAACAACACCTGCCCGCATATGGCAGAATTAGGGCAGCCAGGCGAAGAAGTAACGCTTATTTTAGAGCTTAAAGTATTGGCGGATTTGGGCTTAGTCGGTTTTCCCAATGCAGGGAAAAGTACCTTCTTAACCGCCATTTCCAGCGCGCGGCCCAAGATTGCAGATTATCCGTTTACTACACTCAACCCCAATTTGGGCATTACCTTGCACAAGGGGCTTTCTTTTGCCACGGCTGACATTCCCGGTATTATTGAAGGAGCCAGCGAAGGGAAGGGGCTGGGGCATCAATTTCTAAAACACATTGAACGCACCCGGGTATTGCTGCATTTAGTAGATCCCGACGGATTTGACGCAATGAATGCATTGGAATCTGTAAAAGTAATTGAACAGGAATTAAAACAGTTTGATAAAGAGCTGGCTAAAAAACCGCGCATTATTGCCGTGAACAAAGCAGATCTGCCTTCGGCCCAACATGCTTATGAACAAATAAAAAAGAAATATAAAAAATGCCCCGTCATGTTGATGTCAGCCGCCACGGGACAAGGAGTGAAATCTGTATTAGATGAAGTGGTCAAAATACTCTCAGTCACTCCTGTGCCCATTGCAGAGCCGCAGACACCCCAGGCAGTGGTGCACAAAGTGGAACCTATTTTTATTATCGAACGCGATGAAGAAGGAGTCATTCATATTACTGGCAAAAAGATTGATGAATTTATTGCCATGACCAACTTTACCCAGCCTGAGGCAGTGGCCCGTCTGCGCGGCATATTCAAAAAAATAGGGTTAGAAAAAGCCCTTCTAAAGGCAGGAGTGCAAGAAGGCGATCCCATAATTGCAGGAAGCAAGGAATTTGAGTGGAACGGCACATTGGACAAAGAAGCCGCAGAAAATCCGGAACACGCCGGCTATAAACGCCGTGAAACAAAAGCGGAACGCTTGGCTAAACGCGCCGCCCGGCGCAAAAGCAAAGCAGAAGAGTAAACTTGCTTATCAGCTGGTCAGACCAGAGCCCCTGTTTTACCAAACAGGGGCTTTCGGTTACACTAAATTGCTTGCTCAGAAATCTGCTCTGCGGCATACACCTATGCGCAGAAGCGGGCTGCCGCACTATTGCGCAGCTAAAATCTCTTTCACCGCCGTTATGATTTCCGTATGATCGGCGGTAGATTTTTTAATATATCCGGGGGCCGCTTCACGGCGATCCAGTTTATAATAATCGCTGCCCATAACCTGCTCCATAAACTGCAGCAAGTCTGCATTAAAAACGGCAAACATAAAATATTCTCTAGGCGTTCCCTTTCCCGTCTTTATCCCCAAATAAGCCGAAATAATGCCCGCCAGTTCTCCTGTATTCGTCATTACCCCGGAGCCGCTCATGCCTTCTTTTACGCCGAAGTTTAGCGTATAAGCAAAGCCCAATTGTTTCACATAATCAGTGGGATAAGGATTATGCAATATATGCCGTTCTCCATTAAAAATGGAGATAACCGAAAGCTCCCGCGCCAATCTAGCGTCTGCATCTGAAAATACCAGCAGCGGCGGCAACTGGGGCCGAAGCGCCTGCTCCAATTCCCGTCTGGCGGGCGGATTGTGGCGTATAAAGTTATCAAACACGCTCTTAGAAACAAACAAATTAGGTTGGCCTTCGCTTTCTGCGCGGCGATAATAACGCGCTTCAGCCCGCGCCACATCGATCTGAAGCAAAGCAAAATCATGGGCCACCGGTTCTGTAGGCTTATATTGGGAATGTATAAATACAATTGGTTTCTTACGGGTATGTGTTGCGCCAATCAATACCGAGAAAGGCTGCTCCAACAAATCCACCTGCAGCGTACAGCCGTTTTGACAAGGCTGTGCCACACAATGGGCGGCAGTGGCAAACCATTTTTTGCCGATACGCGTAGCCTGACACTTGGTTGTTTTGCCGTCGGGAGCCGTGGCATAATACTCAAAGGTATGCCAAAAATCTTCCTTTTTTGTATGCATATCTTCGCTAGTAAGAGACAGCAAACCCACTTCCGCAAACAGCGGCCACGCCAAACACAAGATACACAAACTTCCTATGAATGATTTCATGTTTCTATTCTATAGAATACAAAACTTAACAGACAAGACGGAGAATTTCTTACAACAAGGGGGTTCTCTGCCAGCCGCTATGCCTATTTGACGGGCAATTCTTGCGCTGGGAGCGCCTTTCAAATCACTTCATATATAAAACGCCAGAGGCTCATTTACCGCAAAAGCGCGTTTCTTACCGGGCCATTTGTTTGCTCAATCGCCGGGCCAATAGCCGGCCTGTCAAAACGGCTCTTTCTTTATTAGCGGCCCGACTGGCCGCTTCTTGCAATTCCTCTTTCGGCCAAGAAGATAGAATTTGCACCCGTTTGGCAATTTGCGTATAAATTGCAGACAATACGGCAGAACGTTTCACCTGGGCCATATCCTTGGCAGACAAATGGAACGCCAACGCCGGGTCTTCTTCTAAACGCTGTGCCATGACAGCCTCCTGGCTGTCAGCAGAAGATGCCGCCCATATAAATAACAGGACAAACGGGATTTTTTTAATAAAGCCCGGACAATTTTTCACAACAGCCGTTGAAATATAAGCTTGGGGCGCCAAATGCCCCGTTCTTACAAAAACAGTATAATTCCGTTTGTATTGTACTACTCGCGCAGACAACGCTTGGTAACGCTCTAAAAATTCGCCATATACTTCATCATATTCTTGGGCCAAACGATCCAGCAAGCTGTCTCCCCAGCCGTTTGATGCCCGCAACGAACGTCGGCGCACATTACGCCAAGAGGCTAAAATCCGGTCTGATTTCAAACGAAGTTTTTCTATTTCTTCAGCTTCCCGTTGAAGCAATGAATGCTGATGAGCAAAAATCTCCGCTCCCGGCTGTGCCATATTGGGCGTTTTTAACGCGTTTACCTTCTTTATCATATTAGGCAAAAAAGCCTCTTCCGAACCAATCAGCGCAGAGGCTCCGGCCCCCAACGCCCACACTTTTTGAGCAGACTGGCTATGCAAAATTTGGTAAGCCCGCGTCACATCTTCCTCTGATATAGCCGCCCCGTATAAGCAGCTCCAGATGAAACAACCTAAAACTGCCATACTAACACTATATATTTTTCTTTTCATATCACTCTCTATTTACATTTTCAAACACGACGTCAGTCCTTTGCTATGTGCTCTCTTTTAGTTATTAAAACGGCTGTCCTTCCATTTTTCTATTTGCCTTCGCGGTTATTTTTCACGCAATAGCACCAAGAAACATATTCCCGCGACAAAAAAGCTTCTTTGGGGCATTTGAGAGAAATTGTTTAAAATACAAACACGCTGTTTTCTTCTATATGCCAAGCGGCAAGGCCCGCTATTGGTTTCATACAAACATAAAACTTATTTTACCTTCTTTCCTGTTTCTCTACAGAAACAAAAGCCCCGGATTACCGGGGCTTTTCGTTGTTGGCAAAAGATACTTATTTGCTGGTAGTTACACGCACACCGGGGCCCATCGTGGAGCTCATAGAAATGCTCTTGAGGTAAACCCCTTTAGAGGTGCTCGGTTTAACACGCAAGATGGTGTCTAACACGGCTTTGGCATTTTCTGCCAGTTTAGCCGCGTCAAAGGAAGCTTTGCCAATCACCGTATGCACTATGCCGTAAGAATCGGCTTTAAATTCCACACGGCCTGCTTTCAGCTCGGCAATCGTCTTTGCCAAATCAAACGTCACCGTGCCGCTCTTCGGGTTCGGCATAAGTCCGCGGGGACCCAAGATTTTGGCGGCTTTGGCCAAGTCTTTCATCGTGTCCGGAGTAGCAACCAAAACGTCAAAGTCAATTTTCCCTTTGATTACTTCTTCCACAATGTCTTCCGCGCCTACTTTATCGGCGCCGGCTTTTTGCGCTTCTTGCGCTTTTTCACCTTTGGCGATAACGGCAATGCGTTTGGTTTTGCCGGTGCCATGCGGCAACACGACGGTCGTGCGCACTTGCTGGTCGGCTTTCTTGGTATCAATGCCTAAGCTGACGTGCAATTCAACTGTTTCGTCAAATTTCGCTTTGGCGTTGTCTTTTACGATTTGCGCTGCTTCATCAAACGTATAAAGCTTTTCCGCATCAAACGCTTTTTTGGCAGCTTCCATTCTTTTTCCCATCTGTAAACTCCTTTAAGGTGGTAACGGGCAGACGCCCTCCCTTACCTTCTAAATTTATTTTACTACGTCAACACCCATGCTGCGGGCGGTGCCTTTCACCATTTCGGCGGCCTGTTTAATGTCTTTCGTATTCAGGTCGGGCAATTTTTCAGCGGCGATTTCTTCGCACTGTTTCTGGGTAATTTTACCCACTTTATCTTTGTGCGGAGCGCCAGAGCCTTTAGCCAAGCCGAGTTTTTTGACAATCAGCACAGCCATAGGCGGCATCTTCGTGATGAAGGTGAAAGAGCGGTCTTCATAAACCGTAATGACGACCGGAATCTTAATACCTTTTTCCAGTTTCGCCGTTTTGGCGTTAAACTGTTTGCAGAATTCCATGATGTTTACACCATGCTGCCCCAAAGCAGGACCTACCGGGGGTGCCGGGTTGGCCGCGCCTGCGGGAATTTGCAGCTTGATGTAACCTTTAATTTTTTTCTCTTTTGCCATTTTTTACTCCATAATTTCTACTGCTAAAACAGCCCGCGCCACGCGCGGGCTACCAAATCAGTTCTTTTCCACTTGCAGAAAATCCACTTCCACCGGAGCAACACGGTCAAATACCGTCACCATAACCTTTAGCTTGTTTTTCTGCTCGTTCACTTCTTCCACCACGCCGATAAAGTGCTTAAACGGCCCTTCCGTAATGCGCACGCTTTCGCCGCGCGTGAAAGTAACTACGTGTTTGGGCTTTCCGCCTTCTTCAGTGAGTTCCACAATACCGGCTATTTCTTCTTCCGGAAGCGGCACCGGGGTCGGGTCTCCCAAGAACCCGGTTACACCGGAAATATTTTTAATAAACCAATAGGATTCGCTGGTCATATTCATCTGCACCAGCACATAACCCGGGAAGAATTTACGTTTGCGAAGGATTTTTTTGTTTTGTTTGACTTCCACCACTTCTTCAGTAGGCACAAGCACGTTAAATACGCGGTCTCCAAATCCCTGCACTTCCACTTGCAGCAGGATTTTTTCGCGCACTTTATCTTCATGTCCGGTCTGGGTATGAACGACGTACCAATTTTTTTCTTCAGCCATTTAGCGCCCTCCCACAAAAAACCCCAGCACCTTGGTCAGGCCAAAATCAATAATGCTCACATAAGCAGCCGTCAAAGCCACCACAATCGCCACCAAAATGGTGGACTGTGTCACTTCTCTGCGGCTGAGCCATGTGGTTTTCTTTAGTTCGGACACGCACTGCTTGAGGAAATTGATTGCTTTATTCATATATAATCCTTGCGTAAAACTGGCAGGAGCGGAAGGACTCGAACCTTCAGTCCCGGTTTTGGAGACCGGTGGTTTACCAGTTAACCGACGCTCCCCCTAAATTAGGCCTTCGTTTCTTTATGCAGGGTGCTTTTGCCGCACTTCTTGCAAAACTTGTTTACTTCCAGTTTGTAATCTTTCTTTTTGCCGCGCACTTGATAATAGTTTTTATTCTTGCAGGTCGTGCAAGCAAGCGCGATTGTGATTCTTTCGTTCGTTGCCATCTTCGTTTTCCTTAAAGTAAATGGTCCACTTTATGATATCTACAGGGACATTGACTTGCAATGTCCCTGTAACAGTGAACTAAACAATTTTACTACTCAATAATTTTGGTAACTACGCCGGCTCCCACCGTGTGGCCGCCTTCGCGGATTGCAAAACGCAAACCTTCTTCCATGGCCACAGGAGTGATCAGCTTCACTTCTATCTCGGCATTGTCGCC